>JADGHL010000068.1 GCA_019686135.1 Myxococcaceae bacterium | reverse complement strand
CCGCCCCACCGCGCCACCGGCGCTTCCTCGCCTCCGCTGACCCGATGCTCGTCGTTTACGCCCTCGTGGATGGGCTGAAAGCACCACCTCGCGTCCGCGCGCTCGGCAAGGGGCCCCTGCGTCTGGTCCGCGCCGGTGGCTTCACCGTATTGGTGAGCGAGGTGCCGGAGGGGACTTCGCTCGACGCCGGACTCGAAGCGCTGCGACGGTACGACCACATCGTCCGCGCCGCGCACCGGAAGGCCGAAGCGCTCCTCCCCTTCCGATTCGGCACGACGACAGACTCGGTCCGCACGCTCGCCTCGTCGCTCCGCCCGCGCGGGCGTGCGCTCCGGCAGGCGCTTCGACGGGTCCGCGGGCGCGAACAGCTCACGCTGCGGCTCATCGGCTCCGCGAGCCAGGCGCCCGCGACCACGCCCAGAGAGCCGCGCTCGAGCGGCGCGGCGTTCCTGCGCGCGCGCGCGGAGGCCGAGCGTCGGCGGCGTTCGGTGCCGGAGCTCGAACCGGTGCGCGCCATGGTCGCGGATCTGATCCGCGCCGAACGCGCCGAGCGCACCGAAGGGCCCGGGCCGGTGCGCGCCACGGTGTTCCATCTGGTGGACCGGGGCAAAGGGCGCGCTTGGCTTCGCCGGGTGAAGAAGGCCCCCGGGCTCGAAGGCGACTGGCGGCTGTTCGTCTCCGGCCCGGCGCCGGCGTGGGGCTTCGGCCCGGAGGAGCCCTTGTGACGGCGAGGAAGAAGCGTGCGTCGGCCCGGCGGGTGAAGCCGGTCGCGGCGAAGGAGATCGACCAGATGAGGCGGCACCTGGAGCGCGAGGTCAACCGGGCGCCGCGCTGGAACGCCGATCCCGACGACGTCCAGCGCTCGGTGGTGCGGCTGGTGCTGACGCTGGTCGAATTCCTCCGGCAGCTGATGGAGCGCCAGGCGATCCGCCGGATGGAGGAGAAGACCCTCACGGAAGAGGAGATCGAATCCGTGGGCCAGGCGCTGATGAAGCTGGAGGAGACGATCGTCGACCTGTGCCGCCGGTTCGACATCGATCCGGAGGACCTCAACCTCGAGCTCGGACCGATCGGGCGATTGATCTGACGTGTAGGTGGTCCTCCTCCTCCGGGAGGGCTCGACGGGGGGGCCGCGGCTGGTCAGAATGCTTCGACTTTGAGCGCAGGGAGCACGTCCTTTGGGGGGGCCAGATCAGAAGACCATCCTCGCCGTCGATGACGAACCGGCCGTCACGCTGCTCATCCACCGGGTTCTCACGCGTGCCGGATACGAGGTGCGGACCGCCTCGTCCGGCGAAGAGGGGCTGCAGATCCTGGACAAGCAGGGCCCGGTGGATCTGCTCATCGTCGACAAGAACCTCCCCCGCATGCACGGCTTGGAGTTCGTGCGGCGGGCGCGAACGAAGCTGCCCCGGGTGCCCGTGATCGTCATCACCGCCGCGCCGGAGGCCATGACCGGCATCAGCGAGCGGATCGAAGGCTACCTCGCCAAGCCCTTCCGCAGCCTGGACGCGCTCCGCGAGGCGGTGGCCCAGGCGTTCGAGCGCAACCGGGTTGCCCGGGAACGCGAGGATCTCCAGCGCAAGCTCAACGAGGTCGTCGCTCAGCTGCGGAAGGCCTGACCCGGCTCCATTATGCTCGCGGCCACACGATGGCCGGCGACAAGGAAGACCTGGAGACGCTGTTCGCGCGCCGGCGGGAGATCGATCGCGCGCTGCTCGAACATCACTCCCGGGAGGTGACGATCCTCTTCACCGACATCGTCGGCTCCACGCAGTTCTTCGAGACGCGGGGCGACATCGCCGGGCTGGAGCTGGTCCGCCGCCACAACGCGCTCCTGTTTCCGATCGTCGAACGGCACAACGGCTGGATCGTCAAGACGATCGGCGACGCGATCATGGCGGTGTTCGAGGATCCGCAGAAGGCGGTCGCCTGCGGCGTGCAGATGCAGCGCGAGCTCGCGGAGGAGAACGCCCGCGGCGCCGGCGAGCCCATCCACATCCGCATCGGCGCCCACCATGGCCGCGCGCTCGTCGAGGCGGGCAAAGACGTCTTCGGGGACGCGGTGAACCTCGCCGCGCGGGTGGTGAACGAGGCGCGCGGGGATGAAATCGTCATCTCGCAGGCGCTGGCCGATCGCCTCACGCCGCAGGAGGGCGTCACCCTCATCCCGCGCGGGAGCTTCCAGCCCCAAGGCAAGGCCGCGCCGGTCCCGGTGGTGCGGGTGCAGTGGCGCGAAGGCTCACCGGCCGCGGAACACAAGAAGCCTGCCGAGCTCTTCGTCCTCGAGCTGCAGGTCGGCGCGCGCGGGCTGAAGGTCGCGGCGCTGGACGGCGCCGCGGACAAGGGGACGGTGAAGGCCTACGCGGACGTGGCGGTGAGCCCCGTCCGGTTGCAGTCGATGGCGGACCAGTTCGACGCCTTCATGAGCGCCGGCGGCGGCCCCAGCTATGTGGCGCGGGTGAAGGAGCTGGGAGAGACGCTCTTCCACGCGGCCCTCTCCGAACGCGCCCGGCGGCACGTCGCTGAGACCGGGCTCCGGTTCCTGCGGCTGCACCTGGACGACCACCTCGTCCACGTCCCGTGGGAGCTGATGCACGACGGGAAGGAGTTTTTGGCGCTGCGCTTCGCGGTCGGCCGGGTAGTGAGCGCGCGCGCGGAGACCTCCCCTGCCCTGCGGCTCCCGTCCGCCGATGCGACACACGCGGTGGTGGTCTCCAACCCGTCGGGCGATCTGGAGCACGCGCTCCGGGAGGGCGATGCGGTCGCGGGGCTGCTCCGGGACGGATACGCGGGCGAAGTGCGGCACATCCGCGGGCCGGTGACGAAGGCGGCGCTTTTGGAAGCGCTGCGCGGGTGCGCGCTCCTGCACTTTGCGGGGCACACGGAACAACCGCGTGCGGACGGCCCGGGAGGCTTCCGGGTCATGGACGGGCTGGTCTCCCCCGAAGAGGTGGCCCGGAGCGTGGGCGCGTCCGCTCCCGCGCTGGTGTTCGCCAACGGCTGCCACGCCTCCAGCGCCGAGGCGTTCCGCCCCGCGACGGACGCTGCGCCGGACCTTGCCTCCGCGCTGCTGCTGCGCGGATCACGCCACTTCATCGGACCGCGCTGGGAGATCGCCGACGCGGACGCACTCACCTTCGCGCTCCGGTTCTACGAGCGCGCGCTCCGGGGGATGGAGCTGGGCGAGGCGGTGCGGCAGGCGCGGCGGGAGCTGTCGGCGGCGCAGGCGCGGCCGCTCTCGTTCGCGTGCTAGGTGCTGTATGGCGACCCGAGAGGCCAGCTCGCCCACGAACGGCTGCGCAGCACCTCGCAGCCCACGGTGCGCTCGAGCACCTCGCGGGACGATGTGCGTGCCATCCAACTCCCGCAGGGCGCGCCGGTACACGAGAGCAGCGCACGACACGGGCCGCCCAGGCCCCGTCGGCGCGCGCGGCTGGTCGCTGCGCTCGGCGTGGCCGGCGTCGTCGTGTCCGGCGGGGTCCTTTCGCGCCGATACATCCACCCGCCTCCCGGACCCGAAACGGGTGCGACCCCACACACCAGCGACCCGGCCGATCCGCCGCGTAGGCCGAGCGCACCGCCGCGCGCCGCGCCATCCGGGGAAGCGGAGCGGAGCGCACCGGCCACGGGCCCCGTGCGCGTCTGCGTGCTGCCGTTCAAGAACATCAGCGGGGATGCGGATCTCGACTTTCTGCGCGACGGGATGACCGAGGCGGTGATGACGGACTTCGGTCAGGCCGATGGGGTGACGTTGATCGAACGCGCGCAGATCGACCTCGACATCCAGGAGCTGGAGTTCTCGCAGAGCCGATACGTGGACCCGGCCACGCGCGCGAAGATCGGCGCCATCCAAGGCGCGGAGGTCGTGCTCCTGGGTGGCTTCCAGCGCGCGGGCACGACGGTGCGGGCGCACGCGCGTTTCGTGGACGTGGAGACCGGGGAAGTGCTCCGCGCAGTGAAAGTGGAGCGCACCGCCCGCCGCAGGCACGAGGACGGGCTGCTCTTCGAGCTGCAGGACGACCTCGCCGCCCGGGTGCGCGACGTCGTCCCGGACATCGTCGCGCAGCTCCGGCGCTGAACCCCTATTTGCCGAGCACCGACTCCCGTTCGCGGACGATGTCCGCCGCGCCGCCGTGCAGCCGGACCCAGCCGGCGGTGTGCTCGGTCCGGGCGAAGGTGTCGTTGCCCGCCTGGGCCAGCTCGATGAACCCGACCGGCCGGCCATCGCTCAGGTAGTCGACGCGCAGCTTCACCTCGGGCTTGCCCGCGGCCGGGTCCTCGCCGCGGCTGAGCACCTCCACGCCGATCATCCGCCAGATCTTCTCCTGCCAGTTGGTGGCGAGCTGATCCGGCGGCGAGCCCTTTGCGTCGGTGAGCTTGCCGTTCTCCTTCGTCAGCGTGCGCTTCTTCCCGTCCGCGGAGACGGTGATGGCGTCCCACTCGTCGTCGCGGAAGGTGTGGAGGCGGCGGTCCACCAGGCGGCTGGAGGCGTACTCGAGATCGGAGATCAGCGTGGCCTTCATCAGGTAGACCTTCTGATCGTCCTCGCTGCGGAGATACGGCGAGGCGATGCCCGCGACCTCGTCGGCGACGCGGAACCGGTGCGTCCCGCGGGAGGTCACGACCTCGATGGTGCGCGGCGTGTCCGCCAGCCCGAGCTCCTTGAGCTTCTCGTCGCCGAGCACGCCCAGCCCGCGCACCGCCTGCAGCGGCGCGAAGCGCTCGAAGAGGTTCTCCGCGGCTTCGTTCGCGCGGAACTCGCGTGTCTTCGGCGGCGGCGGAGGAGGAGGAGGCGTGGCGGTGGCGACCGCGGGCGAAGGCGACGCGACACCCCCATCGGTCCCCTTCTGCGCGGCTGCGGCGGTCACCTGCGCGGACGTCGTCCCGCCGTCGTGCCCCGTCCCGGCATCCGGCGTTCCGGCATCCGGCGTTCCGGCATCCGGGGGCGGCTTCGGAGCGGGCGGCGGCGGGGGCGGTTTGTCCTTCGTGCGGATCCACAGGCCGTCCGAATCGCGGACCACCTCCACCTCGCGCCGCGCGTCCTCATAGCGCAGCCGCTGGATGTCCTTCTTCGCCAGGTCGAGCACCACGACCTCGACGCCCTTCTCCTCTTCGGGGCGCTGCCAGGTGACGTACGCGGCCACGAGGCCGGCCACGGCCAGCGCGCCCTGGATCGCCGCGCTGCGCGCCTTCATCGCGATGCCTCCGTCTTCGACGCACGGCGCCGGCGCCCGCCCCGGCGGGTGAACACGAAACCGACTCCCAGCACCAGAAGCGGCGCGGCGAACACGGTCGAATAGAACCAGGCCACGTCCTGCTTGCGGGTGTGGGTGATCGGCGCGTCCTCCTCCGAGTTGGTCTCGCCGGCGTACGAGTCCTCACCGAGCAGCCACTTCATCCCGTCCACCGCCAGGTACGCGTTGCCCTCGTTCTGCATGATCGGATCGCCGAACGCGTCCGAGTCCGCGAACACCAGCATCCGCGTCTCCGCCGGCTTGCCGTCCGCGCCTTTGGGCGCCTTCGGATCGGTCTTCGAGACCGCCGCGGCCAGCTCGTAGATCTTCCGCTGCTCCTGTGGCGCGTCGAACTCGAAGTCGCCGTCGAGATCGTTCCAGGTCCTCGGGTGGGAGTGCACGGTGAAGTCCACCCGGACGCCTTCGGGCCGGCTGGTGGACTCGAGCGAACCGGCCACGAAGAACGCCACCGGGAGGCGGTTGCCCATCCGCCCGAGCGTGGTCACCGCCGGGTGCGAGGAGAAGGACGCGCTGAGCACATTCGCGCGGTCGGAGATCGTCCGCGTGCGGGCGGCCAGCACCGCGTCATTGGCGAGCGTCGTGCGGTGGAAGGTCAGGCCGTACTTCGCGAGGAGCGGATCGAGGTTGACCTCGGGCGCGTCCGGATCCAGCGCGAGGAAGATGCGCCCGCCGCGGTCGAGGTAGCGCTCGAGCGCGGCGATCTCCTCGGGCAAAAGCGCGCGGGTGGGGCCCATGATCACCACCGCGGCGGCGTCCTGGGGCACCTCGTTGCCCATCCCCTCGGCCAGCCCGGCGGTGCGGACGTCGTAGTTCTGCGAACCCCACTCTTCGCGGAGCAGGCGGATCGTCCAGCGCTGATCGACCGGGCCGATGGTGTCGCTGCCGCGCTCGCCGTGTCCGGTGGTGAGATAGATGGTCTGGCGCGACTTCACCAGCTTGAGCAGCCGCTTCTGGAACTCGCCGTCGAGCTTGCGGAGCTGGCCGCGCGCCTGGGCGAGCTCCAATCCCAGCGGCATCATCTCCTTGCGTCCGCCGCGCTGCAGGACGACGGTGCCGTTGCCGGTCACGCCCAGCTCGCGCGCCTTCTTCGGCTCCAGCGCGTAGTCGTAGCTCTCCACCTCCAGCGTCGGCGACTCCCGGCGCAGATCGTCCAGGTACTCCATCACCTGCTCGCGGACCTCGTTGGCAGGCGGGAAGAAGACCGAGACGCTCACCGGCTCGTCGAGGCCGCGGATGATGTTGCGGGTGGCCTGCCCGGGCCGGGCGGTGCGGAAGTAGGAGAAGTCCACCTTCGCGTCGCGCTCCGAGCCGACGTAGTAGACGCTGGTCGCGAAGATGAGCGCGCACGCCACGCCGACGCCGGAGAGCAAGGCGTCCCGCACCCGCCCGCTCTCCACCACCGGCGCCCGGTTCATCGACGCGTAGGACAGCTCCACCAGCAGCGTGGGGATGAGACAGAGCGCCATGAGCGCGGGCCACAGCGCGAAGAACACGCCGTTGAGCTTCGGTGAGGTCTTCTCCAGCGCCACGCCGCCCAGCTTTGCCCACACGTCGCTCTGCGCGGCGTACAGCACGAGCGCGACGATGCCCACGCCCATCAGCAGAAGGAGCCACGTCTCCACAATGCGCCGGGCGTCCGACGCGCGCAGCGCCCGGATGCCGCGCACGACCGTGGCGCCCACCACGAGCAGCGTGCCCAGCCCGCTCACCACGGTCCTCGCGCCGCCGGCGCCGATCAACCGCTCGCCCACGAAGAGCAGGACCAGGCCCACCACATAGACGATGGACCACACGAAGCTGCGGGTCTTCACCGCCACCTCCTCGCCTCGAGGACCCGGATGGCCGCGAACAGGGCCACGAAGGTGACCGCCACGTAGTAGATGACGTCACGCACATGGACGATGCCCTGGCCGAACGGCTGGAAGTGCTTGCCGTGCAGCGCGAGCGCCGTGAACAGCTCGCTGAAGGGCCGGTCGGTCACGCTGGAGAGCATCCAGCAGACCAGAAGCGCCACGACGATCACCCCGGAGAGGATGGCCGCCAGCACCTGGTTCTTCGCCAAGCTCGAGCCGAAGGTGCCGATCGCCACCGACGCGGCGCCGAGCAGCAACAACCCCAGGTACCCGGCGAACAAGTGGCCGAAGGACACCTTCCCGTTCACCAGCACCAGAAGCGGCATGTAGAGGGTGAGGACGATCAGGATGGAGAGGAACGCCAACGCGGAGAGGAACTTGCCGATGACGATCTCCGCGTCGGTGACCGGCGACGAGTAGAGCAACGACAGCGTCCCGGTCTGGCGCTCCTCTGCGAGCAGCCGCATCGACAGGAACACCGCGGCGGTGATGGTGACGCCGCTGGAGAAATAGAAGAACTGGTAGATGACCTCCGCCGAGCGCTTGCTCGATCCGCCCATGGCAAAGGCGTTGAAGAGCAGGCCATCCAGCAACAGCATCGCCGCGATGATCACGTAACCGCTCCAGGTGCGGAGATAGGCGGCGAGCTCGCGGCGGGCGATCAGCAGCGCGGCGGTCATGCGGCCTCCTTCGTGGTGCGGTCCTGGGTGAGCTTGAGGAAGATCGACTCCAGCTTCTGGGTGCCGCGATCGATGCGAAGAAGATCCACGCCGGCGTTCACCAACGCGCGCGCCACCTCCGGCCGCAGCTCTGCCGGCGCGTCCAGCCTCAGCGCCACCACGCCGTCCTGTTCACGCAGCACCACGGCGTCCTGGACCGCCGGAATCGCGCGCACCGCCTCCAGCGCGCGGGCGGCGGCGCCGAGGACTTCGACTTCGATCGATCCGCCTGCGCCCAGCCGTGCCGCCAGCTCCGCCTCGGTGCCCTGCGCGACGATCTCCCCCTCCTGGATCACCAGCAGGCGATCGCAGATCTGGGAGATCTCCGGGAGGATGTGGCTGGAGACGAGCACGGTGTGCCGGCCCTTGAGCTTCTTGATGAGCCCGCGCATCTCGACGATCTGCACCGGATCCAGGCCGCCGGAGGGCTCGTCGAGGATGAGCAGCTCGGGCCTGTGCACCAGCGCCTGGGCCACCCCGACGCGCTGGCGGTACCCGTGCGAGAGCGCGCCGACCAGCTCGTCCCGCACCTCCACGAGCGCCGTCAGCTGCAGCGCCTCGTCCACGCGCGCGCGCACGTCCGCGAAAGGAACGCGGCGCAGCCGCGCCACGAAGGACAGGTATCCGCTGACCGTCATCTCGTCGTAGAGCGGCGGCGTGTCGGGGAGAAAGCCGATCCGCTTGCGGATCTCATGCGGGTTCTCCACGACGTCGAATCCGTCGATCGTCACGCGTCCGGACGTCGGGAGCAGCACGCAGCCCAGCACCTTCAGCGTAGTCGTCTTGCCGGCGCCGTTGAGACCGAGGAACCCGATCACCTCGCCGCGCTCGATGCGGAAGCTCAGATTCCGGATGGCCGCGTGGTCGCCGTAGTACTTCGTCAGCCCGTCGACCTGGATCATGGCGCGCCGTCGTATTCCGACTGTCTGGGCCGGGCAAGCATTCCAGGCACTCCGGGCAGGCGGTTTTCAGTCTGGGAATGAAGCGCGAAGGATGTTGTTGGTGTATCCCATTTCCGCCATGGCAACGCCCACGGACCCGGTCGACATCGCCGTCGAGGTGCTGCGGGAGGGCGGCCTCGTCGCGCTGCCCACCGAGACCGTCTACGGGCTGGCCGCAGACGCGGACAACGAGCTGGCGGTGCGGCGGATCTTCGCGGTGAAGGGCCGGCCGCAATCGCATCCGCTGATCGTCCATCTGCCCGACGCGTCGGCGCTCGGAGCCTGGGCGGCCGAGGTGCCGGACGCGGCGAAGAAGCTCGTCGCCGCGTTCTGGCCCGGGCCGCTCACGCTCGTGCTGAAGAAGCACCCGCGCGTGCTGGACGTGGTCACCGGCGGTCAGGACACCGTCGCGCTCCGGGTGCCCTCTCATCCTCTGGCGCAAAAGGTCCTGCGCGCCTTCGGCGGCGGCGTGGCCGCGCCCTCCGCCAACCGGTTCGGACGCGTGAGCCCCACCACGGCCGAGCACGTCCGCGCAGATCTGGGCGATGACGTGGACTACGTGCTCGACGGCGGACCCGCGCAGATCGGCCTGGAGTCGACGATCGTGGATCTCTCCCGGGGCGCGCCGGCGCTCTTGCGGCCGGGCGGGCTGGCGGTGGAGGAGATCGAACGCGTGCTCGGCGTGCCGGTCCCGCCCCGCGCCTCCACCGAGGTCCGGGCGCCGGGGATGCTCGCCTCGCACTACGCGCCGCGCGCGGGCGTGTGGCTGGCCGAGGCCTACGACGTCCACCAGCGCCTCGGCGCGCTGATGGGCACCGGGCAGAAGATCGCCGTCATCGCCCCCCGCGGCACGCAGGTGCCCGCGGGCGTGGCGTTGCTGGAGGTCCCCACCGACGCAGCAGGCTTCGCGCGCACGCTGTACCGGACGCTCCGGGAGGTGGATGAGCAGGGCTTCGACGTGTGCGTCGCGGTGCTGCCACCGTCGGAGGGGCTGGGACTCGCGGTGCGCGATCGCCTCCGCCGCGCCGCTGCGCCTCGAGATTTTCAGGCCTGACACAGCGCCATCCGGCGTCATGGCTGGTCCCGGTCACTTTGCGCCCGAGCCACTACGCTCGCCCCCGCGCGGTGGCCTATGGTGCCGCGCAAGTGGGGGATCCAATCGTGGCACCAGCAGAAGGGCTGCTCTGCGCGCTCGAGGACGCGTCCTTCCGGACGGGAACGGATCTGTTCCGCGCGCTCGCCCGGCACATCGCCACGCTGCTCGGCCGCCAGAACGTCTTCATCGCGCGCATCTTCGAAGCGGAGGAGCTGCGTGCGCGCACGCTCGCGTTCTGGAGCGGCGACCGGTTCCTGGACGACTTCGAATATCCGCTGCGCGGAACGCCGTGCGAAGAGCTCCTGCGGCACAGCATCTGCCTCTACCCCGACGGCCTCGACAAGGAGTTCCCCGAGAGCGGTGGGATGCGCAGCTACGCCGCGGTCCCGATGTTCGGGCCCAAAGGTGACCGCATCGGGCTGGTGGCCACGACGGATCCGGCGCCGCTGCCGCCCGACTTCGATCCGCAGCCCTTGCGGATCCTCTCGGTGCGCGCCGCGTCCGAGCTGATCCGCCTGGACGCGGAGCGGGAGCTTCGCGCCAGCCGCGAACGCCTGGAGCTGGCGCTGGAGGCCACCCGCGACGGCGTGTTCGACTGGGATCTGCGCACCGGCAGGCTCGAGGGCAACGCGCAGCTGTGGGAGATGTTCGGCTACACACGCGAAGAGCTGGCCACGCCCGAAGACTGGGTGCGGATCACCCACCCGGACGACCTCCCGAAGGCGAGCCGCGCGCTCGTCGCGCACATCAAGGGTGAGACGCCGGGCTACGCGGTGGAGATGCGGGTGCGCGCGCGGGACGGTTCCTGGCGTTGGCTCCTCGATCGCGGCCGCGCGGTCGAACGGGACGAGCACGGCCGGGCCACGCGGATCACCGGCCTGCACTCCGACATCACCGCGCGCAAGGCGCTGGAGGCGCAGATGGCGGCGTCCGCGCGGCTCGCGGCGATCGGCACGCTCGCCGCCGGGCTGGCACATGAAATCAACACGCCGCTCACCTACCTCTCGGCGGGCCTGGAGAGCCTGTCCCGGCACCTGCCACCGCTCGCCGCGAACGCGCCGCCCGGGGCGGTGGCGCCGGTGCTGGAGGCGCTGCAGATCTCCCGCGAGGGCGCTAAACGCGTGCGCCAGACGGTGCGCGACATCAAGGCCTTCGCCCGGCCGCACGACGACGATCGCGGACCGGTGGACGTGCGCACGGTCATCGCCCAGGCGATCCGCCTAGTACGTCAGGAGATCGCCGCGCGCGCGCGTCTGGTCGAAGCATTCGGAGACGTTCCGAAGGTGACGGCGAACGCGTCGCGGCTGGGTCAGGTGTTCCTGAACCTGCTGCTGAACGCGGCGCAGGCGATCGAACCCGGCGCCGTGGAGAAGAACGAGGTGCGGGTCAGCACCTTCGTGGACGCGGCGGGGGACGTGGTGATCGAGATCCGGGACACCGGTCGCGGCGTGCCCCCGGAGGTGGCGCCGCACGTGTTCGAACCGTTCTTCACCACCAAGCCGCACGGGGAGGGGACCGGGCTCGGGCTGTGGATCTGCCATCAGATCCTCCAGAGCCTGGGCGGGCACATCGCGCTGTCCAGCCCGCCCGGCCGCGGCGCGTGCTTCCGGGTCACGCTCCCCGCGCAGACGGATGCGGGCGCCGCCGTGGCCGGCACACCGCCCGCGCGCCGTTCGCGTCTTCTGGTGATCGACGACCACGCGCACGTGGGCACCAGCCTGCGGCTGTTCCTCGGCGACGAGCACGAGGTCGTCACCGCGACCGACGGAGGCGAAGCGCTGCGCCTGGCGGAGGCGTCCCAGTTCGATCTCGTGCTCTGCGACCTCCGGATGCCGGACACCAGCGGCATCGAGGTCTACCGGCGGCTCGTGGAGCGCGCGCCGGCGCTCGCGGACCGCGTGGTGTTCATGACTGGCGGCGCCTTCTCCGACGAGGCGAAGGCGTTCCTCGCCACCACGCCCACTCCCGTGCTGGAGAAGCCCTTCCGCCCCGAACGCATCCGCGAGCTGCTGGACGCGCAGGTCCGGGCCTGAAGCGTCACGCGCGCGACGCCGTCCGCCGCGCCAGCGCCATCACCGTCTCCACCCAGCGCGGGTGCGCGTTGAGGGACGGCACGAACACGAACGCCTCGCCACCGGCCCCAAGGAACGCCGCGCGCGCGCGGATCGCCACCTCCTCCAGCGTCTCCAGGCAGTCCGCGACGAAGGAGGGCATCACCACCGCCAGGCGCTTCACGCCCTTCTGCGCCAGCGCCACCACCGTGGCGTCGGTGTGCGGTTCGATCCACCGCGTGCGCCCCAGCCGCGACTGGAAGCTCACGCTCCACGCACCTTCGGGGAGCAGGAGGCGCTCTGCCAGAAGCCGCGCAGTGGCGAAGGACTGCGCGCGGTAGCAGCGGTGGTTGACCGGGCCGATCGCCGCGCAGCACGTCACGCTTGAGAGGCAGTGGCCAGCACCGCAGTCCGACTTGCGGATGTGCCGCTCCGGGACGCCGTGAAAGCTGAAGAGGACGTGGTCCGGCCGGTCGCCGCCCAACGTCTCCTTCGCCACCGCCTCGACGGCGCCGAGGAACCCCTCGTCGTCATAGAACGGCGGAACGAAGGAGACCGGGAGCGTGTCCCAGGATCGGGCGATCACCCGCATCACCTCGTCCTGGGTGGAGGCCACGGTGGAGGCCGCGTACTGCGGATAGAGCGGGAGGACCACGAGCTCGGTGACGCCCTTTCCGCGCAGCGCCGCCACGGCCGAGGCGATGGAGGGGTTGCCGTAGCGCATCCCCAGCTCGACCTCGAGCTCCGTGCCCACCGCGTCCGCCACTGCGCGGGCCAGCGCGCGGCTGTGGACGAGCAGAGGCGACCCCTCCTTCAACCAGATCTGCCGGTACGCGCGCGCGGACCTCGCCGGCCGGGTGGGCAGGATGATGAGGTGGAGCAGAAGCCACCGCGGCACCGCGGGCAGATCCACCACGCGCGGATCGGACAGGAACTCGCGCAGGTAGCGCCGCACCGCCGGAGGTTTGGGCGCGTCGGGCGTGCCGAGGTTGACCAGAAGCAGGCCGCGCTTTCGATGGGCCATGGGCCTTCAGTGCAGCGCGTGCGGCTGCGTGAGCGCGAACTCGCCGATCTTCGCTTCGAAGCGCGTGCCGTCCGGGCGCACCAGGAAGTAGCTGCCGCGCATGCTGCCGAAAGGGGTGCGGAGCATCGCCCAGCTCGTGTATTCGAAGCGCTCGCCGGGCGCGAGCCTCGGCTGCTTGCCCACCACGCCTTCGCCGCGGACCTCCTCCACGCGGCCGTTGGCGTCGGTGATGATCCAGTGACGGCTGCGCAGCTGTGCGGGGAGCTCTCCGACGTTGGAGATCTCCACGGTGTACATGAACGCGTACTGCCCGGCCTCCGGCGAGGAACGCTCCGGCCAGTAGGCAGGCTTGACGACGACGCGGATGCCGTCGGTGGTGGTGTCCGACATGTGTGAGACAATCTAATCGAGGCGTGGGTCGTCTGCAGATCGAAGTCACACCGCCGCCGGCCGGCGGAGGATGACCAGCGAACGCCCCACCAGCTCGATCTTCCCTCCCGCCGGCGTGGACGGCCTCGTCGCCCCCGACACGTCCGCGGTGTCCACCACCACCTCCCAGTCGCGCCCCCACTCCACCGCCGGCAGCGTGAACGACATCGCCTCGTGGTGCGCGTTCATCAGAACCAGGAGCGTGTCCCCGACGATCCGGTTGCCGCGCTCGTCCGGCGTGGGAATGGCATCCCCGCCCAGGAGCATGCCGATGGAGCGCACCGAAGGCAGCTCCCAGTCCTCGCGCTTCATCTCCCGGCCGTCCGGCCGGAACCACGCCAGGTCCTTGAGCTGGGAGTCCCAGATGTGCGCGCCCTGGAAGAACCTGCGCCGCTGCAGCACCGGCTGTTCGCGCCGGAGGCGAATCATCTTCCGGGTGAACTCGAGCAGCGCCCGCTGGCGCTCGTCGTGATCCCACCGCATCCACGACAGCTCGTTGTCCTGGCAGTAGGCGTTGTTGTTGCCCTGCTGCGAGCGGCTGACCTCATCCCCCATCAGCAGCATCGGCACCCCGCCGGAGACCATCAACGTGGCGAGGAAGTTCCGCTTCTGCCGCTCGCGGAGAGCGACGATCTCCGGGTCGGAGGTCGGCCCCTCCACGCCGTGGTTCCACGACTCGTTGTCGTTGCCTCCATCGCGGTTCTGCTCGAGGTTCGCCTCGTTGTGCTTCTGGCTGTAGGAGACGAGGTCGTTGAGCGTGAAGCCGTCGTGCGCGGTGATGAAGTTGATCGACGCTTGCGGCTTTCTCCCGCCCAGCTGATACAGGTCCGCAGAGCCGCTCAGCCGCCAGCCCACGTCGGCGATCTGCTTCTCGTCGCCCTTCCAGAACTTGCGGATGGTGTCCCGGTACCGGCCGTTCCACTCGCTCCACAGCACCGGGAAGTTCCCTACTTGATAGCCGCCGGGGCCGAGATCCCACGGTTCGGCGATCAACTTCACCTTTGAGAGCACGGGGTCTTGGTGCACCGCCTGGAGGAACGGCGCGAACCGTGAGTAGCCGCCATCCCCGGTGCGCGCGAGCGTGGTGGCCAGGTCGAACCGGAAGCCGTCCACGTGCATCTCTTGCACCCAGTAACGCAAAGAGTCGCAGATGAGCTTGACCACCTGCGGATGGCGGACGTTGAGCGAGTTCCCCGTCCCGGTGAAGTCCAGGTAGTAGCGGGGCTCGTCCGGCTTGAGCCAGTAGTAGGTCTGGTTGTCGAGGCCGCGCAGGCTGAGAGTGGGGCCGAGGTGGTTGCCCTCGCAGGTGTGGTTGTAGACGACGTCGAGGAGCACCTCGATGCCGGCCCGGTGCAGCGCCTTCACCATCTCCTTGAACTCGGTGATCTGCCCGCCCATCGAGCCGCGGCTGGAGAAGCGCTGATCCGGCGCGAAGTACCCGAGCGTGTTGTAGCCCCAGTAGTTGCGCAGGCCGCGCTCGACGAGGAAGCCGTCGTCCACCGCCTCGTGGATGGGCAACAGCTCCACCGCCGTCACGCCGAGGTCCTGCAGGTAGCGGATCGCCGCCGGGTGGGCGAGGCCGGAGTACGTGCCGCGCAGCGCTTCGGGGATCTCCGGGTGCAGGCGGGTGAAGCCCTTGACGTGCAGCTCGTACAGCACGGTCGACTTAAGCGGCGTGCGCAGCGGCGCGTCGTCCTCCCAGTCGAAGTCGTCCACGGTGACGACCGAGCGGGGGACACCGAGCGCGCTGTCGCGGTCGTCCATCGCCAGATCGCGGTCCTGCTCCTCGTCCGGGTCGTAGCCGAGCACCGGGTAGCGCCAGTTCACCTTGCCGTGGATCGCCTTCGCGTACGGGTCCAAAAGGAGCTTGTTCGGGTTGAAGCGCAGCCCCCGCTTCGGATCCCACGGGCCATAGGCACGGTAACCGTAGAGCGTGCCCGGCCCAAGGCCGGGGACGTAGCCGTGCCAGACGTGCTCGGAGTGCTCAGGAAGTGTGAGGCGGTAGAGCTCGCGCGCGTGGTCGGCGGGGTCGAAGATCGACACTACGACCTTTGTGGCGTGCTCCGAGAAGACGGCGAAGTTCACGCCCTCGCCGTCGAAGGTCGCGCCCAGCGGGTGCGGCTTCCCCGGCCAGCACCGGGGCCTGTGTGCGGTCATACGTTCGCGTTCTCCAGCAGCGCTACTGGGAACAGGTCGAGCACCTCGCCGGCATCGAGCGATGGCCCGACCTCCCCCGTCCGGGGCGCGAACGTGCGCCCGGAGAACACCTCGCGCAACTGGATGTTTTCGAGCTCCCGCGGAATCTGGACAGTGGTCCCGCGGAGAACGCCCGCCATGCCTTCGGGTGCTTCCACCAGCGGCACCACGAGCCGGGGCACCACCGCAATCACGAAGCGGCCCTCGTGGTGCCGCGCCCAGGCGACGACGTGCTGCCAGGCTGGCCCTTCGACATCCAGCGGCACGTAGCCGCCGTGGCGGAACACCGCCTCGCGCGCCTTCCGGAGCCTGAGCGCTTCGGCGATGACGTAGAGCTTGATGTGTCCGTCTCCGATGCGGGCCCGGAGGTCCCGGCACAACGCGGCGCGATCGCGCTTCGCCCGTCGCTCCAGCTCGCTCAGCGCCCGGGCGCGCGCTCCGAAGTCGACCGGGCGGCGGTTGTCCGGGTCCACCAGCGACAGGTCCCACAGCTCGCAGCCCTGATAGGTGTCCGGCGTGCCGGGAGAGGCCAGCTTCATCACCGCCGCAGAGAGCGCGTTGAGCTGCCCGGGGAGCTCCAGCCGCCGCTTGAAGGCCTCGGCGCTGGCGAAGAAGAGCCCGTTCTTCGGATCGAGCACGCCGTCGACGAAGCGCGCCATCGCCTCCTCGTAGACCGGATCCGGGTTCACCCAGGAGGTGTTCGACTTCGCCTCGCGGATCGCCTTGAGCATGTACGCGGCGATCCGCCGGCGGAATTCGATGAACGCCTCGCCGCGCGGGGTGGCCCCCATGGGCCAGGCGCCGATCACCGTCTGGTAGAAGAGGTATTCGTCGTTGGCGTCCGGAATGAGCCGGTCACCGCGCGCGGTCTTGAACTTCCGGTTCAGCCGTGCCCAGCGGCGGAGCTGCTCTTTCCACGCGTCCGGGAGCTCTGCCAGCACGGTGAGCCGCGCGCGCACGTCTTCGCTGCGCTTGGTGTCGTGAGTGGAGGATGCCAACAGCGCCGCCGGCCACTTCTCCGCGCGCTCCTGGTTGCGCAGGTGGAACAGGTGCACCGAACAGCCGAAGCGCTCCGGTTCGCCGCCGACCTCGTTTAGCGCCACCAGCCGGTTGTAGACGTAAAACGCGGTGTCCTCGAGGCCCCTGGCCATCACCGGCCCGGTGAGCTGCTGCAGCTTCATCGCGAAGCGCAGCATCACCGCCTTCTCGCGTTCGCCGAGGTGCGGCGGGTAGCGGCGCAACAGGATGTTGCCGAGGAACTCGTAGAGGCTGGCGTTGGTGGTGGCGTCCTTCTGCTGTGCGCGGGCGAGCGTCCAGCGGATGTAGTCGACATCGCGCGCGTCCAGCTCGCGCCAGCCGTCGATGTAGGTCCGGTACACCGGGAAGAGCGCGATGAGCTCCACGAGCGCCCGCCGGAGCGCGTTGAGAGTGAAGTCCCGGGTGCGGCGATCCATCTCGGAGATCCGGTTGAGCTCGCGCGCGAGCCCGTTGATCTCGCTCGACATCGACGCGCTCATGATGAGCTTCTTCTTCTCGTAGACGAGTTCGGAGAAGTCGATCGACCGCCCGATGAAGCGCTCGTAGATCTTCGTGAACGCCTTCTCGTTCTCGCGCGGGACGAACAGACCGGTGACCGCGTTGGCGAAGCGGTAGCCGGTGGTCCCGTGGACCGCCCAGGCGTCCGGGATGCGTTCGCGGCCGCCCTGGATCTTCTCCACCACCACGTAGAGCGACCGGAAGAGACGGGACTCCGGATCGCGCTGGAACGCCTCGCGATAGAGCTGACGAATCCGGTCGGTGACCTCGCGCCACCGGGCCTCCGCGTCCGGCCCATCCAGCATCTCCGGCGGCCGGCGCCGTTCGACGTGGAGCAGGAAGTACTCCTCCTGGACCTGGAGGAAGTAGGCGGTGGGATCGAACAGGCCGTCGGGGTGGTCGATGCGCAGGCCCTGCACTTTGTCCTCGGCGATCCAGCGGAAGATCAGCCGGTGGGCCTCTTCGAACACCTCGCGGTCCTCCATCCGCACCGCGGCCAGCCCGTTGATGTCGAAGAAGCGGCGGTAGTTGATCTCCTCGCCCGCGGTGCGCCAGTAGGCGAGCCGGTAGCTGGCGCTCTCGAGGATCGCGTGGAGCAGATCGAAGCTCTCCGGCCGCCCGGGCTCGCCGTTCACCCGGTCCACGTTCGCCTCGATGAAGGCGTGGATCAGCGGGTGCGCGTCGGCCAGCGCCGCCAGACGGCGTTTGATGACCTCCTTCTCGCGGTTGCGCTCCTCCATCCGCGCCCGGTCCACCGACGACGGCTGCGGAAGGTGCTCGATGGCGGTGATGATCGACTTGAGCTCGGTGAGCGCCTCCACGTCCTGGGGACGTCCCGGGTGGATGCGCGACTCCAGCTCGTCGAGCCCGAGCGACAAGAGCGTGGCGTACGCGCGCGGCGGCACCGGCAGACGGTGGTCGTAGTAGTGGAGGAAGAAGGCGCCATCGTCGTAGGAGAGCCGAAGCTCGCCGTTCTCCAGCACCACGCCGTACTGGTCCCCCAGGATCGGCAGCAGCACCTTGTTGCGGAGCTCCTCCTTCACCGGGTGCCAGTCCACGTCGAACGTGCGCGCGTGGATCGACGAGGGGCCGTTCTCCAGCACGTCGTTCCACAGCGCGTTCTGCCCCTTCTCGATGCCCATATGGTTGGGCACCGTGTCCAGCACCAGCCCCATCCCGTGCGCCTTCAGCGCCGCCACGAAGGCGTCGAAGTCTTCGGGCGTGCCCAGCTCGGGGTTGAGCGCGCCGTGGTTGACGACGTCGTAGCCGTGGGGGCTGCCGGGCGCGGCCTCCAGAAGCGGCGAGCTGTACACGTGGCTGATCCCCAGCCGCGCCAGGTAGGGGACGATCCGCGTGGCGTCCTTCAGGGTGAAGCCCCGGTGGAGCTGCAACCGGTAGGTGGACAACGGCGCCGGTTCCTGCGCCAGCAGCGCAGCGCAGACCTCGTCGAACAGCCGCTGTGCCAAAGGCGCCACTCCCTCGTCGACCATGCCGCGGCCCCTCGTGGCCGGAACCCAGGCACCGGCGCAATGGGGCGAAAGGGACGGTGTCGGGAAGTGGGCGGCTCAGGGCGGGCAGGTCTCGTCGAATTCGAAGCGCCGGTCGCCGAAGCGCTTCTCGAGGATCGCGCGCGAGACGGCGGCCTCGTCCACCCGGCCGTCCTCGCGCTGGAGCGCGCAGAGCATCGCCAGCGCGCGGTAGTCGCCCGGGTCCAGGCGGTCCGCCTCGCGCAATTCGACCTCGGCCTTCGCGCCATCGCCCAGCCGCGCCAGCGCCACCGCGTGGAAGTAGTGGACGCGCGCGTCGTGGCGGTCCAGCGCGAGCGCCCGTTCCAGTTCGGCACGCGCGTCGGCCGGACGGTTCGCCTCCAGCCAGAGCACGCCCCGCTCCACCGCCGCGTCCACCGGTCCCAGCGCGTCGCGGACCGTGTCGATCAAGGCCACGCCCTCCTCCACGCGCGAGGCGCGCGCCAGGGCGTGGGCCAGCCGCAGCGTGAGCGGCACGTCGCTTTGCGCCTTGTGGTGGGCGCGGATGAGCGATGCCAGCGCCTCGGCCGGATCGCCGGCGCGTTCCGCCAGCTCGCTCTCGAGGAGCTCCGGCCGCGGATCCTTCGGCCCCAGCGCCCGTGCCTTCGCCAGCGCACTCTCGACGCAGGTCGGGTCGCGATCGGCCGCGCAGATGCGCGCGCGCAACAGCTCGTTCTCCACCGACGGCGCACCGCGCCGCTCGGCTTCGGCGAGGAACCGCCGCGCGGTGGCGACCGATGCGGGCAGGACCAGCTCGGCCGCTTCGCGCAGGTTGGCGGGCGTGCTCTGCGGGTTGTCGAGCAGCGGCACCAGAAGCGGCGTGCGGTGTTCGGCGTCCGTCATCATCCGCGCGAGATCGATCTCCACCGCGGGCACCTTGCGCGGGAAGAAGAACGGGATGAGGTGGACGACCAGCGCCGCCAGGGACGCCCACGCCGCCGCACGCAGCCGCGCCCCCGGGCGGTAAGGGGCGCGTGGAGGAGGATGAACGAGCGGGAAGGCGGCCACGGCTCTGCCAACCTACGAAGCATGGCCGCGCGCGTCCACGCGACCTGCGTCCAAATGCAGAAGGCCCACCGTTTCCGGCGGGCCTTCGCGTGCAACAGGATGAGGAGACGACTAGCTCAGGTGCTTGTTCACGAGCTTCGTCATCTCGAACATCGTCACCTGCTTCTTGCCGCCGAAGACGGGCTTCAGCTTCTCATCGGCGTTGATGTTCCGCTTCTCCTTGGCGTCCTGGAGCCCGTTCTTCTTGATGTAGGCCCACAGCTTCTTCACCACCTCGGTGCGCGGGAGCGGCTTGCTGCCCACGATCTCGGCGAGCTGAGGCGAAGGGGTCATCTCCTTCATGAACGAGGCGTTGGGCTTCCGTCCGCCGGACTTCTTTCCTGCGGTCTTCTTCGCAGAGGTCTTCTTCGCGGCCATTATTTTTCGTCTCCTCCCCTCAAGGGGACTCCACAAACGGCTTTTGGTCCAAAGCCGGTCACGCGCTGTAGCACGTTTCCCAGAGGGGAGAACACTCCCTTCGCGTTTCTTTCCAGGCCCGATGTTTGTCAATCCGGGCGGTGAGGCACCCCCGGCGTGTTATGGCGCGCCGGCATGAAGGCCCTGATCACCGGCGCCAACGGCTTCGTCGGCGCGCACCTCGCCCGCCGTCTGGCGGCCCGGAAGGACGACGTCCGCTGCCTCGTGCGACGCGACCGCTCGAACGTTCTGGGCATCGCCGGGCTGGAGATCGTCGAGGGCGACGTGGTGGACCCCGCCTCGCTGCGCCCCGCGTTGGAGGGGATCGACGTCGTGTTTCACCTCGCCGGGATCCGCCGCTCGCCGGACCGCGAAGAGTTCATGCGCGTGAACGCGGAGGGTACCCGGCACGTGTGCGAGGCGATGATCGCCACGGGCGCCCGGCGGCTGGTGCTCGTCGGATCGCTGGCGGCGAGCGGCCCGTCGGTGCCCGACAAGCCGCTGCGCGAGTCCGATCCTCTGCGCCCCACCGAGTGGTACGGCGAGAGCAAGGCGGAGGCGGAACGGATCGCCTTCAGCTACGCGGGGCGGCTGGAGGTCACGGTGATCCGGCCGTCGCGCATCCTCGGCCCCGGCGATCGCGAGAACCTGCCCTTCTTCAAGATCGTCCGGCGCGGGCTGAGGCTGGACCTGCTCGGCCCGCGCCGGCCGATCTCCTTCGTCGACGTGGACGACGTGGTCGATCTGTGCCTTTTGCTGGCGGAGCGGCCCGAGGCGGTGGGCGAGGCGTTCTTCTGCTCCGCCGCCGAGCTCTCGCTGCAGGAGATGGAGGATCTGCTCGTCGGCTGGACCGGCGTGCGCGCCCGCAACGTGCCCATCCCTCCGGCAGTGCTCAAAGGGCTGGCCGCTGCCGCGGATGTGGCGTCGAAGCTGAGCGGCCGGCACCTCCCGCTCAACCGCAAGCTGGCGCGGCAGCTTCTGGCGCCCGCGTGGACCTGCTCGACCGAGAAGGCGGAGCGCGTCCTCGGCTGGCGCGCGAAGGTGCCAATCGAACAGTCGCTCCGCGAGAGCCTCGACTGGTACCAGGCGCACGGTTGGCTCTGAAGCAGCCGCGCGCGCCGGATGCCGGTTCGGCCGCCACGGACCATGCTGACGCCGATGCTGGCCGGCGACCGCACCATCAAAGGTGCTTCAGGAGATCCGCGCCGGCGTCGCGCAGACCAACGCCCGGCTCGAGTCGATCGAGCACCGATTCGAGCAACGCTTCGAGGCGATGGATCGGCGCTTAGAGGTCATCGAAACGACGCTGCGGGATCTCACTCAGCAGATGGTGATGCTGAGCTTCTCATCAGCGCGTCTTCGCCTGCCGCACGTAGCGGTCCAGGTCCTCGCGGTCGATCAACGAGAGGATCTCCACCTCGCGCTCGTTCTCGCTGCGTCGGTAGATCAGCCGCACGTCCGTGGCGATCCGCACGCGGTAGTAACCCGGGATGCCCTCCAGTGGGATCGCCCGGAGCGACGGGTGGCGGTGGTTCTCCGCCAACAGGAACGCCTGCTTGAAGGCAGTGCGCTGGATGCGTGGGTCCCAGCGCTCGAGCGAGTCGTAGAACTCGCGGGTAAACCGCGGGAACAGCCAGGTCGCGGGCAGCTCTTCCACCGGCGGTTCCGGCACTTCGGCGGCGGGCTTCACCGGCTCCGCCGGGCGCTGCGCGGACTGTCGGGCCACGGCTGCGAGCTGCTCCTCCAGCTTCGTCCGCTCCTCCACGAGCGCGCGCACCTTCTCCTCGAGCGTCCCCACGCGCGACTTCAGCTCCGCGCGCTCCTTCTCCAGCTTCTCGAACTCCTCGTGGCCCTTCTTCTTGCGCGCCTCCGCCAGCTTCTCCCGCGCACGCTCGAGCTCCGCGGCCAGGCGCGCGCTCTCCTTCGCCTTCGACGCGGCCTCGCGCTCCAGGCGGGAGATCTCCGCGCGCGCCTCCCGGAGCTGTTCCTTGAGGTTCGTCGCCCGCTCGCGGGCACGTTCGGCCATCGCTCCGGCGCGGCGCGCCTCCTTCTTGAGCTCCTTGAGGTCCGGATCCTCGGCGGGCTTTGGCGCAGGCGCCGCAGCGGGTGCGGGCGCCGGCTTTCCGGCTACGTCCTTCTGGCCCGGCGGCGGGCCGTAGTAGTCGGCCACCAGCGCATCCAGCGCGAGCGCGGAGGTCTTTCTGACCTCCGGCGACGGATCCGCCAGGAGCCGCCAAATCATCCGCACGGTCGCGTCGTGCTGCACCGCGAGCAGGGCGATCTCCTCCGCCACGGCGGGAGGCAGCACGACTCCGTCCAGGGCGGGGAACTCATAGATTTCCGCCAGCTTCTCGATCACCTTCTTGCGGAGCTTCGGGTAGTCGCGCAGCTCGCCCGCGAGCACGTCCGCCCGTTCGGCGTCCTGCAGAGACTCCAGCCGGTAGCCACCCTTGAGCGCCGCGCCGATCCCGCGCAAGAGCTCGAGAAGCTCCTCGCCGGTGAAGGCGATGTAGAGGAATACGCTGAGCTGGTCGAGTGTCAGCTCGTGCAGCGGCGCGTCACCGTCGCGGGGAGGAAGGTTTTGCAGCGGAGAGGTGGGTTCGGGCATGGCTTCCTCTGTTGACACCCCAGAGGCGTGACAGATAGTGCCGCCTCCGCGCAATGACTTCGAAGGCCGCCTTCTACGACGTCGACGGGACGCTGGTCCGCACGAACATCGTCCACGCGTACGCCTACTACGCGATGAACCGGGGGAGCATCACCGGCATCGCGCTTCGCACGCTCTCGACCGTCGCCGGGATCCCCGCCTTCAAGCTCCTGGATCTGACCAACCGCAAGGTCTTCAACGAGTTCTTCTACCGGTACTACGCCGGGCTGTCCGAGGACCGGCTGCTCACCCTCGCCGAGGATCTGTTCGAGGACGTGCTCAAATCGGCCATCTACAAGGAGGCGCACGACCTCATCGCCGAAGCGCGCCGGGCGGGCTGCCGGATCGTGCTGGTCTCCGGTGCGCTGGACTTCACCATCCAACCGCTCGCCCGCCACCTCGGCGCGGACGACGTCATCGCCAACAAGATGCAGTTCGTGGGCGGCCTGGCCACCGGCAAGGTCATCCCGCCGATCATCGAGGGCGCCAACAAGGCGAACGTGATCCGCGACTACTGCGTGCGCGAACGCCTCAGCCTCGACCAGTGCTTCGCGTACTCCGACAGCTTCAGCGACTACGCGATGCTGGCGATCGTCGGCCGGCCCACGGCGGTGAATCCGGACATGCGCCTGCGCTCGGTGGCGCGCGCCTACAACTGGCCGGTGCTCGACCTGCGCTGACCCCACCCTCTCCTCAAGGACTCAAGGCACCCCATGCGCCCGCTCAAGACGCTCCGGAAGCTCAAGGACGAGGAGTCGCACATCGTCATCACCGAGAAGGGCTCGCCCCCGCGGGTGATCTTCTACGGCGAGGACCTGTGGACCGAGAACCTCCCGGTGGGCACGAGGGTGATCCACGCCCGCCCGCCGCTGGAGGGGCTGCCCAACGTCCGCGCGGCGATCCGCTACGCCATCAACCACCCCGAGGAGATGGAGCCGCTCCACGCGCTGCTCGAGCCGGGGATGAAGGTGACCATCGCCGTGGACGACATCTCCCTTCCCCTGCCGCCCATGCGCACGCCGGACGTGCGGCAGCAGGTGCTGGAGATCGTGCTGGAGCTCCTGGCGGACTCCGGCGTGGACGACGTCCACATCGTCATCGCGAACGCGCTCCACCGGCGGATGACCGAAGCCGAGATGAAGCGGATGGTGGGGCAGAAGATCTTCGACGCCTTCTACCCGGACCGCTTCTACAACCACGACGCCGAGGATCCGGACGGGATCGTCGAGCTGGAGCGCACCAGCGAGAACGAGGTGGTGGCGATCAACCGCCGCGCCGCCGAGAGCGACCTGCTCATCTACGTGAACATCAACCTGGTGCCGATGGACGGCGGCCACAAGTCGGTGGGCACCGGGCTCGCCAACTACGAGTCGCTCCGCGCGCACCACAACCCGAAGACGATCCGCGAGACCGACAGCTACATGGAGCCGTCGCGCTCGAAGCTGCACCAGTCGACCGAACGCATCGGCCGGGTCATCGACAAGCACCTCAAGGTCTTCCACATCGAGACCGTGCTGAACAACAAGATGTTCGACGGTCAGATGGACTTCCTCATGAAGCGGGAGGAGGACTTCACCGAGTTCGACCGGCTCAAGCTCCAGGCGATGCAGTACGCGCTCAAGCGCATGCCGCGCGCCGCCAAGCGCAAGCTCTTCCACTCGGTGCCGGCCGCCTACGACGTGATCGGCGTGTTCGCCGGCGCCACCGAGCCGACGCACCGCAAGACGCTCGAGCTGTCGTGGAAGCAGTACTCGGTGCCGGTGAACGGCCAGAGCGACATCGTCATCTTCGGGATGACGCACATCTCGCCGTACAACGTGAACTCGATCCTGAACCCGCTTCTGCTTCAGGTGAACGGGCTCGGCTACTACTTCAACATGAACCGCGGCGTGCCCGTGGTGAAGAAGGGCGGCGTGATCATCCTCTGCCACCCCGCCTACGACGAGTTCGACCCGGAGCACCACCCCAGCTACATCGAGTTCTTCAACCGGCTCTTGCCGGAGACGCGCGACGCGATGGTGCTGGAGCACAAGTACGAGCGCGAGTTCGCCCGGAACCCGTCGTACGTGCACCTGTACCGCAAGGGGAACGCGTACCACGGCGCCCACCCCTTCTACATGTGGTACTGGGGCGAGAACGGCCGCCAGCACGTGTCGAAGGTGATCGTCGCCGGGAGCGAGAACAACCACGTGCCGGAGCTGATGGGCTGGGAGCGCGCGGACACGCTGTCCGAGGCGATCGACATGGCGCGCGGCTTCATGGGCCGCAACGCGTCGATCAGCTACGTGCACATCCCGCCGATCCTGATCACCGACGTGAAGGTGGGCTCGAAGGAGGAGCCGGACCAGCCGGCGCTGCCGCCTTCCGCCGGCACCGGAGCGTCGGCCACGCCGCCGGCCGTCCGCGCAGGCCCGGCGAAGTAGCGGCTCAGTGCACCACCACCGCGGACTCGAACGGGCGCCGCCACTGCGGCTCGACGCGCGCGCCCTCGCGGCGGCGGCCCAGGGCGATGACCAGCGGGATCACCGCCCCGCGCCGGATCGTCAGCACCTTCGCGACCTGGATGGGGTTGAACCCCTCCATCGGGCACGAGTCGTATCCGCGCGCGGAGGCGGCCAGCATCAGCGTCTGCGCCGCGAGCATGCTGTCAAAGCGTTCGGACGAAGGACCCATCTGGGCCCGCCCGGATCCCGGCGCGCGGCAGCCGCGCTTCACCCGCCAGCGGATCGCCGCCGCGGCGCTGGAGATCGCGGACAAGGAGGGCTTCGAAGCCGTGTCGATGCGGCGGATCGCCGATGCGCTCGGCGCCGGCACGATGACCCTGTACCACTACGTGCGCACCAAGGACGAGCTCGTCGCCCTTTTGGACGACGCGCTGATGGCGGAGATCCTCGTTCCGGAGGACGAGCTTTCGGACCATTGGCAGGAGGCGCTCACCACCATCGCGCGCCGGACGCGCAAGGTGTTCATCCGGCACCCGTAGGCGCTGTCGTCGATGCAGGGCGCCGCCGGCGGGCCGAACGCGATGCGCCACTTCGAACAGTGCCTCAAGGTGCTGGCGGACACGGGCCTGACCGCGGCGGCCAAGCTCGAGCTGTTGGCGCACGTGGACGACTACGTGTTCGGGCACGTGCTCCGGGCGGGAGAGCAGCACGCGATGAAGTCGAACGCCACGCCGGAGGAGGTCGCCGCGCAGCGCGCGTTCGCGGAGGCCCAGCTTTCGACCGGGCAGTTCCCCCACACCCGCGCGCTCTTCGGCCGGGGCGAACCCGGGGCGCTCCTCGAGCGTCTGTCGTCCCCGGAGGAGACGGAGCGGCGGTTCGAGCGCGGCCTGGCGTCGTTGCTGGAGGGGCTGGCGAAGCGGTTGGGCGTGCGGGCGGGGCGTCGGCGCGCGCGGCGGCGGCTGTAGAAACCCGGGTCTGCCGTCTGGGGCGTGGGTGCTCTGGGTTGCCTGTGGGGAAGGCGGGATCCACGTTGGCTTCATGGGGAGGATCCTCCTGGCAATCGGTCTGGCCGGAGCGTTCGCGCTGGGCTGCGGTGAACGGCAGTCACCGCCCCGCCGTCCGGACGTCATCCCGCCCCGGCTCGAACAACCCTCGCCCCCTCCGGCCACGCCGGACGCGCCGAGCTCTCCCGATGCGCCGCGATGAAAGCGTCCTGCGCTGGGCATCTGCCTTGGCGCGCCGCGGATGTTGGCGCAATACATGGCCCGACGGCGCGTACACCTGACGTGACGCCTGTCACCCGGGAGACCTGTTCATGGCGAAGTGGATTCTGATCGCAGTCGTCGCCGTCGCGGCGATCTTCGTGATGTGGGGCGTGAGCGCGTACAACGGCCTGGTCGCGTCCAATCAGGAGGTCCAGGCGGCGTGGAGCCAGGTGGAGAACGTCTACCAGCGCCGCGCGGACCTCGTCCCCAACCTGGTCGAGACGGTGAAGGGAGCGGCGAACTTCGAGAAGGAGACGCTGCAGCAGGTGATCGAGGCCCGCGCGAAGGCGACGCAGTCCACCACCCACGTCACCATCGACAATCCGGAGGCCTTCCAGCAGTTCCAGAACGCGCAGGCGCAGCTGTCGTCCTCACTCGCCCGGCTGATGGCGGTGGCCGAGTCGTATCCGCAACTGACGGCCACGCAGAACTTCCGCGATCTGCAGGCCCAGCTCGAGGGCACGGAGAACCGGATCGCGGTGGAGCGGATGCGCTTCAACGAGGCGGCGCAGCGCTACAACACGAAGAAGAACACCTTCCCCACGGCGATCGTGGCCGGCTTCTTCGGTTCGAAATTCCCCGACCGGCCGTACTTCAAGGCCCAGGAAGGCGCAGAGAAGCCGCCGGCGGTGAAGTTCTAAGGGGCGAAGGTTGAGGATCCGCACCAGGGCCGCCGTGTTCGGCATCGCGCTCCTCGTGGCGGGCGCAGCGCTGGCGGCGTCCTTCACGCCTCCTCCGCCACCGCGCCACTGGGTCACCGACACCGCGGGCGTCCTGTCGCCACAGACGCGCGCGCAGCTGGACGCGCGGCTTCGGCGCTACGAGCAGGACACCGGGCATCAGGTGGTGGTGTGGATCGGCCAGAGCACCGGCGGCATCCCGATCGAGGAGTGGGTGGTCCGCACCTTCGAGGCCTGGAAGATCGGCCGCAAGGGTCTGGACGACGGTGTCGGCGTGTTCGTCTTCGTGCAGGATCGCCGGCTCCGCATCGAGGTCGGCTACGGGCTCGAGGGCGACGTGCCGGACGCCATCGCCCACCGCATCGTCGACGAACAGGCGGTGCCGCGGCTGAAGACGGGCGACTATGACGGCGCGATGCAGGCCACCGTCGGCGCGCTGCTCGCGAAGATCGGCGGTGAGACCTCGCCTCCGCCTGCGCCGCCGCCCATCGCTACCCACGGACAGGCGCGGCCGATGTCGCCGGGCCAGATGATCGTCTGGCTGGTGATCGGAGCGATCCTCCTGCTCCTCTTCATCACCCACCCGAGGCTCGCCTTTCTGCTCCTCTGGTCGATGACCAGCGGCGGATCGCGGCGCCACGGCGGCGGGGGCTGGGGC
>JADGHL010000201.1 GCA_019686135.1 Myxococcaceae bacterium | reverse complement strand
GGTGCGCACCGCGGGGGGCTGGGCGGGGAGCGCGTTGCGGGGCCCGGTCGCGAGGGCCTTCATCGCGCCGCTTGGTGGGTTCTTCGACTTTCCCTGGCCCTTGCGGGAATCGTCCGGCATCCGCGGCCGATTCTAGCGGCGCCGGCCGAAAATTTGCGGGGCAGGGAGTGCGGTGATCACATGGCTGTAGCGCCATGGCCCGTCCGATCGCCGCCCTGACAGCCCTGTTGCTCGTGGCCACGTCGGGGCCGACGTTCGCGGCGTCGAAGCGCGATCCCGCGGCGGACGAATACGAGCGGGCGCGGGGCGCGTACTTCGCGCTGAAGGCGGACGCCTC
This sequence comes from Myxococcaceae bacterium, assembly GCA_019686135.1. Taxonomy (GTDB): domain Bacteria; phylum Myxococcota; class Myxococcia; order Myxococcales; family Myxococcaceae; genus JADGHL01. Next base: position 6,249 of record JADGHL010000201.1, on the reverse strand, counting down.
CCGGCGGAAGTTCCGGCACAACTGGCTGAACGTGGTCCGCCGCTTCGAGGCGGTGGCGAAGAAGTACCCGAAGAGCGAACGCGCGCCCGACGCGCTCTACACTGCGGGTGATCTGCTCAACGATCTCAGCCGCATCTCCCGGATCGACGAGGATCTGCAGGCGGCGATCGCCGACTTCACCCGGCTGATCGACCAGTACCCGAACGACAATCTTGCCGACGACGCGGCGCTCGCGTTGGCGCGGATCCATGTGGACCGCACCGGCGACACGGACCGCGCGCGGGAGATCGTCGAGCGGGCGCTGAAGCTGCCGAAGGGAGACATGCGCGGGCAGTTGCTCGCAGTGAAGAAGACGCTGCCCGCCCGCCCGGCGCCGAAGCCCACCGGGAAGCGGATCGACGCACGGCCCACGGTGGCCCGGTTGGAGCCGGCCCCCGAACCTGAACCTTCACACGCGCCTGATACGCCGCGGAACGGTGCCGCTGCGACGAAGGAGATCTCCAGATCGCTCCTCGACGCTCTGGCGAGGGTCAGCCCGCCGGGGATGGACCGTGAAGGTGCGGGGAGCTCCGGGAATGCGAAGGTATCCGCGGCGCGAAGCGGGTCCGCGACGGCCGAGCGTGGATCGGATGTGAACGCTGCCGCGGCGCGAGCGGGGAGCGCGGACCGTGAACCGGCGGGGACTGCGAGGAGGTCCGGGGACACCGGGCAGGTTCCGGCGCAGCGGGATCCGGTGGTCTCCGAAGATGCGCTGGCGCGCGTGGACTCGGCGGCGGACCGGGGACCGGCGCGGGCCGCGGGGATCGCTGAGGACGTCAACGAGGCCGCCGCGCAGCGGAATTCGGCGACGTCGGAGCGCGCGCTGGCGCGAACGGAGTCGGCGTCGTCGGGCCGGGGGATGACGCGGACTTCAGGGAGCTTGGAGGACTCGGACGAGCTCGCTTCGCGCGGGAATCCGGCGACGTCGGCGCGCACGCTGGCGCAGGTGGACTCGGCGGCAACGGACCGGGGGATGGCGCGGACCGCGGGGAGCTCCGGCGAAGTGAACGAGGCCGCCGTGCGCCGGAATTCGTCGGAGCGCGCACAGGCTCGGACGGAGTCGGCATCGACGGACCGGGAGACGACGCGGACTGCAGGGCGCTCGGAGGACGCGAACGCTGAACGTGCGCTCGCGCCGGCCGAACCGAATCGGACCGCCGGGAGAGCCTGGAACGGAGCCGAGGCCTCAGCGGACGCGAAGGCAACCGCGGCGCGGCTGGAGTCTGCGGTGGCCTCCCGGTCGCCGGACGAAGCCACCATCGCCCAGCAGCTCGGACTGAAGGTCCGGCGCGTGGTGATCGACGCCGGGCATGGCGGCCACGACACCGGGGCGATCGGCAAGCAGGGCACGAACGAGAAGGACATCACCCTGAAACTGGCGCGCCGCGTGGGCGAGCTGCTCGCGGACCAGGGGCTGGAGGTGATCCTCACCCGGGACGACGACACCTTCGTCCGCCTCGAGGACCGGACCCGCATCGCCAACGAGGCGAAGGGCGATCTCTTCATCTCCATCCACTGCAACGCCTCGGAGAACCGCAAGGTCCACGGCATCGAGACCTATACGCTCAACGTGGCATCCGACCGCTATTCGATCCGCCTGGCCGCCCGGGAGAACGCCGCGTCGGAGAAGAGCATCTCGGACCTGCAGTTCATCCTCGCGGACCTCGCCACCAAGGCCAACACGGAGGAGTCGGAGCGGCTGGCGAAGCGCGTCCAGGGATCGCTCGTGAGCACGCTTAGGGCGAACTGGTCCCGCGTGAAGGACTTCGGGACGAAGCAGGCGCTGTTCTACGTGCTGCTCGGCGCGAAGATGCCGGCCGTGCTGGTGGAGACCTCCTTCATCTCCAACCCGGAGGAGGAGAAGCGGCTGTCCTCGAAGAAGTACCAGGAGGACGTCGCCCGGGCGATCGCCCGCGGCGTGCAGAGCTTCCTCGAGGATCGTGAGCGCCTGGCGCGCGTGGACTAGTAGAACGGGGCCATGCGCCGTCTGGCTCTGCTCGCCGCTCTCCTCGGGTTGCCTCACATCGCTGTCGGGCAGGCGGATAAGAAGCCGTTACCCGTCGTCCACCCGCCGCTGGGGCTTCTGGGCACGGTCGTCGACCCGCCGGAACCGGGCGGCGTACCCGCCGGTGAGGTGGCGGTGCGCGCACAGTTCGAAGGCTGCCCGGAAGTGCACACCTACTATGTGTCCCGTGCGCTGCTCTTGGGCGCGGCCGGGGCGGGCGAGAAGCTCTCCCAGTGGCTGGCGGCGCAGCCGGCCCTGAAGAAGCGCCTGTACGGCGCACGGCGTGACCCTCTGGCCGAAGCGGTGATCGGCGCGCGCGAGTCGGTCTTCACGGAGGGCCGCGCGTGTCGTCCGGAGGACGGCCGGTTCCGGGATGTGGCGCTCGCCGAAGATGGCCGGCTCACCACGTCGAAGGCGCCGCCTTCGTTGTGCAAGCTCGAGCGGGGCAGCCCGGATCGGGGCGGGGTGTGGCTGTTCACGCGGCGGCGGGCGGATGCGCCCGCGCACATCAGCCAGCGGGACTTCGCCGCGGCGGTCCTGCTTTGGCCACCTCCGCCGGGCGCGAAGAAGCCGTGCCTGCCACGGCTGTCGGTCGCGCTGTTCGACCGCGCGGGCGTGACGCGGCTTCGGTACCACGCGGACTACAACGGCGCGGTGGAGATCGAGCTTCCAGGCGATCGCTGCACCCGGGTGCTGTTCACCTTCGACGCCCGGCGGCAAGTCTTCGTGCCCACGGTGGGGCGCGACCCGGCGTGCGCGAGTCGCTCTAGCGCGTCTCCGCCATCAGGCGGGCGGACCTTCGCCCTGGAGGCGAAGCCGTCCCCGGGGACTGCTCCGCCGCCTCGTTGAACTGAGTCACCACCTTCCTCCCCAGGAACACTCCCAGCACCATGCTGACGATCAACCCGGCGGCGGACACGATCGTCATGATCGTCCTGCCGGTCCCCAGCGCCGCGCCGAACTGGGCGGTGAGGAACGTGCCGGGCATGGTGCCCAGCAGGACCCCGAGCGCGGTGGGCCAGAAGCGCGCCCCGGAGGCCGCGGCCACCACCACCAGCACGTCGGTGGGGATGAGCGGGTTGATCGTCGCCAGAGCGGCCACCTTGAAGTCGTGACGCCGGGCGGTGTGCGCGAGCGCGTGGTACTTCTCGCCGGCGAACCGCTTCATGAACCGGGTGCCGAAGCGTCGGGAGAGCACGAACACCAGCGCGAACGACAGAAGGCTCCCCAACAGCGCGTAGAGCGACCCGAACAACACCCCGAAGAGGATCCCGCCCACCGCGGTGAAGAGCTGTCCGGGGAGCAGGGTGATCGGGCGGATCCCGAGCAGCACCACGAACACCACCGGCGCCCACGGGCCCAGAGGCTCGAGGAAGTGCCGGAGCGTCTCCCGGTCCAGGATGTCCGGCCCAAGGAGCCTGAGGGTGGTGAGCCCGGCGATGGAAGCCAGGACGGGCCCGAGGATCTTCAGCCAGCCCCACAGCCGCGCCCGGCGTTCGCTCTTTTCGCGCACTTCGCCTCCCGGATCCGCGACTGCCCAAAAGTGGGACAGGGGAGCGGAATTCGCAACGGAACTGCCCTGTTCTCAACGCAAGCGGGCTTGCGGGCGCTGTGCTCAAAGGGCCCGAAAACACGGTTCCTTGGTCGCTCTACAGGCGAACGGGCTCGGGGACCGCCTGGCCAGATGCTCTCCTTCCTTGCGCCAGGCGGACACCGCACCAAGTTTTCCTACAGAGGGAGCGAGGGGCAGGTCGACTCAGGAGGAGTGCGAGATGGCTGACGACAAGGACAACAAGGGCGCGATGACCGTCGCCGAAGCTGGACGGAAGGGTGGGGAGACCGTCCGCAACGAGCGCGGGCGCGAGTTCTACGAGACCATCGGCCGCAAGGGCGGCGCGACGGTGAAGGCGGAACGGGGCCGGTCCTTCTACGAAGAGATCGGTCGCAAGGGCGGCGAGACCGTCAAGGCGGAACGCGGCGCGAAGTTCTACGAGGAGATCGGCAAGAAGGGCGGGGACCGCGTGAAGGCGACCCGCGGGCCGAACTTCTACGAGGAGATCGGCCGCAAGGGCGGTCAGAAGGTGAAGAAGCTGATCGAAGAGGGCAAGCGGGCGGCGCGCGAGGCCGCAGCGGCTGCGGCGGCTGCGGCGGCGAAGGCGGGCGAAGCTCCGTCCGGTCAGGGGGGTGGCGAACCTCCCAAGTCGGAGTAGCCACCCCGCCCCCGCCGCTTTCTTTTTTCCCATGGGCGGGGCCGCGGAGTAGACCGGGACCGTGCACGTCTTCCTCGCGCTGATCGACAAGGTGGAAGCGGCGGAGAAGCTGATCGGCCGGTTCCGGCAGTTCGGCCTGGGAGAGCCGGTGGTGGTGCGCGCCCGTTCGGCGGCCGCGGTCCTCTCCGCGGAGGTCCCCGTGTTCGGTGGCCTCAAGGGCCTGGTGCTCGGGGCGGATGAGGACCGCGTGCTGGCGCTCTCCTTCGTCCCGGTCACCGAGCCCGCCGAGGCGCAGCGGCTCGTGACGAGGGTGCAGCTGGAGATGGATGCGGACGATCCGCCGATGGGGCGGATCTTCGCCCTCCCGGTCATCGCCGCGAGCCGAACCGGGTGATGCGCACGCTGGTCGTCTTCATCCTGGTCGCGGCGCTGTCGATCCTCGCGTCGAACCAGAAGCTCCTTCAGGCAGGGCGGTTCTTCAACCTCGCCCAGCTTGCGGCGAGCGGGCTGATGTTCCTCGTGTTCGGGGCGATCCTCGGGCCGGGGCTGCTCCGCCTTCTGCACCCGGAAGACCTCACCAACGCCCGCCCGATGCTCGCGCTCGGCCTCGGGATGAGCGGGATGCTGCTCGGGATGGGCCTCGAGCCGCAGCTCCTCCGCAGCCTGCCGGCGAAGGTGTGGGGCGCCGCGGCCCTGCAGTCCGGCGCCGCGGGGATCGCCGTGACCATCCCCATGGCGGGCGTGTTCCTGTTCGCCCTGCACCTGGGGCCGGCGGCGGCGCTGGGAGCGGCCGCGCTGCTGGGCGGGGTGGCCTCGGTGTCCTCCCCGCACATGGCCATCCTGTGGCACCGCTCGGGGCGGCTCGAGCGCGCCCGGGGCATCTCGGTGGCACTCCTCGCGATGCTGGACGACCTCACGGGCGTGTCAGCGTTCGCGCTCGCGCTGGTGCTCGCCTCCGGGGGCAGCGTGGCAATAGGCGCGGGGCTCGTGGCCATCGCCATCCTGCTCGGCGGCGTGAGCGGCGCGCTGACCGCCTACCTCATCCACGGCACCCGGGACCGCGGCGAGCTGGTGGCGGTGCTGATCGGATCCGTGGCGCTGATCTCCGGCGTGGCCGCGTTCCTCAACGTCTCCGCGTTGATCACCGGGCTGTCCGCCGGGCTGACCCTGGCGGTGGTGGGCGGGCCGCAGGTGGCGCAGGCGTGGCGGACGCTCTCGCGCATCGAACGGCCGGTGTACCTGGTCCTCCTGTTCCTGATGGGGGCACACTTCGATCCGGACGTCTGGCAGGCGTGGCTCGTGGCGCCGGTGTTCATCGCGCTGCGCTTTCTGGGCAAGGTGGTCGGAGGCCGGGCCGCTTCGCGCACCGCGGCGGAGCTGTTGCCCCTGCCGCCGGACCTCGGGTTCGCGTTGCTCGCGCAGGGTGGGGTGGCCCTGTGCCTTCTGGTGGAGTTCCTGAACCTCATCGGCAGCTCCGTGGCGCAGGTGACGTTCAACGTGGGGGTGATCGGCGTATTGGTCAACGAGGTCCTCGCCGCGCGGGTGTTCCGGCGGGCCCTGCACCCGGCGCCGGTCGTGGAGGTGGGGCGGTGATCGGCGCGCTCGTGCGGCTTCTGCTCCTCGGCATCCTGCTCGGCGGGGTCGCCGGGCTCGGGCTGTTGCGGACGCGGCTGGGGACGCCGATCACCCTCGCCGGCGGCGCGCTCCTTCTGTGCGGGCTGTTCGCGGGGAAGGTCGCCAGCTTCGCCCGGCTGCCTCGGCTCACCGGGTACCTTCTGGTGGGCGTGCTGGTGGGGCCGTACGTGCTGCGGTTCATCCCCAAAGAGGGCGTGGCCGGGCTGGACCTCGTGCGCGGGCTGGCGGTGAGCCTCATCGCGCTCGCGGCGGGGACGGAGCTGGAGCTGGGGCTCATCCGCCGGGTGGGGACGCGGGCCGCGGTGCTGGGTGGGGCCATCTGTGGGCTGGTGTTCGTCACGGTGTTCGGGTTGCTGCTGT
>JADGHL010000067.1 GCA_019686135.1 Myxococcaceae bacterium | reverse complement strand
CGCCACCGGCCGGCTCGCAGCCACGAGGCAGCTTGTCGCCACCGGCCAGCTCGCCAGCGCGGGCCAGCTCGCACCCACCAGCCGGACCGCAGCCACCGGCGAGCTCACCGCCAGCAGTCAGCTCGCAGCCACCAGCAGGGTCGTCGCCACCAGCAGGCTCGTCGCCACCAGCCAGCTCGCCGCCACCGGCCAGCTCGCCAGCGCGGGCCAGCTCGCACCCACCAGCCGGACCGCAGCCACCGGCGAGCTCACCGCCAGCAGTCAGCTCGCGGCCACCAGCACGCTCGCAGCCACCAGCAGGCTCGTCGCCACCAGCCAGCTCGTCGCCACCAGCCAGCTCGTCGCCACCAGCCAGCTCGTCGCCACCAGCCAGCTCGTCGCCACCAGCCAGCTCGTCGCCACCAGCCAGCTCGCCGCCACCAGCCAGCTCGCCGCCACCGGCCAGCTCGCCGTCGCCGGCCGACCCGCCGCAGTCCGCCACTCTGCCACCGCCGGTGCCCGATCAGGACGAAGCCGCGGCCCGCCGCGAATTCGACGCCGCGCAGCGCGAGTACGACCTCGGCCGCTTCGAGCAGGCCATCGAGCACTACAGCCGCGCCTACGAGGCGATGCCGCTGCCCGAGCTTCTCTTCAACATCGCGCAGTGCCACCGCCACCTGCGCCGCTACGACCGCGCCGCCTTCTTCTACCGGCGCTACCTGGATCTCGCCGGCGCGCCACCGAACGCCGCGCTCACCCGCGAGCTGCTGGAGGAGATGGAGCGTCGGCAGAAGGAACAGGAGGTGCTCGAGCGCGCCACCGCGCAGAACGCGGCGCGTGCGCTCGCGCCGCAGCCAAAGTCGGCTCCGGAGCCTGCGACGCCGCTCCACCGGCGCTGGTACGTGTGGGCGGCGGCGGCGGGTGTCGTGGCCGCGACGGCGGCGGTGGTGGCGCTGACGGTGGCTCAACCGCCCCCGCCCACGTTGGGTACCATCCGCGGCCGATGAACCTTGCGGTCCGGTGCCTGGTAGTGACCGTGGCGGTGACCGCCGGGGTGACGGCGTGCGCGCCGGAGACGAGCCTTCTGCTCGACGTCGACCCTTCCCTCGTCCCGGGCACGCAGCAGCTCCACGTCACCGGCCGCCAGGGGAAGACGCTCGTGTTCGGCCCCACCATCCGCCCGGAGTCCGCCGGTCCGCCGCTGGAGGGCCCCCAGTCGCTCCGGGTCGTGCTGCGCGACGAATGGGCGGGCAGGACGATTACCGTGCGCGTCGAGGCGCTGGTGGATGGGCGCTCCGCGGGCGCGGCCGAGGTGGATGTCCAGGCTGCGAAGCAGAAGGAGACGCGCGTCGAACTCACCCCCGAGCCGCTGGAGCTCGCCTGCGCGAACTGCGATGGCTGCTGCCAGGACGGCGTGTGCATCCAGGGCTCGGTCGGGGCGTGCGGAACCGGCGGCGTGGCGTGCTTCGCCTGCGACGGACGCCTGGCCGATCGCTGCTCCGAGACCGGGCGCTGCGCCTGCGGCAACGGCCCCGCGTGCTCGCCCATCACTGGCGCAGATCGCTGCATCGACGGCGAGTGCCACTGCGGCGACGGAACGCCCTGCCCCGCCGGCACCGAGTGCGACAACGGGCTGTGCCGCTGCACGCCCGACTCCTGCGCCGGCTGCTGCAACGCCAACTCGTGTCAGCCCGGCACGGTGGACAACGCCTGCGGCAGCCACGGCGACGCCTGCGTGGTCTGCACCGCGCCGCAACACTGCACGGCCGGCACCTGCCAATAGCCGCTACGGGGTGGCCGCCGTGTCACCCGCTTCGCCCGCGAGCCGCTCTGCGTGCGCTTCGAGCCGGGCCTCGAAACCGTCGGCCGAGTGGTAGGTCAATGCGACGCCACCCACCAGCATCCGGGCGCCGTTCACCAGCGGCGTGAGGTGGATCCGATCCATCGGCACGCCATTCACCGCCGTCTCCGACGCCTCCAGCAGCGGCTTCGCCCACGGACGCTCGCCTTCGAAGCCGAGCTCCAGGTGTTCACGCGAGACCGTCGCGTCGTTGATCACGATGTCGTTCTCCGGCGACCGGCCCAGCTTGAGCGTGCCGGACCGCGGCGGGGCTATCTCGAAGCACAGGACATCGCTCTGCGGCAGACAGTCGGCAATTTCGTTGAGCGGCAGCCGGGTGGTCCCTATCTCCTCGCCCGCGTGCGGCACGTTCCAGGTGCCGGCCTCCCACACCAGCCAGCCGTGCGGGTAACGCTGGCGGAAGCCCTGCGCCTTGAGCAGCAGCCGCTGACGCGACAGGAGGGAGAGGAGCAGCGCTCGAGCAGCCATGGCCCGCCAAGTATGCACCCCGGTCCAAAGGGGGAACCCGGCGCGGCGGCGATCGTGAAGTTGCCGACGTCCGGAGATCCTGTTCGTCCGATGGCGGTCCGCCTGGCCCGGCACCGCGCGGACGCACGAACGGGACGGACTCGGAGCGGCGGTTCTCATACAGTGTGCGTATGCGATCTGCGCTCCTTCTCACCGCGGCGCTCAGCACTGCGTGCGCAACCACTCAGAACGCCCAGACCGGCGCCGGACCCGAGGCCTCCCGGGCCGCGCACGGCATCTCCTTCATCGAAGACGATCTCCCCCGAGCGCTCGCGCTCGCGCGCGCCCAGCACAAGCCCCTGTTCGTCGACGCCTGGGCGCCGTGGTGACACACCTGTCGCTCAATGCAGGCCTTCGTCTTCACGGACGAGGCCCTCGAGCGGCACGCCGGACGGTTCGTCTGGCTGAGCATCGACACGGAGCGGCCCGAGAACGCCGCGTTCGTCGAGCGCTACCCGGTGGAGGCGTGGCCAACGCTCATGGTGATCGACCCCTCCGATGGATCGGTCGTGGTCCGCTGGCTCGGCGGCATGACCGTGCCGCAGCTGGTGCGGCTGCTCGATGATGCGGAGCGCGCGCTCTCGGGCCACAGCGGCGGTGCGGCGGAGGCGGCGCTGGCAGAGGCGGACCGGCTCTATGGCGCGGGCAGGGTGACCGAGGCGATCGCCTCCTGGCAGCGGGCGCTCGAGCTTGCGCCGCCGAAGTGGACCGAGCGCCCCCGGGTGGTCGAATCCACCCTCCTCGCGATGCTGACCGCGGACCAGGCCCCGCGCTGCGTCGAGCTGGCACGCGCAGAGCTGCCCGGGATGGCGTCGTCCCCTTCCCGCGCCAACGCCGCGGCGGTGGGCCTGTTCTGTGCGCTCGGGCTCGAAAGAGCGGATCCCGCGCGGGCGCCGGCGATCGCGGAGCTGGAGACCGCGGTGCAGGCCGAGCTCGAACAGGCGCTCGGCCCCCACGGCACGCTCAACGCGGACGACGTCTCCGGGCTCTACGACGCGCTGGTCTCCGCGCGGGAGGATGCCGGGGACGAGGCGGGCAAGCGCGCCGTGGCGCAGCGCTGGGCGTCGTACCTCGAAGCGCAGGCGGCGAAGGCGCCGAACGCCGAGGCGCGTGCGGTGTTCGACTCACACCGGCTCTCGGCCTACCTCGCGCTCGGCGAGGTGGCGCGGGCGGTGCCGATGCTGGAGGCCTCCGAGAAGGCACTCCCGGGCGACTACAACCCACCCGCGCGGCTGGCGTACGCGCTCTTCAAGCTCGGACGATTCAAGGACGCGCTCGCCGCCAACGACCGCGCGCTCCGCCTCGTCTACGGGCCCTCGAAGCTCCGCGTGCTGGAGAACCGCGCGGAGATCCTCGAGGGGATGAACGATCTCGCTGGAGCGGAAAAGGCGCTCCGGGACGCCATCGCCGCGTGGGAAGCGCTGCCGCAGGCGCAACAGCGCGAACAGGTCCGCCAACGCCTGGAGCGGGCGCTGGAAGCGCTCGAAGCGCGCCGTGGAATGAAGCATTAATTTGAACCCGTGCGCGTCCTCATCGCACCGCAGGAGTTCAAACGCGTGCTGCAGGCCCGAGAGGTGGCAGAGGCCCTGGCCCTGGGCTTTGCGCGTGCGCAGCCCGCGTGGGAGCTGGAGGTGGTGCCGATTGCGGATGGCGGGCCGGGCACCCTGGACGCGGTGCTGTGCGCCCGGCGCGGGGATCTCCGGGTGGCGCGGGTGGAGGATCCGCTCGGGCGGCCGGTGGAGGCGCGGTGGGCGCTGCTCGATGACGGCACCGCGGTGGTGGAGATGGCGGAGGCCAGCGGGGCGTGGCGGCTCCGCCCGGAGGAGCGCGACCCGCTCCGTGCCTCCACCTTCGGGACCGGGCAGCTGATTCGCGCGGCGCTCGACGCCGGCGTGCAACGCATCTTTGTGGGCGCAGGCGGCAGCGCCACCAACGACGGCGGCGCCGGAGCGCTCGAGGCGCTCGGCGCGCGGCTGTTCGACGAACGCGACCAGCCGCTGCCACGCAGCGGTGGCGCGCTGCAAAAGCTGGCGCGGATCGACCTTGAGCGACTGCCGCGCGCCGCGGTGCAGGTGCTCACCGACGTGCGCAATCCGCTCCTCGGTCCCCAGGGCGCCACCCGCATCTTCGGACCGCAAAAGGGCGCCACCACCGCGGAGGTGCAGGAACAGCTCGAGGCGGGGCTCGCACGGTTCGCGGACGTCCTGCAGGCCGCCACGGGGCGGGACCTCCGCGCGAACGAGGGGGCCGGAGCAGCGGGCGGGCTCGCGTTCGGGCTCGCCGCCGGGCTCGGCGCACAGCTGTGCTCCGGGTTCGAGGTGCTCGCGGAGCTTCTCGGGTTGCAGGAGCGCGTCGCCACGGCGGCGCTGATCGTCACCGGCGAAGGCCGGCTGGATGCCCAGACCGGCTTCGGCAAGGGTCCGGCGCGGCTGGCGGCGATGGCTCGTGCACGCAGACGCCGGGTGGTGTGCTTCTGCGGCGTGGCGGTGGGCGATGCGCGGGCGATCTATGACGACGTGATCGAGGTCGCTCCCACAGCGCCGCCTCCCACGCGCGCAGCCGCCGCCGAACGCCTCACGTCCGCTGCCGAACGCTGGGCGCGTGCGCAGTAGGCGCGCTTCGCGTCACCGTGTCGCGACGGTCCGGCCCCCGTCCTTGACGCCCAAGTCAACGCGGGAGTAGCACGCGCGCTCCGAATGCCGACTCCCCGGTCTGCGAAGGAGATCCACCATGCGCCGCCCCGTCGTCTTCGCCGCCGCGCTCGCGCTCGTGCTCGGATGCGTGGACATCCCCACCGAGACGCGGCCGGAGGTGATCGTCGCGCTCTTCGATCCCTCGAAGGGAGAGGTGCCCGAACCGAACGACCTGGCGCTCGTCGATGGGAAGGTGGCGATCCCCGTCTACGACAACCTGAGCTCCACCGAAAACGAGCTCAAGCAGTCGCTCAACGGGCGCGACGGGTTCTCGCTCGGGTCCTCGATGACGGTGCGTTTCTCCGGCGCGCTGTCGGGGGCGACGCTCTCGACGGACTCGGTGCTGGCGCTCGACCTCGGGCTCCTGGGCGAAGGCGCCGCGCCGCAGCGGGCGGAGTTCCACCTCCGCTACGACGACTGCAACCACAGCATTGAAATCGCCTCTCCCACCGGGCTGTCGCCGGGGCACACGTACCTGTTCGCGGTGCGCGGCGGCGAGAAGACCGATCCGGCCGAGCCGGACGCCTTCCGGGTCAAGGGCAAGAACGGCGAGCCGGTGGTCCCCTCCCCCGCCTTCCACTTCCTCAAGGCGGGAAAGGATCTCCGCGAACACGCGTACGCCTTCCCCGGCGCGACGCTGGCGGAGCGCGCGGCGCTGGCCGAACAGCTGGAGGCGGTGCGCCAGCGCTACGAGCCGCTGATCCAGATCCTCGAAGCGAACGGCCTGCCCCGCCGCGACGTGGCGATCCTCTGGACGGTGACTGCGCAGACCGGCGGCGAGGCGCTCGCGGATCCGGAGCGCCAGGCCATCCCGATGCCCAACGACCTTCTGCGCAACGCGACCACCGGGAAGGTGGAGCTGCCGATCGATCCCGCCGAGCCCGAAGTGCAGCAGGAACTCAAGCGCGGCCTCAACGATCTGGACGGCTTCTCCACCACCGGCGCGTTCACGGTGGAGTTCACCCGTCCGCTGAAGTTCGACGACTTTGCGCAGAAGCGGCTGGTACGGCTGTACCGGGCGGACACGCTCGAGGAGAAGACGGACCTGACCGTCAACCTGTGGCCGGACGGCGTCCGGATGAGCATCGAACCGCAGACGCCGCTTCTGCCCGACACCCATTACGTCGTGGTGGTCGCGCAGCTTCGGGACACGGCGACCAACACCGTGACGGGGATGCCGCTGACGCAGCTCTTGAAGCTGAAGCACCCGCTCGTGGCAGACGGGCAGAGCCAGATCGCCTCCGTGTGCCTGGAGACCGCGCAGAAGCTCGAACCGCTCCGCCAGCAGATCCAGCCCGTGCTGGACCACATCGAAGGCGAGCTCCCGCGCGATCAGATCGCCGCGGTCTGGACCTTCAAGACGCAGGACATCCTCAGCCGCATCCAGGCGCTCTACGAGACGCCGTACGTGAAGGACCTCCCGCTGGAGGTCACCATCGAGAAGGACCAGACGCCGATCGAGGCGCTGATGCCGCTGTTCCAGGTGAAGAAGATCCTCCAGGGGAAGATGACGACCTGGGACTATCTCGATCCGGTCACCACCGCCTTCCGTCCCAACGGCCAGGGCGAGCTGCGGCAGATCGACTTCGTGATGACCATCCCCAACGTGCCGAAGAGCAAGAAGGTGCCGGTGGTCGTCTTCGGGCACGGCCTGCTCACCGAGCGGCGGCTGGGGCTGTTCATCGCGGACAAGCTGGCGGAGTCCGGCTTCGCGATGATGGCCATCGACTTTCCGCTCCACGGCGAGCGCAGCGTGTGCTCCGCGGACAGCGACTGCGAGGGCGGCGCGGTGTGCGCGGCCGATCGCACCTGCCGCAAGGGCGGCCAAAAGGCGGACTTCGCGCGGATCTCGGCGATAAAATTTGGCGACACCAGCATCAACTTCCCGTCGTTCGGCGGCTGGGGCAAAGGCACGCCGATCTGCACCGGCGCGAAGTACGTCGACCTCGAACACATGGTCGCCGCGCGCGATCACCTCCGCCAGACACTGGTGGACATCAGCGCGCAGGTGCGGCTGTTGCGGAAGATGGACTGGACCGGTGCAACCGGCGGCTGGAGCTTCGATCCCGAGAAGGTCTACTACGTGGGCATCAGCCTCGGCGGGATCACCGGCGCGGACATGTCGGCGGTGGATCCTCACTTCAAGCGGATGCTCCTCAACGTCGGCGGCGGCGGGATCATCGAGCTGCTCGAGGACTCCGCCACCCTGGGCGCGGTGATGAAGCAGGGGCTGAAGGACAAGGGCATCACGCCGGAGCGAGGCGTGCCCGAGTACGAGACCTTCCGCAACGCCGGCCACTGGATCGTCGACGAGGTGGATCCGGTGAACCTCATCCCGTACGGCAACGCCGCGCCGCGTCCGTACGTCGATGCGGAGACCGGTGAAGAGAAGGTGATGGCGCCGAAGGCGCTGCGCCTGCAGATGGCCAACGGTGACGCGGTGGTGCCGAACTCCGCCACGTTGCGGATGCTGAAGGCGTCGCGGCTGGACAAGGACACGCACTTCCGCGCGTTCGACCTTGCCACCCATGCCTTCCTCGCCGATCCCGCGGAGGTCCCGGCCCACTATCAGGGGCTCGATGACATGGCTGCGTTCCTGAAGGGGGAGCCGTGATGAAGCGGATCGTCGCGACGGTCGCCGCGGTCCTCGCGATCGGTGCGCTTCGGGCGCATGCGGGAGGCTTCGCGCTGGGCGAACAGGACGCCGCATCCACCGGGCGCGGTGGCACCGGGACCGCGGCGCTCGAGGGCGCCGCGTCGGTGCACTACAACCCCGCCCACCTCTCGCGCGTCTTCAGCATCACCGGGGCGCTGGGCGGGACCGCGATCGCGCCGTTCGCCTCCGCCAAAGCGCCCGGCGGCGGACAGGCGCAGTCGACGCTGTTCGGGCTGAAGACGCCACCGCACGTCTACGCGGCGTACGGCAACGGCCAGTGGGGCGCGGGGATCGGCGTGAACACGCCGTTCGGCGGCGGCGTGCGCTGGCCGGACGACTTCCGCGGCCGTTACGAGGTGATCGAACAGAACCTGCAGGTGTTCGGCATTTACGCCGGGGCCGCGTACCAGATCACCCCGCATCTCTCCGTCGGGCTGAGCGGCATCCTCTACCGCGGCGCGCTCACCCTGGAGAAGCGGGTGGACTTCGTGGACAGCGACGGGACCGCGTTGATCGGCGGCGCGGGCACCGCGTTCAGCGCCCAGGCGGGCCTGAGCTACGCACCGGCGGAGGCCGCGAGACTGGGGCTCACTGCGCGGCTGCCCGCCACCGTCCCCATCGACGGGCGCGCCCACTTCTCCAACGTGCCCCCATCGTTCGATCCGCTGCTGCAGGATCAGGACATCCATACGTCGGTGGCGCTGCCCGCGCGCATCGCCCTCGGGAGCGCGTTCTACTTCGACAGCCTCCGGCTCTTCGCGGACGTCGACTACACGCTGTGGTCCGCCTTCGACCGGCTGAAGGTGGACTTCGCGAAGAGCGATGCGCTGAACGTGGACAGCCCGCAGAACTGGACGAACGCCTTCGGCGTGCACCTGGGCGTGGAGAAGGACTTCACCGACGTGGCGACGATCCGCGGCGGCGCCTTCTTCGAGCAGAAGGCCGCGCCGGCCGACACGCTCTCACCCTCGTCGCCCGACTCCGATCGGATCGGCCTCAGCGTGGGCGCCGGGCGCGACTTCGGGATCGTCCGGGGCGATGTCGCCTACATGTACGTGATGTTCTCCCCGCGCGCGTCCGAGGGCAGCACCGCCTTCCCCGCCGAGTACAACGCGAGCGCGCACCTTCTGTCGTTGACGTTCCGCTTCAGCACCCCGCCGGGCGTCGCTTCGAAGAGCGCCGACACCAGCGACAACCGGGAGCTGGTGACGCCGTCCCAGGCGGCACCGCATCCGACCGGCCGTTGAGTCGGCCACGGGAGCGTGAGCCGGAAAGTGGGCTATTCGTCGTTCCGCCCGCTCTGCGCTGCTTCCCAGAGATCGAAGTACCCGGCTCTCACCCAGGGATTCAGCTTGTCCGCCAGCTCGCGGGGCAGCGCGCGGGCACGAATCAGGGCGATCACATCTGCGAGATCCCGCAGCCGGTGCGCCGCGGTCATTCCCGACGCGATCTTCAGCTCGATCAAGGTCTCCAGCTTCACGACCGAATACCTGCCGCTGGGAACCGCGACCTCTTCAGGCCGCGGAAACGCGACGGGCTTCGGCTTGCCGTCTCCCGGAAAGTCACCCGAGAGAACGAAATCGATCTCCACGCCGTAAATGGTGTCCCGAAGTCCCTTGCTTCCGGGAAAGAGCTCGACATAGCCGCGGCCCAGCACGGCTTCCTTCAATCTCCTGTAACCCTCGGGCGTGAGCAGAACGCCGACATCCGAAGTCAGTCGCTCGTGACCGGGTGCCGCCAGAGCGAGCGCACCGGCGGTGCATAGTCAACTCCGAGCTCCCCGAGGCGGGCGGCCAACTCCGTCACGCCGCCTTCGCCGCCTTCAGCGCGGCCTTCACCTCGTCCACGTGGCCCGTGACCTTCACCTTCGGCCACGCTTCGACGATTCTGCCGTCCGGTCCGATCAGGAACGTGGAGCGGATGATCCCCATGAACTTCCGCCCGTAGAGCGACTTCTCGCCCCACGCGCCGTACTTCTCCGCGACCGCGTGGTCCTCGTCGACGAGAAGCGGGAACGGTAGCCCGTGCTTCTCCGCGAACTTTAGATGGCTCTTCGCCGAATCCGGCGAGACGCCGAGCACGACCGCGCCGGCCTTCTTCAGCGCCGCGTGCTCGTCGCGGAAATCGCACGCCTCCTGCGTGCAGCCCGGGGTCATGTCCTTCGGATAGAAGTAGAGGACGACGTATTTGCCCTTGAAGTCCGCCAGCTCCACCGTGTTGCCGGAGGCATCCTTCAACGAGAACGCCGGTGCCTTGTCGCCTGCCTTCAATGACATCTGTGACTACTCCTCCGTGCCCATCAGGTGTTTGAGCTCGCCCATCCGCGTCTCCGGCGCGCCGAAGTGGGCGCGATAGTCCTCGCTGCTCCGGCGCAGCATCTCCAGCGCTTCGGCGCGGTCGTAGACCTCGGCGATCTCCACGCGGCGCGGGCCCTCGCCGGGGATCTGCTTGTAGCTGAGGAAGTAGTGGCGCAGCCGTTCGATCAACCCCGCCGGCGCATCGCCCAGGTCCTTCGCGGCGCCATAGACGAGGTCGCCCTCCAGCACGGCGATGATCTTGTCGTCCGCGTCGTCGCCGTCGATCATCCGGAGCCCGCCGATCGGCCGCGCGCGCAGAAGGAACGCGCCGTGTGAGAAGGTCCGCTCGGTGAGCACGCAGATGTCCATCGGGTCGCCATCGCCGCGGATCCCCGTGCGGCCGGTGCGCGCCATGCACCGCTCGGCGACCTTCTCCGCGCAGTACGTCTGCGGCACGAACCCGTAGAGCGTGGGACACAGCGACGAGTAGCGCTGCGGCCGGTCGACGCGAAGGATGCCGGTGGGCTTGTCCAGCTCGTACTTCACCGACTCGTCGGGGACGATCTCGATGTACGAGACGACCTCCTCCGGCGCCGAAGGCCCCGGCGAGACGCCGTGCCACGGGTGAGCCTGGAACATCAGCGCCGTGAGCTCCTTCAGCCGCCGCATGTCCTCGGTCATCCGGGCTCCTCCTCGAGAAAGTCTCGCGCGGGGAACAGGAGCACATCGTCGATCCGCCTCGTCCCCAGCATCAGCATCAGAACGCGATCCAGCCCCACCGCCACGCCGCTGCACGGCGGCATCCGCCCCACCGCTTCGATGAAGCGCTCGTCCAGCGGATACACGCGGCGGCCGTGCGTGCGCCGGAAGTCCTGCTCTTCCACCAGGCGCCGCCGCTGCTCCACCGGATCGGTGAGCTCGGAGAAGCCGTTGCACAGCTCGAGCCCGCCCACGTAGAGCTCGAAGCGTTCGGCCACGGTCGGATCGGTCGGCGAGGCGCGCGAGAGCGACGCCATCGAGATCGGGTAGTCGAGGAGGAAGGTCGGCCGCTCCACGCCGAGCTTCCGCTCCACCCTGTCCAGGAACACGCGGAAGAAGAGATCGTCGAAAGTGTCCTTGGGGTCGACGGCGATCCCCAGCGCCTGCACCTGTGGCGCGAGGCTCTCCGCGTCACGGGCCACCTTCAGATCGATCCCCGTCTCGCGCAGAAGCGCGTCGCGTACGGTGAGCCGCTCGAACGGGCGCTTCTGGAAGACGCTCGAGCGCCCGACCTTCGCCTCGGCCGCCGCGAGCGCGCCCTCCAGATCCGCCATGATCCGCCGGTAGTCCGCGTTCGGCCGGTAGAACTCCAGCATCGTGAACTCGGGGTTGTGCGTCGAAGACACCTCCCCGTTCCGGAAGACCTTGCAGATCTGGAAGATGGGGCCGGCGCCATCCGCGAGCAGCCGCTTCATCGCGTACTCGGGACTGGTGTGCAGGAAGAGATCGCGCGCAGTGCCCACGCCGGTCTCCGGCTCGTAGCGCACCGGGAACGCCGTGATGTGCGGCTCCATCCCCGGCGTGGGCACCAGGATCGGGGTCTCGACCTCTTCGTAGCCCTCGGCGAAGAAGAACTCGCGCAGGCCGCGGTAGAGCGCCTGCCGTGCGCGGGACGCGTCGAACTGGCGGGCGTTGGGCATCGGAGCGGGGGACGTTACATTGCGCCGCCCATGTCCAAAAGCACCGGATTCGCGCTGGCGCTCCTCGCGCTCGCCGCCCTCACCGCGTGCCCCAAGGCGCCGCCCGCTCCACCGCCCCGCCCGCTCACGCCCGAGGAGCGGCTCCACAAGGACGTGGCCGATCTCGAAGCCCGCACCCGCGCGCTCCTCCGGGAACAGGACGAGGCGCTGTGGCGGAGCTGGACCGAGGGCGCGCCGCTGGACTTCGGAAAGACCGCCGACACCGCGAAGGCCCTCTACACGCCGGAGGCGATCAAGAGGATCGCCGCGCTCCGGGCCACCACGACCGATCCGCTGGACGCGCTCGCGCTCGACGAGCTGCGCCTGCACTTCGTCAGCGAATACCTCGCCCGGTCCACCGCCGCGCAGCGCACGGCGCTCTCGCACCTGGAGGCGGCCACCACCTTCAGGGTCGGCGACACCGAGCATCCGCTCCGCGACCTCGAGCGTCTGCTCGCGCGCGAACGGAACGCGCTGAACCGCCGGGCCGCCTGGTCGTCGGCGATGACCGCGCTCACGCGCTTGGACGTGGCATACGCCGAGCGGGATCTCCGCACCCGGGAGGTGCTGGAGCCGTTCGGGTACAAATCCACCCTGCAGTTCACCACCGCGCTCCGGCGGATCGATGACGAGGCGCTGGCGAAGGACGCGGAGCGGCTGCTTTCGGTCACCGAGCGCCCCTTCCGTGACGTCCTCCAGCAGCTGTCCGCCCACGAGCTCCGCCTTCCGTTGGAGGAGGTGCGGATGCGCGATCTCCCGCGGATGTTCCGTTCGCGCGACGTGGACGAGCTCTTCCCAAAGGACCAGCTCCTTCCGCGCGCGGACGCCACGCTCGAAGGTCTCGGCATCCCGCGTTCGACGCTGCCTCAGCTGACGGTGGACGCGACCGACTCGCCGAAGAAGAACCCGCTGCCGTTTGCCCTGGCGCTGGACGTGCCCCACGACGTGCGCCTCTCGCTCAGGCCACTCCCTGGACTGAGGGCACAGTCCGCCTATCTGCACGAGCTCGGGCACGCGCTGCACGCCGCGCTCACCACCGAACCCCGCTATCCGCTCGCCAAGCTGGGGATGGGCGCAGTGGCCGAAGCCTGGTCGCAGCTCTTCGAGCTGTTGGTCGAAGACCCGGTGTGGCTGGGGCGGCAGACGGGGCTGGGCGGCGCGCGCCTCGACCGGTACCTCGCCGCCTCCGCCGCGTGGGACCTGTACCTGCTGCGCCGCGCCGCCGGCAGGTTTCTCTATTCGCGGGAGGTCCTGGCCCACCCCGGGGCCGACAAGAAGGCCGCCTACCGCGCGGCGATGACCCGGGCGCTGCTCGTGCCGATCGACGACGAGGATCTCGCCCGCGCCGCCCTCGAGGAGGATCCGTTCCTCGACTCGGCGCTCCAGTTGGAGGCGACATTCCTCTCCAACCAGCTTCTGGCCCAGCTCAAGGCGCGCTTCGGACCGTCCTGGTGGGAGGACAAAGGCGCCGGCGACTATCTGCGGGGACTGTGGGCGCACGGCAACGCGCTCGACGCCCGCGAGCTGGCGCGCGCTGCCGGAGACGATCGCCTCTCGCCCGACGCGCTGGTGCTGCGGCTGACGAGCACGCTGAAGGTCCCCATCGCCGTGCCGGCGTCGCCGGACGACGCCGACGAGGAGTGACGACCGCGACGGGAGGCCGGGACCATCGTCGGTTCTGGGCTCCGGTCTGACGCGCGTTCCGGTCGCCGCAGGTGTGCAGCGCGTCAGGGGGTGCGCTCTGGATGCTGGCTCACGCACCCGTGCAGCTTCCTCCCGTCAGAAGACGCCGGGCAGATGACAGAACAGCGACGACTCCCGCGCACCCTGCCGCTGTCCTCCCCGTCACACCCGGCCGGGTGCGCGCGCTCCGGCCAGAAGGGTCGGTGACAGACTCCGGCGCATGAACTTCGCGAGCGAGTTCCGCAACTTCCTCATCCAGCAGAACTTCCTCGCCCTCGCGCTGGCGGTGGTGATCGGCGGCGCCGTGGGCAAGGTGGTACCCGCGCGGGTGGACGACGTGGTGATGCCTCTGGTCGGTCTCGTCCTGCCCTCCGGCACCTGGCGGACGGCGCAGTGGGTGCTGCGCGGAGAGAACGCGATCAAGTACGGCGATCTGCTCGGGCGCGTGGTCGACTTCCTGATCATCGCGCTGGTGGTGTTCCTGATCGCCCGCGCGTTGATCAAACAGCCGCCGCCGCCCGAGACGAAGGCCTGCCCGTTTTGCCTCGAGGCGCTGCCGATGCAGGCGACGCGCTGCCGCGCCTGCACGTCCCAGCTTCCCTGAGACGCGCGCTACAGCAGCTTCATCAGCTCGGCCTTCTTCGCGTTGAACTCGTCGTCCGAGATCACGCCGGCCTTGTGGAGCTCGTTCAGATCCTTCAGGCGCTCCACCACCGATTTGCCGCCACTCGCCTCGGCCGGTGCCGCCGCCTGGGCCGCCGGGGCGCCGGAAACGGGTGCCGCCGGAGCGGGGTGCTGCTGGCCCATCTGCCCGGAGAACATCTGCGCCATCCCGAAGCCCACGCCCAGGCCCATGCCCTGGAGCGCCGCACCGCCACCGCCGCCGCCCTTCGCCATCCCCTCGCCCGCGCCCATCAACGCCTGCGCCTGCGCGTACTGGCCAAAGCCGCCCGCCAGCCGCGCGTAGGCCACGTCCTTGGATAGCTTCTTCAGCGTCGCCTCGTCCTCTTCCTTGATGCTGACGTGGAAGTTGCCGAGGCGGATCACCTTCACGCCGTAGTCGTCGAGGTGCTTGCCCATCCCGGCGACCACTTCTTCTTCGATCTCCTCCGTGTACGCCCCGGAGGTGACGTTGAGCAGCGGCCACGACTTCTTGACGATCAGCTCGGCGATCCGGTCGCGGGTGACCTTGAGCACCTGGCCCTTGAACCAGTTGACGAACTCGTCGTGCCCGGAGCGCCCGAGGCCCACCAAGCCGATGACCAGCTTCTCCGGATCCAGCACCCGGAAGGAGAAGTCGCCATACACCATGGTCCCGATGCCCAGCCCCGTCTCCGGATCGCGCACGTCGCCGATCGGCCCGCCGAACTTCACCCCGGACACCTCGTGCGTGGAGACGAAGTAGATCTCCGCGACGAAGAGGTCGCCGCCGGTGACCTTCTCCAGAAGCCGCGAGAGGAACGGGACGTTGTTGGTGTCGAGCGAGTGCCGACCGGCCTCCAGCTTGCCGACGATCTTCCCGTCCTTGAAAAAGAGCGCCTGCTCATCCGCGCCCACGGTGAGCTGGGTCATCATCCGGACGTTCCGCTCCGGGTACTTCCAGATGATCGCCCCCTTCGCCTCGTCGGGCCGGGCGATGAAGTTGCGCTTCGCCTCGCTCTTGATCGTGTCGAAGAATCCCATCGTTCCTCCGCCTGCCGGATCCGGCACAGGCTCCGCCATGACATACGCGACCGGCGGGACGCGATTGCCCCGGTGCGCGGGCTCTGAACCCGGCGCACACGATGCCACCTCGAGGCGGGCTTTGCCAGCCACGGGCGCCGGGCAGACCAACGCCGGCCGCGCGGCGGTATTCCAGCGCCCCGGCTAGGACCAGCGGGAGATCAGCCGCTCGCGGTCGAACAGGCGGATCGTCGCGCGCAAGAGAAGAAGATCGAGGAGCAGCACCACCGCGCCGACGATGGCGTAATAGCCCGCGCCCGCGCGGAGCACTCCGGCCACCTGCGATCCCACCATCCCGAGGATGGGCAGCGACACCAGCCCGGAGAGCTGCTGCGCCAGCCGCGAGTCCCCCACCCGCGCGGAGATGAGGATCGCCACCCCGTTGCCGAGGAAGGCGAACAGGGGCGCAATCACCACCACGCCGAAGATCCACATCCCGTTCGGCAAGAGCGGCCCGCGCACCAGCTTCCAGGCCACCACGTCCACGCTTATGCAGAACAGGACGAACGCCGCGAACGAGACCAGCACCGCCGGCAAGAGCGCGGCGAGGCTCTTGCCGACGACGATCTCCAGCGACGTCGCCGGCGAGGCCAGAAGCGGCTCCAGCGTCCTCCGCTCCTTCTCCCCCGCCACCGACGACGAAGAGATCAGGATCGGAATGAACAGCGGCATGATCAGGAACAGCCCGAACCAGTCGGTGAGCGACTTGTCGATGAGGAAGCGCGCCGCGTCCGCGCTCTGTACGCTGACCTCGTAGTAGCGCGCCATGACCCGGAGGCTGGGATCGTCCGGGTTGCGCACGTACGCCCAAACCATCAGCGTGGGGACCAGCACCATCACGCAGGGGATCACCGCCATCGATCCGAGCAGGCCCCTGTTCTTGCGCAGGTCGAGGAAGTCCTTCCAGAACACTGCCAGCGCACGCCTGGGACGGAAGCTCATGCGCGCACCAGCTCCAGGTAGACCTCTTCCAGCGGCCGCTCGATGCGGGTGGCGTGGTACACGCGCGCCCCGGCGTCGATCAGAGCGCGGAGCACCTCCGGCTGCTGCTCCTCGTCGGAGAGCAGCACGCGCAGGAGCCCGCCCTCCACCAGCGCCTTCGGCGAAAACGGCAGGGCCGCGAGCGCGGGCAGAAAGCGCGCCGCGTCCCCGGCGACCTTGATCTGCAGGGCGTGCCCGGCCCGGCGGAGGTCCCGCACCGCGGACAGCGCCAGAAGCCGCCCCTTCACCACCGCCACCCGCTGGCAGAGCCGCTCCACCTCGGCGAGGTTGTGCGAGCACAGCACGATGGTGCGCTTCTCGCTGGCCAGCTCCGCGATGCAGTCGCGCACGGTGCGGGCCGAGTCCGGATCCAGGCCGCTGGTGGGCTCGTCGAAGATCACCACCTCCGGGTCGTGGACGAGGGTGCGGATGATCGCCAGCTTCTGGCGCATCCCCTTCGACCAGGAGCCGCACGGTTCGTCCTCCCGCCCCTTGAGCCCGAAGCGTTCGAGGTAGCCGAGCGCGCGCGCCCACGCGGCGTCCTCGTCCAGCTCGTTGAGCTTGATGAAGAAGAGGAGGTTCTCCTTGCCGGTGAGCCGGTCGTAGAGCCCAGGCTGTTCGGTGAGCAGCCCCACCTTGCGCCGCAGGTCCTCACCGCCGTGACGCGAGGAGATGCCGGCCACGGTCGCATCGCCCCAAGTGGGGGTGAGAAGTCCGGTGAGCATTCGGACGGTGGTGGTCTTCCCGGCGCCGTTCGGCCCTAGAAGCCCGAACACCTCGCCGGGCGCGACCTCGAAGGAGAGCCCCTCCACCGCCACCCGCGTCCCGAAGCGTTTGCCCAGCCCTTCGACGCGGATCCCGCTCACTCGATCGTCACCAGCACGAACTTGTTGTTCATCTCCGGCGTCGACTGGACGGTGACCACGTGGTCGGGGCCCACCGCGCTCCGGAGGATGCCCAGCCGCGCGTGTTCCACCAGCGCCCACTTGCGGCCGGGGAGCGCCGCGTACTGCGCCATCCGCGGGTTCTCCTTGATCTGCTTCACCTGGTTCTTCGAGTAGAAGGTCTCCCCGCGCCAGTTCATCAAGAACGCGGTGATCGGCTCGTCCGGCTTGCGGTCCCGGTAGTACTTCCAGAACAGGTCACGCTGGGTCCAGTGGTGGGAGAGGTCCACCCAGTGGTTCCAGTTGAACCAGAGCGCGAACCCCAGCGTGAACGCCACGAACGTGCCGAACAGCATCGTCCGCGCCCGCAGCACCGCCGCGACCGACAGCAGGAACGCGGCCACCACGAAGACGAACCCCAGCGCCTGCTTGATGTTGACCGTCTGCAAGAGCCGCCGGCCGATCTCATCCACGCCCATGGACCCGGCGCGCACGCCGTTGACGATGAGCGCTGCGCCCACCAGCAGGATGGCCGCGCCGGTCACGAGGTGATCGACGTTCGGCTTCGGCTTCGACATCACCCCTTCGTAGAGCGGGTACGCGGCGGCCAGCGCGATGCCGATGCCCAGAAGCAGCGAGGCGGAGACGTCCCCGCGCCGCCACACCTCGATGAACAGCCCTGCACCCGCACCGAGGATGGTCAACCCGATCGCCCGGGTGAAGACCGGCTTCGTCTTGTCCGAGAACGCGTCGAAGGAGAGGTAGCCGCCGAAGGCGAGAAGCAGCACGCAGATGAGATCGCCCCACCAGAGCTGGCGGAGATTGAAGAGCGAGATCGGCCGGTTCACCAGCTCATAGGGATAGGGGCGGTCGTAGTTGTAGACGAACAGATCGGTGAAGTTCTTCGGGTTGGAGGCGAGGTCCTTGCCGACCAGAAGCAAAAGCCCCAGCCCGATCAGCAGCACCAGCGCATGGCGGGCGATCCCCTCCTGCCACAGCTTGTCGATGAACAGGCCGATGAGGATCGCCATCCCGGGGAGGATCGGGAAGACGTAGTGGTGGAACTTGGTCTCGCTGGACCCGAGCAGCGTGAACGTGAACGCCACCCAGATCGCGGCGATCACCCCCACGTGATCCGCCGGATCCTGCGACCGCACCTTCAGCCGCGACACCAGCGCCAGCGCGCCGGGGACGAGCGCCACCCACGGGAAGATCGCGAAGCCGCCCTGTTCGATGAAGTAGTCGAACGTTCCGCCCGGCGTGGTGGTGTGCACGCCCGAGAGCAGCCGCTGGATGTTGTCGTGGACGAAGAAGCGGTACCAGAAGAGCTGGTTCTCCTCCTGGTTGCCGACCTGCTCGAAGAGGATCAGCGTCAGGTACCAGGGGAAGGCCACGGCAAAGAACACGACGATGCCGGTGCCCAGGCGCATCTTGTAGAACTGAGCCCACAGCGCCGGCAGATCGGCGTCCTTCGGCACCGCGCGCCGCAGCAGCACCACGAATGCGACGAGCGCGGCGTTGAAGCCGAGGATCCCCGCGCAGATCTTCCGTACCAGCAGGTTGTCCCGGTCCACGCCCGAGTAGGCGTTCCGCATCAAAAGGTACGAGGCCAGGGTCACCACGACCGCCGCGCCGAGGGCGCCAAGCGCCGGCACCACCGCGTACTTCGCCAGCCAGTCGACGTGCTTTCTCAGCGCCTCGCCGTTCCAGGGGATCACCGAGAGACAGGCGTAGAGGAAGAGGATCACCGCGGGGAACCCGACGCCGATAGGGCCCTTGGCGAGCGTGGCCGCGCCCATGAAGACGTAGCTGGCGTACCACCACCCCGCGCGGTGCCGGGTCGTCGCGTCGAGCTGCCCGATGATCGCGCACGCCATGGCGCAGATGAAGAACGAGACGAACGGCGTGTCGGTCACCGCCTGCCGCGTGAGCAGGAAGTACAGCGGCATGGTGCAGAGCACGAACCCGGTGGCGAGCGCCGCGCGGCGGCTCACCGTCCGCGAGAGCGCGATGGTGAGCAGCGTCACCGCGATGATCGACACGATGGCGAACGGCAGCCGCATGCCCCACTCGGTGTAGATGCTGAGCGCCCCCTCGGGCTGGGTGGGCGCGCCTACGGTGGCGGCGCGCACGCGCGACAGGCTCAACGCCAGCGCCACTCCGGACGCCAGCGCGGCGAAGAACGCGCCGGTGGCCAGGACCGGCTGTTTGCGCTGACGCAGAAACCAGCTCGCCACGCCGAAGCCGCCGGCGAGCACCACCCACAGCACCACGTACGCGGTGCCCGCCGCGCCCGGCTCGCCGAAGGCGATCGCATTGGTGCCGACGAGCTTCATGCCCAGCACCATCAGCCACATCGTCATCGCGGGCTTGGAGAACAGCCAGCCGTTCTCCCAGTACTCGTAAACGTAGTCGCCGCGGTGGATCATCTGCCGCGCGACCTCGCCGTAGTGGACCTCCCAGGGGTCCCACATGCCCACGGCGCCGAGATACGGGATGAAGAGCAGCCCCGCGAACACCGCCATGAACGCGCCGATGCGCCACGACTGCGAGAGCGCCTGAACGCGCCGCCACAACGGATCCTCGAAGAAGCCCTTGCCCAGGATGGCTTCGGCAAAGGTCGCGTTCGTCGTCTCTTCCTGCTCCACCGACACCTCCGGTCCCGTTCGGGACGGCGCCTTATAGCGCAGCGGGGTGGCGAGGAGGGCTCGCACGAACTGCGCGGCGCGCTTTGCACCGCGAGCGCTCCTTCCCTGTGCACCCGTGCGAACGACGGGACGTATGCTGGCGGCACACCCTTCGTATCCGGATCGCCCGTGGGGCCGCCCCACGCCCGGATTCCTCCATGCACCACCTCCCGGCTGGTACCGGGACGACCGCGGCCGCGTGATGCAGTTCAACTTCGACCTCAACCGCCGCGTGTACCTGGGCGGCGCGTGGGCTCCGGTCTACTCGGCCGCCGACCGGAGCTTCCTCAACCGCTACCGCGCCGACGTCGGCGTGGAGATCGAGTTCCCCGACGACGCGCGCGACACGCTCTTCCGGATCCACCTCCTGGAGGGCGAGTTCTTCCTCGGCTCCGGTAATGCCACCACCTTCTCCGTCTTCCGCTACGACTGGAGCCACCTGCGGCGCAGCCCGATCGCTCGGATCACCACCTTCATCGGCAAACCGGCGCGCTTCGATCTCGATATCAACCTCGCGGGCTACCTGGAGGCGCTCCGCTTCGACACGATCGGCCGGGGCGGGGTCACCGAGAGCCAGCTGTTGCTCGGCACCGCGCAGCCCACCTTCGATCTGTGGCACTCGCGCGATCTGGTCAGCTACATCCGGGTGCGCGCCGGCCCCGGGCTGGGGCTCGACACCGAGCGCGAGCAGGTCAACCTCCCCGTCCAGGCCGCGATCGAGGGCGATCTCACGCTCGACCAGGACGGCTTCCACCACCTGCGCTTCGGCGCCGAGGGCGAGAAGCTCTTCTTCGCGCCCTCCGGCCCGCTCCGGCCGAAGGATCCGCAGCGGCTCCGGCTGCGCCTCGAGTACGAGGTGATCTTCATCGCCATCAACGACCAGCCGCTCTCGCTGGTGATCGACGGCCGCGGTAGCTGGCGCGACGACATCGCCGGGGTCCCCACCACCTGGGAGTGGTCGGCGGGCGCCGGGCTGCGCTTCAGCCTCTGGGCGCCGGCGCGCCGGAACGCGCCGTTCCTCGACCACCTCTGATCCGCGGCGATGCTCGCTTTCGCCCTGCTCTCCGCCATACTTTTGTCGTCTGCGCCCGCCGCGACGGATGACTGCCTCGCCCCGCAGGAGGACGGCAGCACCTTCCCCATCTGCTTCGATCCCGGCCGCGGGCTGGAGCTGGGCGCCGGGGCGGCATGGACGCCGCGCACCACCACCGGCGCGGGCGAAGGGGTCACGCTCGAGCTGCGCGCGGCGATCCTTCTGCGCTCCGGGCGTGAGAGCCATAGCAAGCGGGGCTCTCTGTGGTTCTTCGAGCAGCGGCTGCTCACGGTGGTGGCGCAGCCGTTCCCCGTGCTCCAGGACTTCGAGCTCACCGCGTACGAAGGCACTTTTCGGCGGCATTTGCGCGAGGGCTTCATCCTTGTCCCCGCGGCGCGGCCGTTGCGCCTGCCGTTTCCCTTCGACGTCGCGCTGCACGCGCAAGTGGGCACGGTGGAGCGCCGGGTGTTCGACGGACCGGGCGTGCGGATCGGCGTGGGGAGCGCGGCCTTGATGATCGATCCCATCCGTTCGACGTCCGGGCGCCTGCGGCTCTCTTTCGGTCCGGCGATGCGCTACGACCTGCGCACCGACGGGACCGTGTGGGTCCATGAGATTTCCCCCTTCACCGGCGCGCGGCTGGAGGCCGTCGCGGAGACCGACGACGGCTGGTGGGCGGCGCGGATCGAGGGCGAAGGCGGCTGGTCCGCCATCCCCGGGCAGGGCGCGTTCCTGCACGGGCGGGCGGTGGCGCGCCTTGAGCGCCTGGTCCTCGCGGTGAACGATCAACCGGTCTGGATCCAGGCCGAAGTGCGCGCGGCGTACCGCGATGCGGGGCCGTATCGACGGACCGAGCTGAGCGGGTCGCTCGCGCTCGTGATGCGCGCCTTCCAGTGACCGGGCCGGTGCGGCCGCTCAGAAGAAGTCGTACGCGAACGTGGCCAGCACCTGATCGTTCCGGTCGAAGTAGCCGAACGGGCTGAGCGCCCTGCCCTCGAACAACTCCGCGCCCACGCCCACCGACACGCGCGGCCAGCCCTTCCAGGCGATCCGCGGTGCCAGCGCCCAGCTCCGCTGGATGGGCTCGAAGCCGCCCCGCAGCGTGACCTCCAGGCGCTCGTCGAGGAAGGCGTAGCCCACGAGGGCGAACAGCGCCTGGAAGCTCACCGTGCGCGGGGCGCCGGCCGCGGTCGCGGGCTCGAGCAGGAACAGGTAGTCCTCGCTGGGAAGGTTCGGCACGGCGATCCCAACCCAGGTCAGGTTGTAGAGGAACGGCGAATCGGCGGCCTGGCTGAGGCCGACGACCCAGGTGATCACCGCCTTGCGCAGCGGCTTCAGATCGGACGCGTAGATCGTCTGCGCCGGCGTGTACGCCACGTCCACGTCCAGCTGCGCCGAGCGGATCAGCGCCTGCGCCTCGAGCGAGAAGACCTGCTGGCGAAGGTAAGCGCCGGTAACCAGCGTCTGGCCCGCGAGGAAGCGATCCTGCACCGACGCCGCCACCGCCTCGTCCGGTTCGGTGCCGCGTGTCCCGGCGCGCACCAGCGCGGCCACCTCCGGATCCAGCGTGACCCGTGGCAGCTTCTCGTTGATCCAGATCCACGACCCGCCCACGGTGACGTCGCCCACGTCGGTGGTCGCCTGAATCCCGAAGTCGCCCGGCCAGGGCCACGCCATCGGCCGGG
Source organism: Myxococcaceae bacterium (assembly GCA_019686135.1). GTDB lineage: Bacteria > Myxococcota > Myxococcia > Myxococcales > Myxococcaceae > JADGHL01. The sequence goes on along the minus strand of JADGHL010000067.1, from coordinate 5,430 downwards.
ACGTCTCCAGGAGGTGCGGCTGGAGCCCGTCCTCGATCGACGGATCGACCTGCCTGGGTGGCTTCAACCCGAGCGCCGGCTGCACCAGCGCCTCGTCCTGACCGAACACCGTGTACCGACTGGCCTTGAAGAAGGGGAAGTACGCCGCCACCACGTTCACCCGCCCCAAAGTCGTGGCGGCGCGCACGCCGACGTTGGGCAGCTTCAGGTCCTCCGGTGCGCCGAAAAGGAAGCCCTCGCGCATGTCGCGCGGGTTGAGCTGGTCGCTCGGCGCGAACGCCGCGTTGGCGCCGAACGCCACCACCTGGTTGCCCAGCCGCAGATCCACCCTCGGCGTGTAGAGATCGACGAACGCCTCGCCCGGCTCGAGCTCGAGGACGGCTTTGGTGCGATCGAACGCGCGCTGCCCGGAGGCGCGCCACCACGCCCGCGCCTCGACGTACAGGCGCACCGCGTCCGAGAGCTTCACGTCCGCGCCGAGTGTCGCGCGGTTGCGGAAGTCGAACACGTTCTCCGCCAGCGGATCGCCCCGCAACGAGTCGAAGCGGGTGTCCACGCCGAGGCGCGAACGCAGCCGGCCGAAGACGCGCGCGGTGGGCTCGTGCGGCGGAGCCGATGCCGAAGGTCCCTCCGCGGTGACGGTGCCGTCCGGGCCCTCGGGCACGAACGGCTCGATGGAAAGGCCCGCACCGGCGTCGGCCACACCCGACGTCGCGCTCCCCCCGTCCGCTTCGCCTCCCCACGGTTCGACCTGAAGGGCGCCGGCGTCCGGGGCGTCCACGGGCGCGCGCCACTCTTCGATCACCAGCGTCCCGCCGTCCTCTGCGCGCGCGGCGCCGGACAGCACCGTCACCACGAGGCCAAATCCGAAGAGCGCCGAGCGCATCGGCGCGCCACTATCGCGGACCGGCCCGGCTGCCCCCAAGCAAAACGATGCGGGGCCCGCTCAGCGGATGGAGAGGTACCCGCCGGGCACGCCCTCCTTCGAGAGCACCAGCTGGTAGAGCTGGTTGGTCCGCGACCGGAAGGAGCCCGCGCACACGGACAGGTAGTAGCGCCACATCCGCCGGAAGCGTTCGTCGTAGCGCCCGCGCAGCGACGGCCAGTTCCGGTCGAAGTTGTCCCGCCAGGCCATCAGCGTGCGGTCGTAGTCCGCGCCGAAGTTGTGGAGGTCCTCCACCACGAACAGCCCCTCCAGCGCGCGGTTGATCTGCGCCAGCGACGGGAGTTGCGCGCCGGGAAAGATGTACCGGTCCAGCCAGGGATCGAACGACACCGTGGACTCCCGCGCGCCGATGGTGTGCAGCAGCATCAACCCGTCCGGCGCCAGGCAGCGGTGCGCGACCTCGAAGAAGGTCCGGTAGTTCTTCACCCCGACGTGCTCGAGCATCCCGATCGACACCACACGATCGAACGTGCCCTTCAGCTCGCGGTAGTCGAGCACCTGCAGCTCGACCGGAAGCCCGCGCGCCAGCTCACGCCCCAGCTCGGCCTGCTTCGGCGAGAGCGTGATGCCATAGACATGGGCGCCGTACCGCTCCGCCGCGTAGCGCGCGAAGCTCCCCCAGCCGCAGCCGATGTCGAGCACCGTCTGGCCGCGGCGCAGCCCCAGCTTGCGGCACACCAGCTCCAACTTCGCCTCCTGGGCCTCGTCCAGCCCGGTCGCCTCGCGCCAGTAGCCGCAGCTGTAGGTGAGCCGCTTGTCCAGCATCGCCTGGTACAGCGCGTTGTCGCGGTCGTAGTGCTTTTGGACGTCGCGGCGCGCGCGGGAGGCGCGCTGGACGTTGCGCAGGATCCGCTCGCCGGTGTGGACGACCTTGACCGGGTTGAGCGGCATGCGCCGCGAGAGCCCCGCGCGCAGTAGCCGGCTGGCGAGCTCGTCGAGCTCGTCGCAGTCCCAGTCTCCGTCCACGTAGCTCTCGCCCAGCCCAAGCGAGCCTTTGGCCAAAACCCGCGCGAAGAACCGCGCCTTGTGGATCCTCGGCTCGTGCGGCAGCCCGCCGTCGAGTTCGACGCCGGCGCTCCGGAACACGTCTGCGACGAGGCCGGCGATCGGCCCGCGGCGAACGGAGGTGGTGGAAGGACGCGGCTGTGGCTGCGCCGAAGCTTCGGTGGATTCGAACATCCGCATGAGCTGCCCCCTGGTTGGCGTGACCCGAAGGTCGTCGCCCGGGGCAGTACCGCCGCGAAAGGCCCGGCCCCAGCGCTCCGTGGACCGGCTGTGCCACGCACAACACAAAGGGCGCGTAAGCTGTCCACCATCCGGAGCTGCAAGGTCCGGCCGAAGAGGCCGCGACCCGGCTATCCCCGCTCGAGGCCGCGCTCGGTGAACGCCTCCTCCCCGAGCGTCTGCTCCTCGATCTTGAGGATCTCCATCCTCGTCTTCGAGCCGGATTGGAGGTTCTCCATCACCGACTCGGCCGCGAGCACCCGGTCCTTGAACTTCTTCAGCTTGAGGGTCTGGTACTTCTTGAACGGCTTGCCGTCCTTGTCCTCGTAGTCGACCTGCAGCGGGACGAAGGTCTCCTTGTCGACGTACATCACCACGTCGCCATAGGGAGAGGCCTCGTCGCCGTGGCCCTTCAACACATAGACGTCGCGGCCCTGCACCTTCGTGTCCAAAAGCCGCTTCAAGTCCTCGTCCTCCGCGCTCGTGCCGCCGAGGTCCGCGTACTGGAAGTCGGTGTCCATGAACGACTGGCCGCGCTGGCTCCGCGCCACTTTGCGGACGCGCTTGAGCTTCGGCAGATAGATGGAGATGTCGTCCGGCTCGCCCTCGCCGCCTTCGATGGTGAGCACGGTCACCCCGGCCACGCCCGCCGGCTGGAGGAACTTCGCCAGAGAGTGCGCGCGGCCGTTGATCTCCCGGGCGGTGGTGCGGAGCACCTGTTCCTTCGTGACCCCGTTGCGCGTGGTGGACAGCTTCAGCTCGGCGGTCAGATCGCGCAGGTTGAGCGCGCCGCGATCGCGGGCTTTGCGGGCGATCTCCTTCGCGGACTCCTCCGCGCGCGCGGCGGAGGCGGCAAGGAGCGGGACGCCCAGCACGAGAGCGACGAGAGCGTTTCGGGGCAGCATGTTCGGGCAGACGACTCTACCCGGCCACATCTTCAACGTCCCGCGCCGGCTTCGGCGGACGCATCGCCCACGGCTTCGGCGAGCGCCTTCTCCGCGCGGGCCAGGCGCGCATCGGACGGGCTGGCGTGCCGCGCCTGACGGATCCGCTCCAGCGCACGCGCCGGGTTGCCCCGCGCCAGCTCGCACCGCGCCGCCACCTCCAGCACCTGTGGGTCGTCCGGGCCGTAGAGCACGGCCTGTTCGGCGCTCCGGCAGCCCTCCTCCACCATCCCGTCCGCGAGCTGCGCGAGCGCCAGCGCGGACCGCCACGGCAGCGACGAAGGCTGGGCGCGCACCGCCACCGTGAGCGCCTCCGCGGCCGGATGCCACTCCCCGAGCCGGTAGAGCACCGTCCCCACCTCGGCGAGCGCCCACGGCGCGTTCGGGAACAACAGCGCCTTCGCGCGCGCCTTTCGCTCGGCCCGCGGCTCGTCGAAGCGGACGTTGGCGGCCATCTCCTCGACGAGCTGTTGGTAGCGCGGGTACTCCGTCGGGTAGGTCCACACCAATTGATAGAGGACGTTGCCGCGCGGCACGAAGTACGCGAGCAGCCGCGTCCGGCCGAACGGTTCGTCGACCTCCGCCCGGACCAAGAGCGCGTCGCGGTCGCCGATCCGCGCGGGCTCGGGCGGATGGGGAATGACCTTGAGCACGTCCGGCCCCAGCGCCGCGGGCGTGAGCTGGTCATCGATGAAGCGCTGGACCGAGGCAGTCACGTCCGGCGGATCATCCTGCACCGCCGCCTGCGCCGCGAAGGTGGCGCGGCCCACGCCGGGCAGGCCGTTGAAGAAGGCGAGCTGCCCGAACCGGTTGGCCCCCGGCTGCCACGTCGCAGGCACCTGAATGGAGATGCCGAACCCGTCGTCGCGCTCGAGGCGCAAGGGCGGGAGCACGTCGCCGAGGATCGCCTGCCCGCAGAAGACGAGAAACAGGAGGAGCGCCGACGGCAGCGCCCGGAGCGCCGGCGCCCACCGCGTCCGCGGAAGCTCCGCCAATAGGCGCGGGCGGAGGAACAACGCGACGCCCACGCCCGCAAGAAGCCCGCCCAGGTGGGCCGCGTTGTCGGTGCCCGGCGAGACGAAGCCCATCAGAAAGAGCAGCAGTACGATCGGGATGGCCGCCTCGCCGAGGATCCGCCGGTAGCGCGAAGGCAGGATGGACCGGTACTTCAGCCCGAACACGACGATCCCGCCCAGGCAGCCGTAGACCATCCCGGACGCCCCGACGGTGATGACCTCCCCCTCCCAGATGAGCGAGGCCACCATGGTGCAGATCCCGCTGACCACGAGGAGGAACAGGTAGTCGAGGCGGCGGTACGCGTTCTCCAGCGCCGCGCCGACGTTGAAGAGGACGAACAGGTTCACCAGAAGGTGCGGGATGGTCCAGTGCAGGAAGTTCGCGGTGAGCAGCCGCCAGAACTGCCCGAGGTCGGTGATGAGCGCCGGGGCCTTTCCGCCGAACGTCACCATCGCGTCCATGTCCAGCGGGCCGGACCGGGTGCTCCACACGTACGCGCCGATGTTCACCGCCACCAGCGCGCAGGTGAGCCAGGGGAAGCGCAACAGCGAGAACGCCCGGGCGAAGTGGGCCCGCCGGGGCGCGTGCAGCGACTTCCAGACCTCCAGCTCGCAGGCGGGGACGAAAGCGTCGCCGGTGAGCGCGGGGAATCGCACCAGGCACTGCGGGGACACCTCACCCCGCCGGACCCGGACCTCGAACTCGTCGAGGTCGAGGTCCTCGTCACCGGTTTCCGTGCGCAGGGTGAGCGGCTGGGACACGACCGTAGAGATACCACGTGACCCCAGTGAGTTCCGGCACTTGCGCCGGAGCGGAATCCAGCCCGGCTGCACCCCGCGGTGGGCTTCGGGGCGTCCACCCTTCCGATGGACAGCCGGCTGACCGTGGGGCCCCGCAACGCCAATTTCCCCTGTCTTTTGGCGGGGATGGATGTCTTGTGACGGGCTTTGCGGCTTTGCTATACCTCCCGCCGACCCGTGCTGAAGCTCATCATCGAAGACGACGAAGGCCGCAAGACCGTCGTTCCGTTCGTCCGGGACGAGATCACCATCGGCCGTCAGGAGGGGAACACGATCCGCCTCACGGAGCGGAACGTCTCCCGGCGCCACGCGCGGCTGCTGCGGTCCAACGGGTCAGTGGTGGTGGAGGACCTCGGCAGCTACAACGGGATCCGCGTCAACGGCGAGAAGGTCACCGGGCGGGCCAATGTCTCGGACGGCGACCTGATTCAGATCGGCGACTACGACCTGGCCATCCAGCACGAGGACTCGCCGAGCCCGCCCGCACACACGCCAGCAC
>JADGHL010000200.1 GCA_019686135.1 Myxococcaceae bacterium | reverse complement strand
GCCGGAGATCACCGAGACCTATCCGACGACCTTCCCCGGTGTGAACCCGCGGCTGGTGATCATCGAGAAGATCCGCCACGGGCAGTTCTTCGGGGTGGGCGGGAACATGCCGCTGTACGGCCGCGAGATGCTGAGCGACGAACAGGTGGCCGATCTGCTCGCGTACCTCGGGCTGTGAGCCGAGGGCTCAGTGCGCCGCGGGCGAATCCGCGGGCGCCTTCGCCCCGGCAGGCACGGTGGCCTCCGACGTCACCCCGCCGCCGGCACGCGCCGGGTCGACTGCATCCAGCAGCCCCATCCGGTCCTTGAGGCGCAGCACCCGCAGGCAGGCCGCGTCGAGCTGCTGCGCGAGCAGCGGATCCGATTCGGCGGCGCGGGTGAGGATTCCGAAGTAGTCCAGCCCGCCGTCCCAGTCCGGCGGTTCGGTGGTGAGGATGAGGTCGTTCCCGGCGAGGAAGGCCAGGCGCACCACGTCCTCGCGCGTCTGGCCGATCTGCTCGGCGAGCGCGCGGATCGCCACGTCGTCGGTGACGGTGATCCACCCCTGCTCGTGCGCCATCGAGACCAGCGCGGGCTCGAGGATCGCCGGCTTCGGGCCAAAGGTCGTATAGACCACGTTGGACATCATCACGCCGCCCAACCACTTCCGAGCGGGCAGGAACGTGGACGCCTCCTCGCGCACGCGCGCTTCGCTCCAATCGACGGTGGCCGCTTCGTGATCCGAGTCCGCGTCGACGTCGCCGTAGCCCGGGTAGTGCTTGCCGATCGCCACCACCCCGGCGCGGGCCAGGCCGCGGGCAAACGCCGTGGCCTTCTTCTCCACCACCGCGCGATCGCCGGAGAACGATCGTCCGTTGCGGAACATGTGACCCGAGCCGGCGACGTCGAACACCGGCGAGAGGTTCATGTTTAGGCCCACGTCGCGCATCGCGCCGCCCACCTTCACGCCCCACGCCTCCACCTCGGCGTCGTCCATCGCCGCCAGCTCCTGCGCGCCGGGCAGGTGCTTCAACGCCGGGTGGCGCGAGAGGCGGTTGAAGTTGCCGCCCTCGATGTCCACCGCGAAGAACGGCGGGATCCGCGCGCGTTGCTTCGACGAGGCGATCCGCTCCTTTGCCTGCTGCAGCTTCCTGAGCGTGTTGCCGACGAACAGCACGCCGCCCACCTCCACGGGGCCGTCCCTGCTGATCTGCGGGTAGGCGAGGAGCAGCTGGCCGACCTTCTCGCGCAGCGTGAGGCGGGCGAAGACGCGCTGCACCCGGGCTTCGTCGGGAGGGCGATCGACCCAGGTCTTCGTCGTTGCCCGAGCGGTGCCGGTGACGCCGAGCGTTCCGGCGGCGAGGAGAGCGAGCAGGGGAGCAGAACGCATCGTGGGCAGGAGAACGCGGTGAGCGGGAGGAACCTTCACACCATACGCGCGAACGCGAACCTGCCCCCTCGAGAAGCGTCACTGCGACCGCGCGTCGCCGAGGGCCTGCCAGAGCGCGCGGGTCAACACCTCCAGCGTCCACGGCTTCGCGAGGAGCTTTTGGATGGTGCCCTGCTGGACCGCTTCGGCGAGGCCCTCCTCCTCCGGATAGGCGGAGACGAGGATGCGCGGCAGCCCCGGGAAGAGCTCCTTCGCGCGGGCGAAAAGCTCCACGCCGGTCATCCCGGGCATCCGGTGGTCAGCGAGCAGCACGTTGACCTTGTTCTGCTCGAGCACGCGCAGCGCCTCGAAGCCATCCTTTGCGAGCAGCACCTCGAATTCGTCGCCGAGCGACTGGCGCACGAGGAGGCGATTGTTGCGTTCATCATCGACGTAGAGCACGACCGGCCGCACGCGACCTCCATGGAAGACGTGGACACCCATCGAGCGTGGATCAAGCCGGAACGGCGCTCCAGTGACCCGCGGTGTGCGTCACTTTCGTGCGACAGACGGACAGTGAATCGGGCGCGTGGTCGACGCTTGTCGAGGTGGCGCAGGGTCTCTAGGGTGCGCCGCCATGAACCTCAAGGACCTCAAGATCATCGTCACCGGCGGCGCGCAGGGCATGGGCGCGCACTTCGCGAAGCGGCTCCACGAGGCCGGCGCGCAGGTGTGCGCGGGCGACATCAACGAAGCCGGCCTCGCCGGGCTGCCCCAGGGCATCCACCGCCGCAAGCTGAACGTGGCCGACGAGGCGGACATCGTCTCCTTCGTGGCGTGGGCGCACGGGACGATGGGCGGGCTGAACGCGCTGGTGAACAACGCCGGCATCCTCCGCGACGGGCTCCTGGTGAAGAAGGACAAGGAGACCGGGCAGGTGAAGAAGCTCCCCACCGAGCAGTGGAACCAGGTCATCGCCGTCAACCTCACCGGCGCCACGCTGATGGTGCGCGAGGTGGTGGCGAAGATGGTGGAGACGAATCAGCGCCCGGGCGTGATCGTGAACATGTCCTCGCTGGCGCGGCACGGGAACCGCGGCCAGTCCAACTATGTGGCGGCCAAGGCGGCGCTCGCGGCGAACACGGTCACCTGGGCGCGCGAGTTCGGCCCGTTCGGGATCCGCGTCGGGGCGATCGCCCCGGGGATGATCGAAACGCCGATGACCCAGGGCATGAACCAGAAGGCGCGCGACGCGCTGGTGGCGGCGGTGCCGGTGAACCGGATCGGCGTGCCGGAGGACATCTGGCTGGGCGTGAAGTTCGTGCTGGAGTGCGACTACTTCACCGGTAAGACCATCGACATCGACGGCGGCTTGTCGATGTAGCGGCCGGCCCGCGCGTCAAAAGCGCGTGGTGCCGTCCAGAGTCTGCAGCAGCGACCGCGCCTCGAGAATGTTGTCCTCGATGGAGCAGTACGTCCAACGGCCATAGCGGCCGATGCTGTACACGCCGTGGTCGGCCAGGAGCGCCGCGAGGCGCTTCTGTTCCGCCAGGCTCTGCCGCGTGATGTGGACGTAGGCGGGATCCATCACCACCGCGTGCCATGCGAGCAGCCGGTGCTCGGGCGTGATGACCTGGGCGGTCAACAGATCGCCCAGCACCCGCTGTCTCAGCGCTTCGATGTCGAGGACCGCGTCCTTCGGGAACCCGAGCTCCACGTAGAGGCTGAGGCGATCGGTGTCGAAGATGTTGTCGTACCAGCCCACCCGGTAGAACGAGAGCGCGCGGTCCGGGTAGTACGTCCAGTGCACGCCGCGGGCGCCTTTGCGGTCGAAGCCCAGGTTGAAGACCAGCACCTTGTTCCAGCTGAACACCGCGGGGTCGTGGTCGACCTGCGCCAGCTTCAGCAGCCGGTTCAGCGGCGCCGACGAGACCAGGCGCTCGTAGCGGATTTCCCGCTTCGGCGTCCGCGCGCGCCGGTTCTCGAGGTCGAGGGCGATGAGCGGCTCGCCGAGCGCGATGCGTTCGGCCGGCACCTCCGTCGCGAGCGCCTTCACGTATTCGATCGCGCCGCCCTCCGGATAGGTGAAGGTCGCGTTGTAGGAGGCGTTGTCCGGCTCGCGCATGTTCCGGACGATCTCCGTGAGGTTGGCGTGCGGGAAGAAGCGCCCCATCGCGTCCTTGTCGAGCGTCGACAGGTCGGTGGCGTAGAGCTTCTCGTTGTAGGGGATGAGGAACTTCTCGCAGATGCCCCGGCCGAAGCGCGCGTAGAGCATCTCCTTGAAGTTCGCCTCCGTCCCCGGCGGCCGCTTCGGTGTCTCGCCACGCGCGGGCGCCTGCGCGTCGGCGAAGTAGAGGTCGTAGAGACACTCGATGAAGTCCTGCTGCGGCAGCTGGTGGATGTTCTTCTGGAAGGGGAAGTCCACCGTGGTGTCGCCGAAGCGGATGAACGAGTGCTTCGTCACCGTGCGGATGTTCTGCGCTGGCATCCGCGCCCGCAGGTACTGCTCCACCTCCGGGTGCTTGAAGTGGAAGAAGTGGCCTGAGTAGTCCCAGGTGAATCCCTCCTTTTTCACCGTCTTGCAGTAGCCGCCGATCTCCGCGTCGGCCTCCAGCACCAGAAGGTCGCGATCGCTCGAGAACGCCGCGGTCGAAAGGCCGCTGATGCCGGCGCCGATGATGAGGGTCCGTACCTGGTCCATGGGCAGTGGCGACCTATCGCTTCGGGTGCGCGCGTGTCGAGCACGCTCGCGGAAAGAGTCACCCGCGGCGTCCGGGGCGCCGGCGCGCGCTCACCGGTACGGTGACTCGGCCCACGCTGCGGCGGGCCCGGGCGGGTGCGGCGACCCCCGTGAACCAGCCACCCGGCGAGCGGGTGTTCGCACGCGGAACGGCCAGGCGCCGCGCCCGCGCCTCCTCCCACGCGGACGGGTTGGGACCGCTGAACCACAGGAACAACAGCACCATCGTCAGCAGCATCAGCCGCCGCAACCTTGGCGCCCGCGTCGGAAGAGAAGTGGCGTCCAGAGCCATGTGCGGAGAACAGCGCGAGGGTGAAGCCGCATCCCCAGCACACAGAGAGGCGCCGGCATCGTCAAGCGTGGCCGTGCCCGCCCGCCCGCCGGACGGGCTCAGCCCATCAGGTGGACGATGACCGCCAGCGTCGCCGCCGACAGTGGCAGGCCCACACCGACCATCGCCGCGGCCAGCGGCGGATCGAGCTCGCTCTGGCTGGCGAGGATGCCGCCCGTGACCATGGGCGGCATCGCGCACTGGAGCACCGTCACCTTCCACTCGGTGCTGGCCGGCGCGGCGAAGAGCGCGAAGAGCAGCCCCAGCACCAGCGGGGAGACGGCGAGCTTGAACAAGAGCCCTGCGCCGAGCGCGCCCAGGCGCCGGTGGACCTCGCCGAAGCGCAGCTGAAAGCCCACCGAGAAGAGCGCCAGCGGCGTCAGCAGCCCGCCCAGACGATCGAGCGTGGTGAGCGCCCACGCGGGGAACGCCACCGGCCGGAGCAGGAAGGCGACGACGAGAGCGATGAACGGCGGGAACCGCAGCACCTTCAGCGCGATCGTCCGCGGGTGCGCGCTCCGACCCGAGAAGGCGGCGGCCGCGGCGATCCCCAGGCTGGCCATGACCAGGAAGGAGCCGATCTGATCGACGAACACCGCCACGCCGAGCGCCTCGTGTCCGAGCACCGCTTCGATGACCGGCAGCCCCACGTAGGCCGTGTTCGACAACCCGGCGGTGAGGATGAGCGCTCCGGCCGTCCCGCGTTCGAGCGAAGTGAACCGTGCCAGAAGCCAGAACACCGTCAGCGAAAGGAGGAACTGCAGCCACAGCATCGACGCGGCGGCGAACAAGGACGGCGTGACCGGCACGTCGTGGAGGACGCGCAGCACGAGCGCGGGCAGCGCCACGTTGAGGATGACGGAGTTGAGCACTTCCGGCGTCTGCGCCGGGAACATGCGCGAACGCCTGGCGAGGATGCCCAACCCGACGCTGACGATCAGAAGCGCGACGACGCCCCACACGCGCGAGAACCTGCGTCACGGCCCGCCCGCAGTCGAGCACCATCACGAGTGCTGCCGGCAGAGAGTCGGGACACCGCGGGCGCACAAGGACGGTCGCTCGACGGGGCGCATCGGCGCGCCTGGCGCCGGAGTGTGCGAAAGCGCGGGCGCGGGCTCGGCGGATGAGCGTCACCGACCGCGCGGGGAGCCGGGCGCGGGTGCATCGCAGGTGCGCTGGGACGCGGCATCGCTCGACGAGCCTCGTCGACGAACGGGGCGCCGGCGTGCCGGCAGTGCGCAAGGAGGCGCCCACGGTCGATGAGCGTCACCGACCGCGCGGGGGCGGGCGCGGGTGCATCGCAGGCGCGCTGGGACGCGGCATCGCTCGACGAGCCGGGTCGACGAACGGGGCGCCGGCGTGCCGGCAGTGCGCAAGGAGGCGCCCACGGTCGATGAGTGTCATCAACGGTGTCGGGGAGCCGGGCGCGGGTGCGTCGCAGGTGAGCTGGGAGGCGGCATCGCTCGACGAGCCGGGTCGACGAACGGGACGCCGGCGTGCCGGCAGTGCGCAAGGAGGCGCCCACGTCGATGAGTGTCATCAAAGGTATCGGGGAGCCGGGCGCGGGTGCATCGCAGGTGCGCTTGGGACGCGGCATCGCTCGACGATCCGCGTCGACGAACGGGGCGCCGGCGTGCCGGCGGTGCGCAAGGAGGCGCCCACGGTCGATGAGTGTCATCAAAGGTATCGGGGAGCCGGGCGCGAGTGCATCGCAGGTGCGCTGGGACGCGGCATCGCTCGACGAGCCGCGTCGACGAACGAGGCGCCGGCGTGCCGGCAGTGCGCAAGGAGGCGCCCACGGTCGATGAGTGTCATCAACGGTGTCGGGGAGCCGGGCGCGGGTGCATCGCAGGTGCGCTGAGACGCGGCATCGCTCGACGAGCCGCGTCGACGAACGAGGCGCCGGCGTGCCGGCAGTGCGCAAGGAGGCGCCCACGGTCGATGAATGTCATCAAAGGTGTCGGGGAGCCGGGCGCGAGTGCATCGCAGGTGCGCGAGGACGCGGCGTCGCTCAACGAGGCCACGGCCCATGAGTGTCATCAACGGTGTCGGCGGGAAGGCCAGCAGAGAATCGCGGGCGCGCGAGGACCCAGCGCTGGACGACAGGCCGCGGTCGGAGTGCGCGCCAGTGGGCCGAGCGCAGACCCTCTGACCTGCGCCCTGCCAGAACCGGCCGCGCGCCAGCGCAACACAAACGAC
>JADGHL010000199.1 GCA_019686135.1 Myxococcaceae bacterium | reverse complement strand
GTCCCCCAGCGTTGCCCGGCCGGCCGCCCACCAGCCCGCCGCAGTGTCCACTGCGACACCCGTGTTCCACCATTCCTAGCTTGTCCAACGCTTGCCGCCTGCCTCCCAGCGAGAGGCGGATGGCCTGGAAAGGAGCGTTGTGCCCATGGCCGCGAACACCCGAGAGAACCACATCCGGCTCATCCGCGAGCGTCTGCAGAAGCGGCGGCGCGAGCTCATCACCGCCATCCAAGCGACGCGCGGGGAGCTGTCCGCCTTGAAGGAGGCCGAACGCGATCCGGAGTACGAGGAGGGCGCCCAGACCGAGCTGGCCGATTACACGCTCTCGCAGCTGGTGGAGAACCAGCGGCGCGAGCTGATGCTGATCGACGCGGCCTTCCAGCGGATGGACGCGGGCGAGTTCGGGCGGTGCGTGGACTGCGGAGCGGAGATCCCGCTCGACCGGCTCGAGGCGGTCCCCTTCGCCATCCGCTGTGAAGAGGACGCCCGGCTCCACGAGCAGGAGCGCACAGGCGGCGCGTACGCATCGCCGACCATGTAGGGGCCGGTGGCTGCGGCGACCGGGCTCGCCGGCCGCTTTGCCCCCAGAGTGCGCGAACCCGCGCACGGCCGGACGCTCCGATTCGTCCGCCAATCAGGATGCTGGCCCGCTTCCGGGCGGGTCGCGCGCCGCACCAGCTGCGGCCAGCCTGCGTTCCCGATGTGCCGCAAACGCGGCGGACACACCCGGCGTCACCGGGTCCGCGCGTCCTCGGCATCTGCGACCACCCATGGCCGCCGCCCGCGTCGACGACGGCACGCGGGCGCCGAGGCCGCTTCGTCCCTCGCGGCAGCCACCTCAGCCGGCGGAAGCGCCGGCCGCCGCCTGGCCGCCTTCGTCCTGGATCACGACGAAGCGGTAGTTCTCGAGCTCGTTCTGACCCGCGGTGTACAGGACCGAGAGCAGCAGCTGATACGGGATCTTCCGATCGCCGATCACCGAAAGCTCGTGGGTGAAGGGCGCATCCGGGTTGCGCGCGGCGATGTACTTGAGCTTGTCGACTTCCTTCTTCAGCGCCTGATCCACCGGGACGATGAGCGATCCCTGAACCTGATCCGCGGGGATCTGCCCGTTGACCAGCGAGACCACGTGCTTGTCGCCGACCAGGATGCTCTTCGGCGTCACCGTCACCACGATGGTGTCCTTCGGCGTGGCCCGGGTGGTGGACACCGGCGGGTGGATGTCCTCGGACGCGGTCATCGCCACCGTGGACGCGGAAAAGGACTTGATCAGGAAGACCAGGATGATGGTCATCATGTCCATCATCGCGGTGATGTTCAGCTCGCGGATCTCCCCCTCCATCTCGCGCTCGCGCCGCTTCTTGCGCGCCATCGCTCGGCGGAAGCGCATCCGGAGCTGATCCTCCGGGTCGAGCTCGGTCGCATTCCCGTGGGCAGTGATCTCGGCCATGGTCGTCCGTCACATCGCGGCGAGCGTGACGTCCGGGAACAAGAGCTTCTTGTCCTTCGTCTCGCGGACCGCGTCCATCGTCCCAATCAGGTTCTCGTAAGCCACATCGGCCTCGGCCCCGATGATCACCTTGGTCTGCTCACGGAACGCCTCGTGCGACTTCACCGCCTTCATGTGCTCGGTGAGCGCGGCGAAGTCGTAGGTCCCGTCCGGCTTCAACGGGATCGTCGGCGGCGCCGAGGTGTCTCCCTCCGGCGCCGGCGTCCCCTCCGTCCCCGTCTGTCCCAGCACGCCTCCCGAGCCGGCGATGTAGAAGCCCTTCTTGGAGATCAGCACCGAGAGGATCTGCTGAGGCTTCTCGTCGTCCCCGCCCACGCCGGCGGAGGGCCCGTAGTTCGGCGCGCTCACGTTCAGGATGCCGAACGCCGCCAGCCCGTTGATCGAGAGCAGGAGGAAGATGATGAGGTTCATCAGGATGTCGAGGTACGGGACGATGTTCAGCTCGCCCGTGTCCTCGGGTTCCTTCACCTTCAGCTTGCGCTTCGAGTAGTAGAACGCCATCGCCTCGTCCTGGTGATCAACGGACAGCGCGGCCGCACGCGAGGTTCCCGGCGGCCACCCGCGCCGCTAGGCGCTCTTCTCGAAGTCCATCGCCGAGGTCTCGCCGGCGCTCTTGCGCGCGAGCAGGTTCTCCAGCTTCAGCGCCGACAGCTCCATCGTCTCCACCATGCTCCGCGAGTACGAGGTGAGGAACAGGTGGAACACGATGCAGGTCACCGCGATCGTCAGCCCGAACGCGGTGTTGTTCATCGCCTCCGAGATACCGGCCGACAGAAGCGCCTGCTTCTGATCCGCGGGCACGTTGCCGAGCGACTTGAAGGTACCGATGAGGCCGATGATCGTGCCGATCAGCCCGAACAGCGTGGCGATGTTGGCGAGCGACCACAGCCAGCCGATGCGGGCGCCGATCCGCGGGCTCTGCTCGAGGATCGACTCCTCCACCGCCTTCGCCACCTCCAGCTCGCCCCGGTTGGCGCGAGTCAGCCCGGCGCGGATCACCTTCGCCAGAGGCGCGTTCGGCGCCGCGCCGCACAGCTTCACCGCGCGATCCACGTTCCCGGTGAGGACCAGCTTCGTCACCTGCTCCATGAAGGGGCCGGCGTTGAGGTTGTAGCGGAACATCAGGGTGACGATGCGCTCGATGATCACGGCGATCGCGCACGCCAGCCAGAAGATGTTCACATACATGAACGGCCCGCCGTCCTTGAAGAAGGAGACGAGCGAATCCCCGAAGCCACCGTGGGACTCTGCAGGGGCTGCGGCGAGAAGGCCCGCGAACGCATACGGGAGATTCATCGAGTTACCAGGTCCTTTCCATCATGGCGCCGACGCTTTGCGAGTTCGTCGAAGACGTGGCGGGGCGAAAAGCGCGCGCAGAATCGCAGATTTCTCAGTGATTTCAAGCCGGTGTCGCCGCCTGGCCCTCCGGCTGCTGCTCCACCGACCGGCGGTATCCGCATTCCTTGTTCGGGCAGACGATGTACGGGCCTTCCCGCTTCGAGAACTTCTGCAGGAGGTACGGCGACTGGCAGTTGGGGCAGGCCTCCGGCAGCGGGCGATCCCACGCCGCGAACTTGCACTCCGGATACCGGTTGCAGCCGAAGAAGATCTTCCCGAACCGGCTGCGCCGCTCGGAGAGGTAGCCCACCTTGCAGTCCGGGCAGCTCACGCCGATGGAGATGGGCCTGGAGTTCTTGCACTCCGGGTAGCCCGAACAGGCCAGAAAGCGCCCGAACCGGCCGCGCTTGATGACCATGGGCTTGCCGCACTTCTCGCAGATCTCGTCGGTGGTCTCCTCCTCCACCACGACGATCTTCCCGTCGGCGTCCTTCTTGAAGTCCTTGGTGTTCTTGCAGTCCGGATAGCCGGTGCAGGCGAGGAACTGCCCCATCTTCCCCCACTTGATCACCATCGGCTTGCCGCACTTCTCGCAGACGAGGTCGGTGGGGATCTCCTCGCGCTTGACGTCGCGCATCTGCTGCTCGGCCCGGGCCAGGGTCTCTTTGAACGGGCCGTAGAACTCGTTCATCACGTCGACCCAGTGGACCTCGCCCTCGGAGATCCGGTCGAGCTTCTCCTCCATCTGCGCGGTGAACCCGGCGTCGAGCTCGTTGGGGAAGTGCTTGACCAGCTCTTCGGTGGTGATCACCCCGAGGTCGGTGGGCCTAAAGCGCCCCTCCACCTTCTCCACGTACTTCTTGTCCTGGATGTTGGCGATGATCGCCGCGTACGTCGAAGGCCGGCCGATCCCACGCTCCTCCAGCTCCTTCACCAGGGTCGCTTCGCTGAACCGAGGCGGCGGCTGGGTGAAGTGCTGCTCCGGCACGAACTGCACGAGCTGCAGCGTGTCCCCCTCGCTCAGATCCGGCAGCTCGCCGGTGACGGTGTCGGCGACGGCCTCGTCGCCCTCCTTCTTCGCCTTCTCCGCCGCTGCCTCCTCGTCGGTGGTCAGCGTGGCACCGTACACCGCGAGGTAGCCGGGGAACTTCAGCGTCGAACCGCTGGCCCGGAACACCGCCCGCCCGGCGGTGATGTCCGCCGAGGTCTGGTCGTACACCGCCGGCGTCATCTGGCACGCCACGAAGCGGTTCCAAATGAGCTCGTACAGCTTGAACATGTCCGGCTCGAGGTACGGCTGCACCTTCGAGGGCGGGTACTCCAGCGAGGTGGGCCGGATCGCCTCGTGGGCGTCCTGCGCGGACTTCTTGCTCTTGTAGACCGCGGGCTCCGCCGGCAGGTAGTCCGGCCCGTACTTCTCGGCGATCAGCTCCCGCACCGCCTTCACCGCGTCCTCCGACAGGCGGGTGGAGTCGGTACGCATGTACGTGATGAGCGCGGTCTGCCCCTCCTCACCCAGCTCCACGCCTTCGTAGAGCCGCTGCGCCAGCGTCATCGTCTTCTTGGCGGTGAACCCCAGCCGGTTGGCCGCCTCCTGCTGCAGCTTGGAGGTGATGAACGGCGCGGGCGCGTTGCGGCGCCGCTCGCGCTTCTCGACGCGCGTGACCGTGAACGGCCGGGCCTGTAGCTCCTCCACCAACGCGTTCGTCTGTTGGCCGGTCTTGAGCTCGACCTTCTCGCCGTCCAGCCGCCACAGCCGCGCGCGGAAGTTCGGGAGCAGCTTCGCCTGCAGCTCGGCGTCCAGCGTCCAGTACTCCTCGGGGACGAACGCCTGGATCTCCTTCTCACGCTCGACGATCAGCCGCACCGCCACCGACTGCACGCGCCCTGCGGACAGGCCCCGGCGGATCTTCTTCCAGAGCAACGGCGAGATCTGGTAGCCGACGATCCGGTCCAGCACGCGCCGCGCCTGCTGCGAATCGAAGCTCTCACGCGACAGCTTCCCCGGCTGGCTGATCGCCTTCTGGATCGCGCTCCGGGTGATCTCGTTGAACAGCACCCGCGCGGTGTTGGGGTGGCCGATTTCCTCCGAGAGGTGCCACGCGATCGCCTCGCCCTCACGGTCGGGGTCGGTGGCGAGGTACACGCGCTCGGCGCCCGCCGCCTGCTTCTTGATCTCCTGGAGGACCTTCTCTTTGCCCTTGACCACCTCGTACTCGGGCTCGAAGCCGTGCTCCACGTCCACGCCCATCCGGCTCTTGGGGAGATCCTTGACGTGGCCCACCGACGCCTTCACCACGTAGCCGGCGCCCAGGTACTTCTTGATCGTCTTCGCCTTCGCCGGGGACTCCACCACCACCAGCGAGTAGGGACGGCCCTTCTTCGGAGCGGTCTCCTCGCCCTCGACGTCCGCCGTCACCACCGCCAGCTCGTTCTTCCGGGCTCTCGCCGCCTTCTTCGCGGTGGCCGCCTTGCCGTCGCTCTTCGCCCGTGCGGGCTTCGCCGCTGGCTTCGACGTCGTCCGGGACCTCGCAGCCTTCTTCGCGGCCGCGGCCTTCTTCGTGGTCTTCTCTGCCATCGCTCTGTTCACACCCTCTCGTAGATCTTGCCCGGATGCTGCACCGCCAGCCCGGCCAGCTCGAGCTCGGTGAGCGCGCTCAGAAGCTCGCTGACGTCCAGCTTCGAGTTGTCCAGGATCTCCTCGAACATCTGGCGCCGGCGCTTCAGCGCCCGGAACGCCACCCTCGCCGGCCTGGACAGCTGCAGCTCGTCCAGGCGCACCCCCACCCGGGGCTTCGGCGCGTTCCCGGGGACCACGCCGAGAGCCTCCAGAACATCCGATGCGCTGTTGCACGCCCGAGCCAGCCCGGTCGCCAGGTAGTCATTCCCCGCTTCGTTGCCCTCCTGCCACGGCGCCGAGGGGACGACCCGGAGCGGTCTGCCCTGTTCGACGGCCGCGCGCATGGTGTGCAGCGTCCCGGACTGGCGCCCGGCCCGGATCGCCACCACCAGATCGGCCACGCCGGAGATGAGTCGGTTGCGGCGCGGAAAGCTCTCCCGCTGTGACCGCGTGTTGGGCGGGTATTCGGTCAGCACCATGCCGCCGCCGCGCACGGCCGCCCGGCAGATCGTCCGCGCCCCGGCGTCCATCTGATCGATGGAGCTGGCGATGAAGGCCCAGGTCTCCCCCTTCGCCCCGAGCGCCCCGGTGTGCGCGCACTCGTCGATGCCCCGGGCCGCTCCGGAGACGATGCCGATCCCGGCGTCCGCCAGATCGTGCGCGAGCCGGGTCGCGAAGCTGCGCACCGCTGGATCGGTGTCCCGGCTTCCGACGATGGCCACGCGCTTGCGCGGAAGCCCCATTTCGCCGACGTGGAACAGCACGCGCGGGTAGTCCCGTAGCTCAAGGAGCCGCTCGGGGTAGTTGGGGTCGCCCGGGAAGGCGATCTGCTGACGGCTCCTGGCGGCGCACTCACGCACCCGGGCGGCGAGGTTTCGCAAGGTGTCCACGCACTCGAGGAATTCGCGGGGGTAGGGCCGCATCCGCGGGACGCACGGCGCCCAGTTCTTCACGGGCTCATCCAAGAGCGCCGACACCGAGCCGGCGTGCGCCGTGAGCGCGGCGATGTGGTCGATGGTCACCGGGCCCAGCCCGGGCACCGCCCACAGCCCCAGCATCGCCTCCCGCTCGGCCGGATCGCGGATGTACTTGTCTTCGCGTTCGTTCTCGCCCATGCCCGCCCCTCCCCGCTTGCCGGCCCTATATAAAGGAGGCGTCCGACAACGGAGGGGG
>JADGHL010000198.1 GCA_019686135.1 Myxococcaceae bacterium | reverse complement strand
GCCCGGGGAAGTCCCACCCGACCCCGGCGCCGATCTCCAATAGGCTCACCTCGGCCTGCTGGAGCTGGAACCGGAGCGGCGCCACCGCCACGCCGAGCGCCGTCGCGGGAGCCACGACCGGAGTGGGGTGCTCGAAGGTGAGGAAGCGCAGGCGATCGCCCATGTGGACCGTGCCGGTGAGCAGCACCGCCGGGATCCACACGCGCTCATTCCCTGCCTCATCGGTGGCCGCGCGCTGGAGGCCTGCGCCCAGGCGGATCGCGAAGGCGTTGCCGATCTCCACGAGGTGGTGGAAGTCCGCCTGCACCAGATACCGGCCCGCATACGTGTCGCGGACGCCGAGCCCGCCGCCCACGCCGCCGGCGGTCTGGAAGCGCGACAGGTAGATGAGCCCGCCCAGCTGCGCGTACGCGGTGAACACGTGCTTCGAAGGCTCGAGGCTCGCGGGAGGACGCCGCCCCGCGGCGGTCATGACGGCGGAGCCGTTCGTCGTGGGGAACGGATCGGCCGGCTGCGCCACCGCCGGTGTGCTCAGCAGCGCGGCCGCGGTCAGGGTCAACAGTGCGCGCGTCATTCGGCCACCTCCGCCCAGTACGCCACGGCCGCCGCCGACAGCCGGGTCACGTTTCCGAGGAAGGCCTGATCCAGCGTGTCCACCGTGTCCTTGTCCGTGTGGTAGTTCGGGTTTCGGAAGTTCGCCGTGTCGGTGAGGAAAACGGCCGGCCGGCGCGCCAGCCAGTACGGCGCGTGGTCGCTGCGCATCAGGTTGCCGGTGATCGGAAAGGCGCCGTCGCTCGGGGCGATCACCGTCTCGGTGGGCAGGATCTCCAGGGTCGACGACAGGGTCCGGATCTGCACCACCTGATTCACCGAGAGGTCGTTGGCGATGAGCGCGATGAAGTCCCCGCGGTCCGGGACCGGCAGGCCGGGCAGAGAGCTCTGCGATCCGGGCGTCGAATCCGCGTAGCCGATGCAGTCGAACACCAGCGCCGCGCGGACGTCCTCCTCGTCGCCATGGAGCGCCACGTGGCGCGTGCTGCCCACCAGGCCCAGCTCCTCGAGATCGAACGCGATGAAGCGGATCTGCCGGCGGAAGGAGTGTCCGCGCAGCACCCGCGCCAGCTCCATGAGCGCCGCCACGCCCGAGCTGTTGTCGTCCGCCCCGTGGAAGAACGCGTCGTAGTGCGCGCCGATCACGATCATCCCGGCGTCCGGATCGGTGCCGGGGAGATCGGCGATGACGTTCACCGTGGGGAAGCGGCCCTCCGCGTCCAGGTCCTTCTCGTCCTTCGGCTCGTACCCGAGGTCCGAAAAGCGCGTCCGGACGAGCTCCCGCGCGCGATCGCGGCTGAGATCGCACACCGGCCGGCGCGTCTGATCCACCTCGTCGAGGTTGAACAGCGCCTCGCAGTCGAGCGGCTGATCGTCGTCGTGCGAAGCAACGAGCGCCTTCACGTCCGCGATCACCCGCGCCGGATCGACCTCGTCTGCCACAGCCGCTGCCCGCTCGCGCAGGTCCGGGTCCAGTTGCCCGGCCCGGTCGCCACAGCCCGCCAAAAGGAGCGCGGCGGCAACCATCATCCCCACCGACCGCGTCATGGCGCGTACCCCACCTGCAGGAGGGTGATCCGCGTCCGCACTGCGCCACCGGGCGGGCCCAGCGCGGCGCCCAGCCCGATCTCCAGCGCGGAGAGGACGAAGTGCCCGAAGCCGAAGCGCAGCGGCGCCGCGTCAATCCCGGCGTAGAAGGGCGACAGGCGCTTCGCCTCCTCGTTGTCGAGGTCATACGGGAGCCGGTCGGAGCGGGGCGAGAGCCGCGCCAGCCCGCTGACACCAAGCTCGGGCCCCACCGCGGGAAGCCACGGGCCGACCTCCGCGACGAAGCGCGCCCGGGCGAACACCTCGAGGGGGAGGCTCACCCCCTGGCGTCCAGGCGCCACGCGCAGGCCGGCGCCGACCTCCGCGGAGAGGAGATTTGGGCGCGCAAGCCAGGACCAGGCCGCCTCGAAGGCGAACGGATCGCTCGCGGAGCGGAAGAACGAGCTGTACGCGACCTGCGCCAGCCCGGCCGTGAAGCGGTGCCCGGATGGGCGCAACTCCACCGGGCCTGTCGCCACATCCTTTGCCTCCGCCGAAGCGGCGGTGTCCTGTCGCGGCGCGCCCGCGTCGGAAGGCGGCGCCTCCGCCCACGCAGCGGAGGCCGTCAGAACGCCGAGCACGCTCATCCACACAAGGCCCATCCGGGTCATGCCGGCCGCGTAGCAGACCCGGCGGCCGTCGCGGAAGCGCAACCGGCGCGTCTTCGTCTGAGATGGGGCGCACCCGACGGCTGGTGGACGATGTTCAGCGCGCCACCGCGCGGGTTGGTGCCGCAGCAGGCGAGGGTGCGCGGGAACGGTGCGCGCTGGCGTGGAGCCCCATCGCCTTGATCGCCTCGAAGAGCCTCACGCGCGCACGCGCCCAGGGGAGCGCCTCCACCCGGTAGCCCTCGAGCGCGGCGAACACCTGGGCGCGGTAGGTGGGGCTGCCCGGGTCGGCGATGATCACCACCCCGCGATCGTCCGCGGAGCGGATGAGGCGCCCCACGCCCTGCCGGAGCTGCAGGAGCGCGCGGGGGAGCCGGTACTGCATGAACCCGGCCCAGGTGTCCCCGCCCAGGCGCTCCTCGCGGGCGGTGACGATCGGCCGGTTCTGGGGTTCGAGCGGCAGCTTGTCGATGAACACGCAGGCCACGCCCGCGCCCGGGATGTCGATGCCCTGCCAGAAACTCTTGGTGCCCAGCAAGACCGAACCGTGATCCTGCTCCTGGCGCGCGGCGAGGTTCCGGCTGTTCCCCCGCGACTGGCGCAGCACCTCGATGCCGACGGGCTCGAGCCGTTCCTGGACCCGGTCGCCCACCTCTTCGAGCCGGCGCGCGGAGGCGAACAGGCCCAGCACGCGCCCGCCCATGAACTGCGCCAGCCCGGCGATCCGGTCGGTGGCCCAGTCGACGAAGGCGGGCTCCTGCGGGTCGGGCGCGTCGGTCACCAGAACCACCAGTGACTGCCGCTCGAGGTCGAACGGCGTCCCTGACCGGAGGAACTCGGTGGGCGACGTGTCGGGATAGGGCCGGGTCAGTCCGAGCCGGTCGAGGATCCACGGGTTCCCCGGCCCGGTGGAGAGCGTCGCCGAGGTCAACACCAGCGCGCGCTGATTCGACGCCAGTGACTCCTCGAAGGGCCGGCGCACGTCCACCGGCTGCGCGCACAACAGCCACTGCCGCCGCTCCGGTCGCGCGCTGGCGAAGTAGCAGCTGTGCGGGTCCGGCTTGTCCGCGAACTCGGAGATCCGTTCGCAGGTCTCGGTGATCTCCGCGGTGGCGCCGGCGAGCTCGCGCTCCAGCGACGGGTTGCGAGCTCCCAGCGTGGGCAGCACCGCGTTCACCCCCGGCCCGAGCTTCCGCCCCAGCTCTATCAGGGTCTGTCGCACCTCCAGCAGCGCTGCGCGGATGGCCTGCCACTGCGGCCCGGCGCGTGTCTCGACGGTGATGCGGCACTCTTCGCTGAAGCCCCGTCCGCCACGTTCGCCGCCTGCGGCACACAGCGCGTACACCGCGTCGCCGAGTTCGAGGCAGCCTTTGCCCACCGCGTAGACCGTGGCCTCGAGCTGCTGGAGCAGGTCCGCTCCGGCACGGCCCGCTCCGGTGCCGGCGAGCGTCCGCTTCAGCTCGGCCAACAGCCCCTTGCGCCCGGGCCGCCCCAGGAGCCGTTCGCCCACGCGCCCGAGCACGGCCTCCGACAGTTCGGATCCGAGCGCGGTGGTCACCACGTCCTCGAGCTCGTGCGCCTCGTCCAGGATGAGGTGCCGAAGCCGCGGATAGCGCTGCGGCCAGCTCAGCGCGAGCGCCTGGTTGATGACCAGCACGTCCGCCTTCTCCGCGTGCGCCACCGCCGAGTGGTAGTAGCACTGGCGGTAGTAGGGGCAGCGGTCGCTCAGGGTCGTCGCCGCCTCGCTCCGGCCGCCCTGCAAGAGTCCGGCGAGCGCGGGGTAGTGCTCCTTGAACCAGTAGCTGGTCCGGTCCAGGTCCCCATCCGGGCTCCGGCGCAGGTACGCGCGCAGGTACGCCCGCGGGGCGCGCTCCTCCCACGGCATCCCCGCCTCCACCCGGGTCAGTTCCAGCGTGCGGCGCCGGCACAGGTAGTTGGTCTGTCCCTTGAGCAGGGCATACCCGAAGCTCCCGCCGAGCGCGCGGTGCAGCCGCGGGAGATCCTTCTCCATCAGCTGGTCCTGCAGTGCCCGCGTGTTCGGCGCCACCGCGACCTTGAGCCCGTTCTTCGCCGCGAAGAGCGCGGCCGGCGTCAGGTACGCCAACGACTTGCCGGTCCCCGTGCCGGCCTCCACCGCCAGCCGTTCGCCCGCGGAGAGCGCCCGCGCCACGCGTCGGGCGATCTGCAGCTGCTGGACGCGGGGGCGGAAGCCGTCCACCGTCCGCTCCAGCGCGCCACCGGCGCCGAGCACCGCGTCGACGTCCGCAGTAGTGACCGGCTCCACGGTGACGTCGCCCTCGTCGTTGTCGTGGGAGACCGTGACGCCGCGCTGCCGCAGCCGCTCCGGCCGCGGCGGCAAAAAGGGCCCATCGCCGGTGAGCGTCAGCGGGGCGCTTTGGTGGCGGCAGCGCTCGTAGAGCTCCATCAACAGGCGCACCAGCGCGGGGTGTTGGCGTACGCCCGCCTCGGGGTGCCGCAGGTCCGCCTCCGGCGCGAGGCACGCCAGCACCTCGGCCAGCTCGTCCGCGCGGGCCTCGTCTTCGCAGCGGCCGAGCGCGTGACACACGACGGCGAACGTGTCCTCGCAGTCGCGCAGGGCGCGGTGGGCGCAGCGATCCGAGACCTTCGCCCACTTCACCGCCGACTCCAGCGAATGGCTGTCCAGCTCGGGGAAGAGATAGTGGAGCAGCTCGCACGAGTCGATCACCTCCGCGTCGATCGACGCGAACACCTCCGCGAGGAAGCTGCGCTCGAAGAAGGCGTTGTGCGCCACCACCGTCCACCCGCGCAGCGCTTCGGCGAGCTCGTCCTGGAACGCGTGGAAGGACGGCTGGCCGTCGAGGTCCGCGTCGGTGAGCCCGGTGATCCGCTGGATCGCCAGCGGCAGGGGCGCGGAGGGGCGGAACAGGCGGGAGATCCGCCGCACCACCTGGCCCTCTTCGACGAAGAGCGCGCCGACCTCGATCACCTCGTCGGTCTGGGGGTTCAGCCCGGTGGTCTCGAGGTCCACGAAGACGTGGTGATGGAAGAGCTCCGCCGGGCAGGCCATGCGCGGCCCACCCTACCGATGGGGTCTGACCTTACCGATGGGGTCTGACCTTCTTCGTCCGGGGCCGCTACTCGACGAAGAACCGCCCGCTCACCATCTTCCCCATCCCGCAGCCGTACTTGAGCTCACCGGTGTTCTTCGGGGTGAAGGTGATGGTCACCGTCTGGTTGAGCGGCAGCTTCTCGTGGATGTCGTACTCGTCGAGGTGGAAGTCGACCGCGCAGGTGACCTCGGTCACGCGCGTGACCTTGAGCGTCACCGGCACACCTTTCTTCAGGGTGATGGGGCTGGGCTCGTAGCCATTCTCGGTGACCTTGATCTCCACCACCCGCGGCGCCTTCGGATCCGCCGGCGGAGCCGGCGCAGGCGCCTCAGGCTTCGTCGTGGCCGCCTGGGCCGGAGAAGCCGCCTCCTTGCAGCCCGATACCCCCGTTACCACCAGGGCGCCCACGCTCAGCGCGAGCAACAGCTTCACGATCTTTCCCACCGGCGTCATGGCTTCGCTCCTGACCGATCCAACGACTCAGGCATCCGCGGCCGGAGCGCTGGTCTCCGAGGATGGCGCGGCGCCGGCCTCGCCCGGGACGGACCAGCGCAGCATCGCGTGGAGCGGGACGAACAGCTCTCCGCCGCCCGCTCCGACCAGCACGTCGTACGGTCCGGCTGCGACGAGCGGGTGCTGGAGGTTGATGCCGTTGCGGAGCTCCAGCCGCACCGTCTTGCCCACGTGGGGAACGAACGCGCGCGGGTCCGCGACCGGGCGGCGATCTGGTTGCCGCTGCACCGTGACCGGCTTGCGGGCCAGCTTCGGATCGCGCTCCAGCGTGGAGCCAATCCGGTCCCACAGCTCGCGCGTGGCGATCAACACGACCTGGAGCTTTTCGATGCGCCCGGCCCGTTCGAACTGGAACGCCACCGGCTGGTTCGCGGTGAGGCGGTCGACCACGGTGCGATCGCCCAGGACCGCCGCGACCTCCTCCTTCGAGTCGATCCGCGCCTGAAGCCAGCGGTCGATCGGCTCGCCGGGGAGCGCGCTGCGCGCCTGTTTGATTTCGGCCTTCAGCTTGCCGCGCTGCTTGCGCGCGAGGAACTCCTCCACCGAGCGCCCGCTCTGGACCACCCCGAAGGCGTCCGCGAGCTCCAGCTCGGGGTGCCGTTCGATGAGCTCGTAGGCCCGGTCGAAGCGCTCCGCCTCCTCGGGGTGCAGCTTCCGCCAGATGCGGCACTTCATCTTCCCTTCGAGATCGCCTTTGGCGATCCGCGCGGGCACGCGCTCGCGCCGGGCCAGCGCGTTGATCTCCTCCAGCGTGGGCGGGCGCGCGGGGGCGCGGGGCGCGTGGCGGCGTCCG
>JADGHL010000066.1 GCA_019686135.1 Myxococcaceae bacterium | reverse complement strand
GCGAGCCCATCGTCGTGGCCGTGGGCGTGCTCGTGTTCGTGACGGTGCGCGAGCCCGAGGTCGTGGTCGGGTGCGCGCTCGTGTTCATGGTCGCGCGCGCGCTCGTGTTCATGGTCGCGTGCGAGCCCATCGTCGTGGCCGTGGGCGTGCTCGTGTTCGTGACGGTGCGCGAGCCCGAGGTCGTGGTCGGGTGCGCGCTCGTGTTCATGGTCGCGCGCGCGCTCGTGTTCATGGTCGCGTGCGAGCCCATCGTCGTGGCCGTGGGCGTGCTCGTGTTCGTGACGGTGCGCGAGCCCGAGGTCGTGGTCGGGTGCGCGCTCGTGGTCATGGTCGCGCGCGTGCTCGTGTTCATGGTCGCGCACGCGCTCGTGTTCATGGTCGCGCGCGCGCTCGTGTTCATGGTCGCGCGCGCGCTCGTGTTCATGACGGTGCGCGAGCCCGAGGTCGTGGTCGCGTGCGCGCTCGTGTACATGGTCGCGCGCGTGCTCCAGCTCATGGCTGTGCGCGAGCCCGACGTCGTGGTCGCGCACGCGCTCGTGTTCATGGCCGCATGGGTGCTCGTGTACATGGTCGCGCGCCTGCTCGTGGTCATGGCTGTGCGCGAACTCGCGGTCATGGTCCTCGTGGTCATGGTCGTGGGGGTGCCCGTGGTCATGGCCGCGCGGGAGCCCGTGCGGTCCGCGGTCGGGGTGGTCGCGATCGCCCAGACCATCCGTGCCCCCTTGCGTGCTGATGCGCGCCGGTCCGTCTCCTGAACAGCCGCAGGTCGTACACATCACTCCACCTCCACCGTACGGACCAGGAGCTGCTGGCCCGAGAGGATGTCCACGTCGCCGGCGCCGCAGGCGCACAGCGCCCACGGTCCCTGCATCTGCAGCTCGGCGTGGCAGCTCCGGCAGCGCGCGCGCCCGGGCACCGGGACGATCTCCAGCTCGGCGCCTTCGCACCGCGTGCCGGCCGCGCAGACGTCGAAGCAGAAGCGCACCGCGTCGGGGAGCACCGCGGTGAGCGCGCCGATCTCCAGGGTGATCCGCCGCACGCGGCCCTCGCCCACGCGCTCGCAAATGCCGGCGACAATTCCATCGGTGATGGCCAGTTCGTGCATCCGCGCTCCGTGCGAGCGACCGCGATGCTGCCGCGCCGACGACGCGACCCTCCACCGGCGCGGGGCGGAGCGCCGCGGAGCATGGGGAACAGGACACTCCCTCTATCCAGCATCCGAAACTCGGCCGCGTGCGAGGTCCGGCGCGCGCGCCCGCCGGTACCCTGCCGACCTGTGCGAGCGATCGTCCATGAACGCAGAGCGCTCCGCGTCCGCGGAGTGGTGCAGGGCGTCGGCTTCCGGCCGTTTGTGTATCGGCTTGCCACCTCACTCCGGCTGGCGGGCACGGTGCGAAACGACGGCGAGGGCGTCTGGATCGACGTGGAGGGCGAACCCGAACAGCTCGACCGGTTTGACGCGCGGCTCCGGTCGGAGGCGCCGGCGCTGAGCCGGATCGACTCGGTGGAGTCGACGCGCTGCGCGCCGCTCGGACGGCACGGGTTCCTCATCACCCCGAGCGCGGCGGAAGGCGCACAGGCCGCGCTCCCGGCGGATGTGGCCACCTGCGACGCATGTCTCCGTGAGCTCGGCGATCCGCAGGACCGCCGCTACCGCTATCCGTTCATCTGCTGCACCGACTGCGGTCCGCGGTACACGCTGGCCGAATCGCTCCCGTGGGATCGCGCGCGCACGAGCATGGCCCGCTTCCCGCTCTGCGACGCGTGCCGCTCCGAGTACGAGGACCCGGGTTCCCGCCGTTTCCACGCCGAACCCAACGCCTGTCCGGTCTGCGGCCCGAGGTTGCGCTACTCCGCGCACCCCGCTCGGGAACGGCCGCTGCTCGACGGAGAGTCGGCGCTTCAGGCTGCGCTCGCGCTTTTGCGGTGGGGCGGAATCGTCGCCATCAAGGGGCTGGGCGGCTACCTGCTCGCGGCGTCCGCGACGGAAGAGCACGCGGTGCTCCGGCTCCGTGCGCGCAAGAAGCGCCCCCACAAACCGTTCGCGGTGATGGTCCGCGACCTGGAGGTCGCCCGCAATCTGTGTGAGGTGGACGAGGTCGCCGCCTCAGCGCTCGCGTCGCGACAACATCCCATCGTTCTGTTGCGTTCGCGGCGTCCGTCGCCGCTGGCGTCCGCGATCGCGCCCGCGCTGGACGAGCTGGGGCTCATGCTGCCCTCCACGCCGCTGCACCATCTGCTCTTCGAGGGCGGAAGTGGGTTCCACGCGCTGGTGATGACCAGTGGCAACGTGTCCGACGAGCCGATCGCCCGCACCGACGAGGAGGCGTTCGCGCGCCTGGACGGAATCGCCGACGGGTTCCTCTTCCACGACCGGGAGATCGTCGCCCGCGCGGACGACTCGGTGCTGCGCATCGTCCGCGGGGCGCCTCAGCCCATCCGCCGCGCGCGCGGGTTCGTCCCCGAGGCAATCCCGCTCCCCTTCGAGGCGCCGCCGGTGCTGGCGGTGGGACCGCAGCAGAAGAGCACCGTGTGCCTCACCCGCGGCGCCGAGGCCTTCCTCTCGCCGCACCTGGGCGATCTCGACCACCCGGAGACCTTCGTCTTCTTCGAAGAGTCGATCGCTCACCTGCGCCGGTTGTGCGGCGTCGACCCCTTAGCAGTCGCGCACGATCTCCACCCGGACTACGTGTCGACCTCGTGGGCGCGTGCATCGGGCCTGAGGGCGATCGCCGTCCAGCACCACCACGCCCACGTCGCTGCCTGCCTCGTAGAGCACGGCCGCACGGGGCCCGCGCTCGGCGTTGCGTTCGACGGCACCGGGTGCGGACCCGACGGCACGCTCTGGGGCGGCGAGCTCCTCCTCGCCGACCTGTCCGGCTTCCGGCGGCTCGCGCACCTTGGGCCGCTCGCGCTCGCAGGCGGAGAGGTGGCGGTGCGGCAGGTGTGGCGCCTGGGCGTGGCGGCGGCGCGCGCGGTGGGCGTCCCCTTCGTCGCCCGTGAGCCACACCCGGTCACCGTGGCCCAGGTCGAGGCGCTGCTCGACCGGCCGGAGTTGTGCGCATGGGCCACCGGCGCGGGCCGCTGGTTCGACGCAGTGGCGGCGCTCCTGGGGGTGCGCGAGGACACCAGCTACGAAGGACAGGCGGCGATCGAGCTCGAGGCGCTCGCGACGCAGGCCGCGGACGAGGCGCTGCGGCCGCTGCCGCACGGATTTCAGACCGAACCCTCGGGTGTCGAGGTGCTCGACCTCCCTCCGGCGATCCGCGCCCTCGTGGATGCGCGCGACGGTGGGACGCCCTCGGCGGTGTTGGCCGCGCGGTTCCACGGCACGCTCGCGCAGGCGGTCGTGGACGCGTGTCTGCGTGCGAAAGCGCAGACCGGCATCGGCGTCGTGGCGCTCTCCGGTGGGTGCTTCCAGAACCGGCTGCTCACCGGGCTGTGTGCCACCGCGCTGGAGCGCGAGGGCTTCGAGGTGTTGCTGCACCGCAAGGTCCCGCCGAACGACGGCGGCATCTCGCTCGGCCAGGCGGCGGTGGCGGCGTGGCGGCTTTCGGCGGAAGGACGCGACAGGGAGGGCGGACGATGTGTCTGGGAATCCCCGGTGAGGTGATGAGCCGGCGCACGCAGGACGGGCTGGGCTTCGCGACGGTGCGCTTCGGCAGCATCGAGCGCGAGGTCTGCCTGGAGTGCCTGCCGGACGTGAAGGTCGGCGACTTCGTGCTGGTCCACGTCGGCTTTGCCATCTCGCGGCTGGACGAGGAGGAGGCTCGGCGGACGCTCGCGGCGCTGGCGGAGCTCGGGCTCGACCGCGCGGAGTTGGGGCTCGATCCCGCACCGTCCGTGGCGGAGAAGGAGGACGCAGCGTGAGGCACCTGGACGAGTACCGCGATCGCGCGCTGGCCCAGGCGCTGGCCGAACAGATCCGCCGGACGGTGACCCGCCCATGGGTGTTGATGGAGGTGTGCGGCGGGCAGACCCACTCCATCGTCCGCTACGGCATCGACCGCCTGCTCCCCGAGGGCGTGGCGCTGGTGCACGGACCCGGATGCCCGGTGTGCGTCACGCCGCTGGAGCTCATCGACCGCGCGCACGCGATCGCCTCGCGGCCGGAGGTCATCTTCACCTCCTTCGGCGACATGCTGCGCGTCCCGGGGACGCGGGGCGATCTGCTCGGGCTCAAGGCAAGCGGCGCCGACGTACGCATCGTCTACTCGCCGCTGGACGCGGTGAAGCTGGCGCGCGCCCACCCGGAGCGGAAGGTCGTCTTCTTCGCGGTTGGCTTCGAGACCACCGCCCCGGCCAACGCGATGGCGGTGAAGCTGGCGAAGCAGCAGGGGCTGACCAACTTCTCGCTGCTCGTCTCCCACGTGCTGGTGCCGCCGTCGATCGCCAGCATCCTGCAGTCGGCGAACAACCGGGTGCAGGGCTTCCTCGGGCCGGGGCATGTCTGCGCGGTGGTCGGCTTCCGCGAGTACGAAGCGTTGGCGGCTCGCTACCAGGTGCCGATCGCCATCACCGGCTTCGAGCCGGTGGACCTTCTGCACGGCGTCCTGGCGGTGGTGAAGATGCTGGAGGCGGGACGCGCCGAAGTGGAGAACGTCTACGCCCGCGTGGTGAGCCGCGACGGCAACCGGTCCGCGCGCGCGTTGCTCTCCGAGGTGTTCGACGTGGTGGACCGCCAGTGGCGCGGCGTGGGCCACATCCCCAAGTCGGGCTACCGGCTCAGCTACGAGTACCGCGCGTTCGACGCGGAGCGCCTCTTCGAGGTGGGGGACATCGCCGCCGAGGAGTCGAAGGACTGCATCAGCGGGCAAATCCTCCGCGGGCTCAAGCGGCCGGTGGACTGCCCGATGTTCGGCAAGGGCTGCACGCCCCAGCGGCCGCTCGGCGCGACCATGGTGTCGTCCGAGGGCGCGTGCGCCGCTTACTTCCAATACGGCCGCGGGCTGGAGGAGCCGCCCCGGCCCGGGCGCGAAGCCGGAGGTGCGCGATGAGGGACGCCATCGTCCGCAAGGCGAAGGAGAGCGCGGCGCTCAAGGTCGCCTTCTTCGAAGAGAACGCCGCAGCCATCGAAGCCTGTGCGCGCGCGCTTTCGGTCCGCCTGCGCGAAGGCGCCCGCATCTGGGTGATGGGCAACGGCGGCTCCTCCTGCGACGCGGACCACCTCGCGGTGGAGTTCACGCATCCCATCCTCGAGAAGCGCCGCTCCTTCCCGGCGGCGTCGCTGCTGCACGGCGCGTCGGTCACGGCGATCGCCAACGACCGTGACTTCGGCTGCGTGTTCGAGGACCAGCTCGCGGTGTTGGCGCGCAGCGGAGACGTGGCGATCGGCATCTCCACCTCCGGCGCCTCGGCCAACGTGGTGCGCGGGTTCAAGCGCGCGCGAACGCTGGGGTTGATGACGATCGGCTTCGCCGGGCGGGACGGCGGACAGCTCCCGGATCTGTGCGACCACTGCTTCGTGGTGAAGACCTGGTCGATTCACCGGATCCAGGAGGTCCACCTCACGCTGCTCCACGTCCTCTGGGACCACGTCCACGTCGCCCTGGGAGAAGACGATGTCCTCTGACGCACCCGGCCTGCTCGGCGCCGCCTGTCCGGTGCCGATCACCGAGACCGACCAGGTCCTCATGGGCCATGGCAGCGGCGGAAAGCTCTCCGCGCAACTGGTGGAGACGCTGCTTCTGCCCGCGTTCCGGAACCCCGCGCTCGCGGCGCTGGACGATGCGGCGCAGGTCTCAGTCGGCGGCACGACGGTGGCCATGACCACCGACTCCTTCGTGGTCACCCCGCTGTTCTTCCCGGGCGGCGACATCGGCGAGCTCGCCGTGAACGGGACGGTGAACGACCTCGCGGTCTCCGGCGCGCGGCCGCTGTTCCTCTCACTGGCGCTGATCCTCGAGGAGGGCTTCGCGCTCGCCGAGCTGCGCCGGGTCATCGAGTCCATCCAGCGCGCGGCAGCGGAGGCGGGCGTGCAGGTGGTGACCGGCGACACCAAGGTCGTCAATCGCGGCAAGGGCGACAAGCTGTTCATCAACACCACCGGGATCGGTCAGCCGATCCCGGGCGTGTCGCTGTCGTCCGCGAACGTGCGACCCGGCGATCAGATCCTCGTCTCCGGGACGATCGGCGACCACGGCGTGGCCATCCTCTCCACCCGCGAAGGGCTGTCGTTCTCGGGTGGAGAGTTGCGCAGCGACACCGCGCCGCTGGCCACGCTCGTGGAGGCGATGCTGGCGGCCACTCCGGGGATCCACGCGATGCGCGATCCGACCCGCGGCGGCGTGGCGGCCACGGTGGTGGAGATCGCCGCGAGGCAACGGCTCGGCATCGAGATCGACGAGGCGGCTTTGCCCATCAACGACGCAGTGCGCGGCGCGTGCGAGATGCTCGGGCTGGATCCGCTGCTGGTCGCGAA
This sequence comes from Myxococcaceae bacterium, assembly GCA_019686135.1. Lineage (GTDB taxonomy): Bacteria > Myxococcota > Myxococcia > Myxococcales > Myxococcaceae > JADGHL01. The sequence continues at coordinate 21,730 of JADGHL010000066.1, read as the reverse complement.
CGAGGGAAAGCTGGTGGCGTTCGTCCCGCGCGCAGAGTGCGACCGCGCGCTCGCCGCGATGCGCGCACACCCGCTCGGGCGCCATGCGGCGCGGATCGGCGAGGTCGTCGCCGAGCACCCCGGGCGGGTGGTGATGCAGACCCTGATCGGCGGCAGGCGGTTCGTCGATCTCCCGTTCGCGGAGCCGCTGCCGCGGATCTGCTGACGCCGCGCTCGGAGATCAGCCCGGGCGCACCTGGGTGGCGATCCACCAGCTGTTGCCGGAAGGATCTCTAAGTCCGCCGCGGCGATCCGGGTCGTCCTCGCGCTCCGCGGGTGGGGTGATGGACACGCCACCGGCGGCCAGTCCCCGGCGGTACGCCTCATCGACGTCGGGCACGTAGAGATGGACCTGACCCTCGATCGGCGGCCACTTGTCCGTTCCCTCGCCGAGCATCACCACCGAATCGCCGATGCGCAGCTCGACATGCATGATGGTTCCGTCGGGCCGGTCGTAGCGGCGCAGCACCTTCGCGTCGAAGGCGGCCTCGAGGAATGCGATCACCTCCGGCGCGCCACGCGTGACGAGGTACGGCGACAATTGCGGGTATCCGTGCGGCTTCCAGTCGTCGGGCATGCGTGAGCTCCGCGGCGATGAGGTGGGCGCTGGACTCTAGCCTCGACCGGCGGCCTGTCAGCGCACGAACGGGAACACTTTCGGGAGCTGGATTCCGCGCCGGTCCGCCTCCGCCGTCGCCACCGGCAGTGCACACCTCACGCGCCGGCAGGGTGCGCGGCGCCGCCGTGGATGAGGCGGTGGAGGACCTGCTCCACCGGCGCCACCGCCTTGTAGCCCGCGTGGTAGTGGCGCAGATGGCCGGTGTCGTCGAACACGAAGTAGGAGGGCGTCAGCCGCACGTCGAACGCCGTCGCCAGGATGCCATGGTGGTCGAGCGCGATGGGGTGGGTCAGCCCGGCGGCGCGCGCGGCGGCCTCGATCTCCTCGCGCGTGTTGCCGTGGATCTGCAGGGGCGTATGGACGCCGATCACCTTCAGCCCCTGCGGCCCGAACGTCTCGTGCCAGCGCTTCACCTCGGGGAGCTGCTCCTCGCACGCCAGGCAGCCGAGCGCCCAGAAGTGGATCAGCACGGGGTGTCCGGCGAGCGCCTTGCGCGCAACGGGACCATCGCCGAGCCACTCGTCGGCGTCGTCCAGCGACGGGATCGGTGAGCGGAGCGGAAGCGGCATCCTGCTGTGAAGATGGCGCAGGTGGTTCGACGAAGCTCGCCGGCCTGCGCGACCGTGCGGAGAGCAGGCGGCCCGTTCCGCGCTTCAATGGTTGCGGTTGCGCACCAACGCCGGCCCCAGGGCAGCCGGACGGGCTCGGAGCGGAGGAGAGGCGGACCGCGGGTGCGGGCGAGCCGTGCGCCCGTTCGGCTTCACCAGCGTCGGCAACCCCGGCGGCGCCCGTCGAACTGCCGAGCATGCGTGAGACGTCGCCAGGTGACCATGCACGGCGTCGGCGGAAAGCGGGGCGGGGAGACTTGCTTCGAGCGGAGAGCAGGCGGACCTTCGTCGCTTCACCGGCCGGGGCAGGCCGCACGGTATCCGCGTCGCCGGCGTGATGGACCTCGGCGGTGCGCGTCCGAATGCCGAGGACGTGTGCGTTCGTGGCCGTAAGACTGTGGGCGGGACACTCGAGCCGCAGGCAGCGTGCGCGCGCGTGTCGATGCACGAGGCGCAGCAGCGCCGCCTCAGCGCGACGCGGACTTTGGTCCGGCGGGCTCCACCTTGCGCATCACCACCTTGCGCGCGAACGCCTGGTCCACGCGCGTGAGAAAGGCGCGGAACGTCGGGTAGTCCTTCGCGCGGATCCGAGGCGTGGTGATGGCGAGCTCGGCCTCGGAGATGACCGCGCCGCCTTCGATGCGATGGTGCATCCGCAGGTATCCGAACGGTGTCTCGTCGTCCACGTTCGCGGGGAGCTCGCCCACCTCGCTGCCTTCGGGGATGGCGGTGCGGAACGTCCACGACTGGGTCCACGGCATCTCGAGGTCGAGGTCGTACTGGCGCTTCACCAGCGGCGCCCAGGTCTGGGCGAACGCGCGCGGGCTACCGAATGGATAGAAGCGCAGCCCTTCGTCGAGCACCTCCGAGTACCGCGGCACCTCCATCTCGAACGTGAGCTGCACCGGCTGCTCGAGCTTCGAGAGGTCGCTCAGCTCCAGCTTCTTCACCTGCACGCCCGGGAACGCCTGCGCCCACCCGCGCTCGAAGGCCGACTTGCGTCCGGTGACGGTCTGGTAGGTGCGGCGGTACTCCGGCGCATCGACGCCCCGGATGGTGGAGTCGCCCTGCAGCGTCGCCTCGCCGCCGGGCTTCAGCGTCACCTCCATCGTCAGGCGCGTGAGGTTGTCCTTCGCGTTTGCTTCGGGCGTGGTGAGGAAGCGCGCGGTCCCGTCGGGTTCGACGATCAGCGCGTTGGCGTGGCGATCGGCCGTGGGCAGCTCGCTGGAGCCGTGGAACGCCGCGGTCCCGTCGAGGTACAGGTCGAACTTCGGGATGTACGCAATGGCGTGGTTGAACGCGGCCAACGATGCAGGCTCCGGATCCACCATGCCGAGGTTGCGCATCCGCAGCAGCACCAGCCGGCTGTCCACGCCCGCCACCTCGAGCATCGCGTGGATCAGCGAGGCTTTGTCCTTACAGTCGCCGAAACGCCGCGCGAGGATCCGGTCCACCCGGTACGGCTTGTAGCCGTGGATCCCGAACTCCAGCGCCACGTAGCGGGTGTGCGTGACCACGAAGTCGTAGATGGCCCGCACCACCGCCAGCTCGTCCTTCCGGTCCACGCCCGAAAGCACCTGATCGACCGTGCGCCGCAGCTCCTCGTTGGGCGTGAGCTGATCGCGTACGAGCCCCCACCAGTAGCGGCCCACGTCGTTCCACGCCTTGTAGGTGGAGACGTGGAGCGTTGTGGCGACCTCCGACCAGCCCGGCATCGACGGCTCGGGGACAATTTTCGGCACGTTCTGCGCGCGCCACGCGTACAGCGTGCGGCCCTTCTCCGGCGAGGTCTGTTCGGCCGTCAGCGCCGTTCCCAGCTGGGTCTTGTTCCAGAACAGCGGCCGCGTCTGCGGCATGTCGACCATGAACTGGTAGCGCAGCTTCGGCGCGGTGGTCTGCACGTAGTCGACGTAGCCGTAGTAGTCCGAGAGCAGGTTGTCCCGCGCGGTGTCTTCGATCCGGTACTGCAGCTCGAGCACGTCGCCGGGGGAGAGCGACGGGAAGCTGAGCTCGCGCGCGCGGGCGTCGTAGTACATCCCCGTCCACGGCTCGTTGAGCGCTCGATCCGAGTCGCCGAAGCTCTCCGACACCGAACCGTCCGGGCGCGTGACGCGCACGCGGAGGACCTGCACCTCCTGGCGATCCGGCGAGTAGGTGATGGGGAAGGTCCGAAACGCGTCCACCCCGCGCTGGGTGTAGACCTTCACCGCCACCTGGTGGAACGAGGACGACAGGCCGCTGGCCTGGACCCGCGTGTACGAGTAGTCGACGAGGTACACCGCGTCCTCGCCCTGGATCGCCTCCGCTTCCTTCATCAGCGGCCCGAGGTCGAAGACGTACTTCGCGCCGTAGCTCGCGTCCGCGCCCTGCAGCGCGCGCAGCGCCTCGCGCAGCGGCGGGTTCTGGGGCCGAAGCTCCAGCGCTCTGGTGAATGCGGCGATCGCCCGGTCACGCCGACCTGCCTGCAACAGCGCGCGGCCCTCGCGCTCGTAGAGCTCTGGTTCGTCCGGACAGAGCGCGCGGGCCTGCGCGAACAGCTCGAGCCCCTCGTCCAGCCGGCCATTGGCGGCGAGCAGCTCGGCCAGCCGCACGCGCGTGTTGTTGTCGAAGGGCGCAAGCTTCAGCGCGGTGCGCAGCTCGTCCGCCGCCTCACGGATCCGGCCGGTGTCGGCCAACAGCGACGCGAGCGCGTGCCGCGCGTCCTGGTCGTCGTGCCGGAGCGCCAGCACCACCCGGTAGCGTTCGATCGCGTCCTTCGGGCGATTCAGCCGCCGCGAGCTGCGCGCCGCCTCCTTCGCCGCGATCGGCACCTCGGGCGCCTTCAGGAACGTGTCCTCGACCTCCTTCACCGAACGCGGGAGTTGATCGAGCAGCGCGTACGCCTCCGCGCGCAACAGGCGCGCCTCGACCGAGCCGGGGGAGTCGGCGAGCACCCCGTCCAGCTGCTCGAGCGCGCGCTCGGGATGGCTGCGATCGAGGTCCAGCCGGGCCAGGTCGATCCGCGCCAGCACCGACTTCGGATCGGCGGCGAGCGCGCGCGTCAGGTAGCGCCGCTGAAGGTTCGGGTCGTCGTCATGGCCGTCGGCGGCGAGCAGCTGCAGCCCGGCATCCGCGAAAGAGGCCTCGGCGGCGCGATCGGCCTCGGCCGAGTCCTGGCGGGTGGTCTCATCGAACGTCCTGTACCAGCCGAGGAGCGTCGCGTAGTCGCCGCGGAGCTGTGCGTCGTCCGGGTGCTTCGTCAGCTCGCGGGCCAACAGCTCCGGGACGTCGGGCAGGCGCTGCGCGTTCACCTTCGGCCCCTTCTCCAGCGGTGGGAGGTTGGGCGGCAGCACCGGATGGGCGGACTCCTTCGCGCCCTCGGCGCGCTGCTGGCGCAGGTAGAACCCGAAGGGGCCTGTGCTCTGGCAGACCTTGAGCAGGACACGGTTGAGGCCCTTGCGCAGGGTCACCTGCACGCGCGCCTGATCGGGCCGCGGCTGGTTGTAGCGGGTCTCGGAGAGCGCGAGCTCGTCGTTCACCCACAGCTTGAACGCGCCGGAGGTGCCGAGCGACAGGTCCACGCGTGTGTCGGCGGGTGCTTCGAGGAAGGTGAGCGCGTAGCCGACGGCCTCGTGGTTGGGACGGAGCACGCTGGCGAGATCGACGTAGCCGTCGGGGCTTCCGAGCTCCAGACGACGCCAACCGGTCTCGCGCTCGCGCGTCGGGTACACCGCGGAGAGGTCGAGGCGCGCCTCGGGGCCGAAGTCGGTGTCGCAGCCGCTTTTGCCCTCGTTGTCGAACGCGCCGAGCACATAGAAGGACTGCACGAACCCGAGTGGCTCGAGCACGTCGTGCGCCTTCACGAGCCGCCCGCGGGCGCGTTCGACCTCGGCCAGGAGCATCCGCGCGGCGTGGCGGACGTCGGGGTGGGTGCTGCGGCGGAACGCGAGGTCGGCGTACGTCTGCGCGAGCAGGTAGAGATCGGGCAGCTCATCGCGCAGCGCGTGCATCCGCACCAGCCAGGCGATCGCGCGCGGGGAGCCGGCGAGCGCCCGGGCCTGCCTGGCGTCTGCCTGCGCTTCGGCGATGACCGGATCGGCGGAACCGCCCGCCGCGGCCGACGCAAGCAGCGGGAAGAGGACGCACAGCACCGCACAGCGAACCATCGTCATGGGGACCGTCTATCAGGCGGGACGCCATCAGACACGCGTGGCAGAGGGGACATTCCAATCGTCGCCGGCGTGGCGCTTTGAAAGATCGCCACGGTCATTTCTTCAGGGCGAGGCCGCCGTGCAGCGGATCGCCCGCGTTCGTCCTGCGCCACGCCCATACAGCCGGGGCTCCCGTCGCGCGGATCTGCTGTCGGTGGCGCGACAGCGCGCGTTGGCAGGTCGGTTGCACTGCAGGCGGCTCGCACGGCCACAGGAGGCAGGGACATGAGGGGCGTGATTACGGGACGGGAAGTGATGTCGAACCTGTGGCTGGTGTGGCGCGAGTTCGGCTTCGGTTGTCTGTGCCGCTGCCTGTGGGCATGCGTCTTGGACCGCCGCGCGACCTTCCTCGAGCTCGCCATCAAAATCGCTGGGAGTGAGTCGTGACGGGTGAGTGGTGAGTAGTGGCTTCCGGGCTCGGGCGTCTCCACTTTTCCCCCGTGGATGACGCGACGGTGGCGGCTCGGATCGGCGTGGCGGCGCTCTTCGCGGCGGCGCTGGGGATTGAACGGGAGTGGCGCCGGCAGAGTGCGGGCTTCCGGACGCACATCCTCGTCAGCGTCGGCGCGTGCTTGTTCACCGTCGTCGGTGCCTACGCCTTCAACACGCCGGGCGAGTCGGCCTCCGGCGTTCTGCGCGTCGACATCAGCCGCGTCGCCAGCCAGGTCGTCGTCGGCATCGGCTTTCTCGGCGGTGGGGCGATCCTCAAGAGCGGCCTCAACGTCCGCGGCCTCACCACCGCCGCCAACCTGTGGCTCGCTGCCGCCGTCGGCATGTCGGTTGGCGTGGGCTACTACTTCGCGGCGTTCATCACGGTCGTCGTCGCGCTGCTCGCCCTCACCGGACTGCGGCCGATCGAACGGCGGTTGTTCGGCAAGGCGGCGGCCGATGACGACGTGCGCTCGGTGCCGCGCCGGCGCGAAGGGCCGGGGGAGTGACGGCGCCCCTCACAGGGTGAATGCCCGCGCGAGCGTGAGCACGTGCACCGACGCGGCGCCCGCTGCCTTCAACGCTCCCGCCGCCGCCCGCGCCGTCGCGCCGGTGGTGAAGACGTCGTCCACCAGCAACACGTCCTCACCCGCTACCTCCGCTCGCGCGGCAAAGGCGCCGGAGACGTTGGCGTCGCGCGCGGCTTCGCTCAACCCGACCTGACGCTGGGTGGCCTTCGTGCGCTCCAGCGCGACGAGGTGCCTGCGCCCGGTACGGCCCGCCAGCTCCACGGCGAGCAGCTCGGCCTGGTCGTATCGGCGCTGCTCTAGCCGGCGGCGGTGCAGCGGGATCGCCGCCACTACGGCGCGGACGGGGAGCGCGTCGAGGAACGCCCGCGCTTCCTTTGCCAGCAGGGTCCCCAGCGGCCGGGCCAGCTCGGGGTGGTCCTCGTACTTGAGCTCATGGATGGCGCGGGCGATCGCCCCGCCGTGCGTGAACGGCGCGAACGCGCGGACGAACGGCGGCGGGCGTTCCGTGCAGCGCTGGCACACGCGGCCCGGCGGAAACTCCCCGGGTTCGGCGCAGCGCGGGCAGTGCTCGTCCGGGAGCGGTTCGACCTGTTGTGCGCATTCGGCGCAGAAGAAGCCTTCTGCTTCCAGCACCCGCGCGCAGGCGACGCACGCGGGCGGGAAGAGGAGATCGGTCACCCAGCTCACGGTGCAGTGCACACGCCGAAGTTGCAGACCTCGTTCGGCGCGCAGACGATGCCGCACCCGCCGCAGTTGTTGCGGTCGGTGCTGGTGGTGACGCAGGTGTTGCCGCACAGGGTCTGGCCCACCTGGCACACGCAGGTCCCGTTCACGCAGAACGTGGTGCCCACCGGCCCGGGGCAGACGTGGCCGCACGCGCCGCAGTTGTTGCGATCGGTGTCCAGGTTGCGGCACGTGCCGTTGCAGTCGGTGAGGCCCACCGAACAGGTGCAGACGCCGGCCGCGCACGCCCGCTGGGGCGGACAGACGTTGCCGCAGGTGCCACAGTTGAAGCGGTCGCTCTGCAGGTTGCGGCAGATCCCGCTGCACAGGCCCATCCCGCCGCCGCAGTAGCAGAGGCCCGTCACGCACTGCTCGTTGGGCGCGCACTGATGGCCGCAGGCGCCGCAGTTCTCCGGATCGGTGTCGAGGTCGAAGCACGCCTGACCGCAGGCGTCCTCGGGGCTCGTGCACAGCGGCTGGCACGTCCCGTTGCTGCACACCTGCCCGTTCCCGCAGACGATGCCGCACCCGCCGCAGTTGTTCGGATCGCTGTCGGTCAGCACGCAGGTGTTGCCGCACTTCGTCCGGCCCGCGCCGCACACGCACGAGCCGAGGGAGCAGATGCCTCCCGGTCCGCAGCTGTTGTTGCAGGCGCCGCAGTGGTCGGGGTTGTTGAACAGCGTCACGCAGGCGCCGCCGCAGTTCTTCTGGAACGGGAAGCATTGGTTGGCGCACGACCCGAAGCGGCACACCTTTCCGTTGGGGCAGACGTTCCCGCATCCGCCGCAGTTGTTCGGATCGTCGTTGGTGTTGACGCAGGCGTTGCCGCACTTCACCGACCCGGCCGGGCACGTGCAGGACCCGTTCACGCAGGCGCCGTGGGTGCAGACGGTGCCGCAACTGCCGCAGTTCGCCGCGTCCGAGGCGGTGTTCACGCAGATCCCGTTGCACAGGACGAAGCCGGCGGGGCAGGAGGTCATGGTCTTGCAGACCCCGGCCACGCAGGACTGACCCGCGGCGCAGGCGTTGCCGCAGCCGCCGCAGTTCAGCGGATCGCTGTTTGTGTTGGTGCAGGCGCCGTTGCACGCGGTGGTGCCGCCCGGGCACTGGCAGGTGCCGCCCACGCACGTCGCGCCCGCCGCGCACACGTGACCGCAGGTGCCGCAGTTGGCTTCGTCCGTGGAGGTGTCGACGCAGGTCCCGTCGGGGCAGACGACCCGGCCGGGGCCGCACGAGGTCTGGCAGCTGCCGTTCATGCACGAGCCGCCGGGACCGCAGTTGATGCCGCACCCGCCGCAGTTCGTAGGATCGCTCGCGGTGTTCACGCACGCGCCATTGCAGTCCTGCAGCCCCGGCGGGCAGGTGCAGGCGCCATTGGTGCAGGTCTGGCCGGGCGCGCACACGTTGGTGCAGCTGCCGCAATGCTTCGGATCGGTTCCGGTGTCGACGCAGGCGTTGCCGCACTGGGTCTTCCCGGGCGGGCAGCCACACACTCCGCTGGTGCACGCCAGGCCCGGCGCGCACGCGTTGCCGCAGGTGCCGCAGTTGGCGGTGTTGGTCTTCGTGTCGACGCACTGCCCGTTGCAGAGCGTCTGACCGCTCGGGCAGGTGCACACGCCGTTGGTGCAGGACTGGCCGGCGGCGCAGGTGTTGCCGCAGGCGCCGCAGTTGAGCGGATCGCTCGCGGTGTTGGCGCACAGGCCGTTGGCGCACAGCTGCGAACCGGGCGGGCACGTGCAGCTCCCGTTGGTGCAGGCCTGGCCGGGGCCGCACGCCTTGCCGCAGGTGCCGCAGTGGAGCGGGTTGGACCGGGTGTCGACGCACGCGCCGTTGCAGAGCGTCTGGCCACTCGGGCAGGTGCAGCTGCCGTTCACGCACGCGGTGCCCGCCGGGCAGACGTTGCCGCAGGCGCCGCAGTTGAGCGGATCCTTGTTGGTGGCCACGCACGTGCCGCCGCACAGCTTCGCCCCCGGAGCGCACGCGCACTGGCCGGCGGTGCAGACCTCCAGTGAGCCGCAGGCGTTGCCGCAGGCGCCGCAGTTCGCCTCGTCGTTGTTCACGTCGACGCAGGCGCTGTCACAGTCCTTGAGGCCGGGGCCGCAGCTCGTCGCGCACTTCCCTCTGGCGCAGACCTCGTTTGGCCCGCACACCACGCCACAGGTGCCGCAGTTGCGCGGATCGCTCTCGGGATTCGTGCAGGCGCTGTTGCAGGAGATCTCCGGCGGCGGACAGGCGCACGCGCCGTTGACGCACTTCGAACGCGGGCCGCAGGCGTTGCCGCAGGTGCCGCAATTCGCCGGGTCGGAGCCGAGGTCGACGCAGGCGCCGTCGCACAGGGTCTGGCCGGATGGGCACTGGCAGGTGCCGTTCACGCACGCCTGGGTCCGCACGCACTGGATGCCGCACGCGCCGCAGTGGTTCACGTCGGTGCGGGTGTCGACGCAGGTGGTCCCGCACAGGGTCAGTCCGGGCAGGCAGGCCGCGGTGCAGGCGCCGTTCTCGCAGGTCTCGCCCGGGCCGCAGGCGATCGCGCAGTCGCCGCAGTGGAGCGGATCGTCCGCCAGGTTCACGCAGGACTCGCCGCACTGGGCGAAGCCGGGGCTGCAGGAGGCGACGCAGGCGCCCTGCTGGCAGAGCAGGTTGGACGGGCACGCCATCCCGCACGCGCCGCAGTGGGCCGGATCGGACTGCGTGTCGACGCAGCGGTCGCCGCACTGCACGGTGTTGGCTGGACATCCGCACGAGCCGCCAAGGCACTCGACCCCGGGTGGACACGCCACGCCACAGCCCCCGCAGTTCGCTTCGTCCGACGTGATGGCGGTACAGACGCCGTCGCAGATCGCCTCGCCCGGCCCGCACCCTTGCACGCAGGTCCCGTTCGAACAGACCTGGCCTGCCGCGCAGGTGTTGCCGCAAGCGCCGCAGTGGTCCGGGCTGGAGCGCGGGTCGACGCACGCGCCGTCGCAGGCGATCTGCCCGCTGGCGCAGAGACCGTTCCCGCCCTCCACGCAACGGCCGTTCGAGCAGACCATGCCGATCGGGCAGGGCGGATCGCTGGGGCTGCCGCAGAAGAGCGGCTCGGTCCTCGAACAACCCGGGAGGGTGAGCAGACCGCCGAGGAACCCGGCGGCGACGAGAATGGCGAACCTGTTCATGGCGGGGAGCGGCTCCGGCAGCCGGAATGCGGGCAAGTGTAGGCCAGCTGTGACGGCGGATCGAATGATCGGCATAACCTCTCGGCCGATGTCGGACGGGTTCGAGCTCCTCCGGAAAGTCGGCGTGGTCATGTTCTGGGCGGGTGCGCTCGCCGGCACCGTGGGCTACGCGTGGTGGCAACTGCGCGCCACGGCGGTGGAGGGAGGGCCGCCGCCTCCGGATGAGCGCGGCCGGCGCGTCTTTCAATCGAGCGAGGCCCGGGGGCTGGCGCGGCGCGCGCGGGTGTGCTCGGTGCTGGGCGCGCTCTGCGCCGTGGGGGCCATTGTCCTGATGGCGCTGCGCCAGCGCGCGGGCTGAACGCTAAGCGCGGTGGTAGGGCTCGCCGCGGAGGATGGTGAAGCCGCGGTAGAGCTGCTCCATCACCACCGCGCGCGCCAGCCGATGCGGGAGCGTGAGCCGCCCGAGCGACCACACCAGCTCCGCCTTCTGACGCACGCTCTCGTCGAGCCCGTCGTCGCCGCCGATGACGAAGCAGAGATCCTTCGACTGAAGCTGCGCGCGCTCGAGGCGCTTTGCCAGCTCCACGCTGGTGAGCTGGCGGCCGCGTTCGTCCAGGGCGATGAGCGACTCGTTCGGCCGGAGCCGGCCTAAAATCGCCTTCGCCTCGTCCTTCTTTCCGGACTCGGGCAGCTCCACGAGCTCCAGCTTCGTGTAGTGCTTCAGGCGCTGGGCGAACTCGTCGACGATCGGCTGGAACAGCCCGGAGCGATCGCGCCCCACCGAGACGACGCGGAGCTTCAGACCACCGTCTCCCGCGGCGCGTCCGCCCACAGGCCTTCGAGGTCGTAGTGTGCGCGGGCTTCGGCCTGGAAGAGGTGGGCCACGACGTCGCCGTAGTCGAGCAGCACCCACTGCCCGGACTCGGTGCCCTCGTAGCCAAGGGGGACGATCCCGTCGTCGGCCTTGAGCTTCTCCTGCGTGCTCTCCGCCATCGCGGTGACCTGGCGGTCGGATTCGCCGGAGGCGATCACCACGTAGTCGGTGTAGGAGGCGATCCCGCGCACGTCCAGCACCACCACGTCCGCCGCCTTCTTGTCGAGCACGACGCGGGCGATCTTGTGCGCGAGCGCTCTGGCCTTCGGGTTCTCTTCGGGGCCGGTCTTCGCCAATGCAGCGGTCTTGCGCTGCGGGCGTGCGCGTTTGCGTGCGGCCGGGGGCTTCTTTTGCGCCGCCGCCTTCGCGGACTTCCTGGCGGACTTCGGGACGGGCTTCGTGCCGGTCTTCGCGGCGCGCGCGCGGGGCGCCCGGGCGGTCTTCGTCTTCTGGCTCTTCACGGGCGGCGGACCCTAGCTAGCGGACCTGTCCGTGTCCACGGACCACGTATTTCTGCGCGGTGAGCTCGCGCAGCCCCATCGGCCCGAAGGCGTGCAGGCGCGAGGTGGAGATGCCGATCTCCGCGCCGAGCCCCAGCTCGCCGCCGTCGTTGAACCGGGTGGAAGCGTTCACCATCACCGCGCTGGCGGTGACCTCGCGGGTGAAGCGTTCCGCGCTGGCGGAATCGCGGGTGACGATCGCCTCGGTGTGCTCGCTGCCGTAGCGCGCGATGTGGTCCAGCGCCTGATCCAGATCGCGCACCACGCGCACTGCGAGGATGAGGTCGAGGAACTCCCGGCCCCAGTCGTCCTCCGCTGCCGGCCGGACGGGAATGCCGGCGCGGTGGAGCAGGGTGACGGTGATCGGACAGCCACGCAGCTCCACCCCGCGTTCCACCAGCGCGCGCGCCGCGCCTGGGAGGAACGCGTCGGCCACGACGCGATCCACCAGCAGGCACTCCGCGGCGTTGCACACCCCCGGGCGCTGCGTCTTGGCGTTGAGGAGGATCGCCTCCGCCATCTTCAGATCCGCGTCGGCGTGCACGTAGACGTGGCAGACGCCCTTGTAGTGCTTCACCACGGGGATCCGCGCGTGCTCCGCGACGAAGCGGATCAACCCTTCGCCGCCGCGCGGGATGCACAGGTCGATCAACCCATCCAGTGTGAGGAGCTCCAGGAGCGCCGCGCGGTCGGTGGTGGGCACGAGCTGGACCGCGTCTTCGGGCAGGCTGGCGGCGGCGATCGCCCGAGCGATGGCGCGGGCGATGGCGGCGTTGGTGCGGTGCGCCTCGTGACCGCCGCGAAGGAGGACCGCGTTGCCGCTCTTGAGGCAGAGCGCGGCCGCGTCCGAGGTCACGTTGGGGCGGGACTCGTAGATCATCAGCACCACGCCCAGCGGCAGCCGCGTCTTCTCGATCCGCAGCCCGTTGGGGCGCTTCCACCGTTCGGTCACTTCGCCCACCGGATCCGGGAGCGCGCGCACCTGGTCGATCGCCCGCGCGATGCCCGAAAGACGAACGGCGTCCAGGCGGAGCCGGTCGATGAACGCCTCGCCCTTACGTTCCGTTTCGGCTGCGCGGACGTCCTCGGCGTTGGCGGAGAGGATCGCCTCGCGGTCCTCATGAATCGCCTGCGCCATCCGCTCGAGCGCGTCGTTCTTCTGCGCGGTGTCCGCGTGCGACAGCCGCCGCGCCGCCGCCTTCGCCCGCTCTGCCAGAGCCCTCATCGTTCGTGCCTCCGGATCAGCGCCGCCACGTCATGCCGACCCAATACAACTGCCGGTGATAGCCGAAGTGCGGCAACACGTTCTGGAACCAGCCGAACCGCGCCTCCAGATCGACGCTGTCGGAGATTGGCCGCACCAGCTTGAGCGAGAAGGAGTTGTGGTTCTCGGAGTCCTCGTCGAGCACTAGCTCGGTGGAGAGCCGGAAGCCCTGGGGGTAGGACGACAGCTGGATCTGCGCGTTGGCGAAGAGGAAGAAGCGCGCCGGCAGGCGGAAGGCGGCGGTGGCGTTGATGCGGTGCCGGTGCAACGTCTCGCCGAAGCTGTTCGAGGACTGGTCGAAGTAGGAGTAGTTGAGCGTGAGCGGGATGGGCCCGCGCAGCACGTAGCCGGCGCCCACCAGGAACGCGGTGTCCTCGCGCTGGCGCGGCGGCGGCGGGTCGTCGATCGCCGGATCCAACGACGCCAGGCCGTTGTACCGCCGCATCCCGACCTCGCCGAACACCACCACCTGATGGCGGCTGTCGAAGCGGTAGCGCGCGCTGGCGCCGATCTCCGGAGCGGCGAACGAGTAGGCGAAGGTGGGCCAGTAGATGAAGCGGTGCGCGGCGGCGTAGACCTCGAGGTCCAGGGTGGCGTCGGGGACGAACTGGAGGAAGGCGGCGCCGTCGAGATCGGTGTAGTTGCGCGGCTGGTTCGGATCGCGCGGATCGTTTTGGCCGCGCCGGTCGCGCGCGTGACCGCGGACGCCCACGCCTAGGAAGCGGCCGACGGCGATCGATCCTTCGGCGTCCGCCGCCTGGATGAGCACGTCCTCGCTCGGGTAGAAGAGGAACTTGCGTCCGCCGAGGTCGTAGCTTCCGAACAGCTGCGCGCTCGCAAAAGTCGCCCGCGCTTCCACCGCCCCGACGACCGAAAAGAACGCGTCCTGGACGTGCCCCAGGGAGTCCTGATCGCGCTTGGCGTTGGTGTCCCAGCCGGCGCCGGTGGAGATGCGCAATCTGCCCGCTGTGTCCGCGGCGAGCGCGGAGGCGGGGAGGAGGGCCACGAGCAGGGCCACGAGCGGTCGCGCCACGGGGCCGGGACCCTACCTCAACCGGTGTAGAATCCCTCGCGTCTCGGACGGCCGGAACGGTAGATCCGAATCCATGTCCCCTCATCGTGTGTCGCTCTTCTGTGCCGCCGGCCTTGTCGCGGTGGCACTCTCCGCCTGCAACCCGAACGTCTTCCCGGTGGAGGTGCAGGGCGAGACGACGATCCCGGGCGATCCGTCGCCCATCCCGGGGCTGCTCAACGCGTTCCCGGGCATCGGCAGCTTCGCCAACATCGACTTCAACCAGACGCAGGAGTTCCAGAACCAGGGCGTCACCAAGGACCAGGTTCGTTCGGTGCACGTGGACCACGTGCAGATCCGGATCCTCTCGCCGGAGACCCAGGACTTCAGCTTCCTCGAGAACCTGCAGTTCTTCGCCAGCGCGGCCGATCAGGAGTTGCTGGTGGCGGAGAAGTTCGGGATCGACAAGCTGGGCCTCAAGGCGCCGAACCCGGTGCTGGAGCTGGACGTGAAGAAGGACGTGGACCTCGCGCCGTTCGTCACCGCGGAGAAGATGAGCATCATCGTCCGCGGGAAGGGCCGGATGCCGCCGCAGGAGACGCGGCTGGAGGCCACGGTGGGCGTCAACGTCGAGGTGACGATCTTCTAGCGGCTAATCGGCGTCGCGCGCGCGGCGTTCGAGGTCGTCCGCCTTGCGGTCGAGATCGCTGGCGAGCGTCTCGAGCTGCTGAAGCTGCGCCTGCAGGGCCTCGAGGTCGTTCGTGTCCGGGTCCAGCCGCAACAGCGCATCCGCGTTGCCCAGCTGGGGCCGGGCGTCGGCGCCCTTGACCACCGAGGTGATGTTGATCGGCGGAGGCCGCGGGTCGGCTGCGCCGCGCGGGCCAACGTCAGAGCGGCTCTCCGTGCTCCCTGCGCCGGTGCCGTTGGAGAAGTCCGGGCCCTGCGAGGCGGGGTTGTTCGGCGCAGCTTCGAAGCTGTCGGGCATGCCGAACAGACCGCCGGAAGAGCCCTTCTGGAGCTCCTGCGCCTTGGTCTGGCGGAGCCGGCGATCGGTGTCGTCGAACATCGACTCGTCGCCGAGGAAGTCGTTCATGCGGCGCTCGAGCTCGCGTTCGTCGCGCAGCTCGTTGATGCGCGCCTGAAGCGCGGCCATCCGCTGACGGACCTTGTCCTCCGAGTCGCGGAGCGCGTCGGCCTGCTCGATGAGCTCCTCCGGATCGTCCGAGCGCGCGCCGCCGAGCGCGGGCACCTTCGCGGCGGGGAGCTGGGCGCGGACCTGGTCGCGTTCGTCGCGCAGCGTCCGCATGCGTTCGATGACCTTCGCGCGCTCGGCGCGATCGTGCGCCTGGTCCCACTGGGCGCGGACGGAGGCGAGCTCGGCGTTGAGGAGCTGAAGCAGCGCGAGGTTCTCGCGCTCGAGATCGCTCTCCGCCTGGGCGAGCTGCTGCGCCGTCTCGGTGAGCGTTCCGGAAAGCTCCTGGGAGCGGCGCAGCTGGGCGTCGAGCTCCGGGTCGGTGATGAGCGCGCCCTGTTGCTGGGTTTTGAGCGCTTCGATCTTCTGCGCGACCCGGTCGAGTTCGGCGCGGAGGAAGTTCTGCCGGCTGCGGATGACGCTGACCTTCTGGCGCGCCGCCACCGCAGCCGCGCGCGCCGCGTCGATGCCCGTGGCCGCCCAGGCGGGCGTGCCGGCGGCGAGCAGCCAAGCGATGAGGAGCGCGGTGGGGCGACGCATGCGACGGTTACGTGAGCAAGGGGGGTGCCACCGGACGCGGGTCGCAGGCGGCGGTTCTGGTGACGAAAGCTCAAGGAATCCGGTGGCTTGGTCAAGGGGTGGACGTTCCCGTGGGAGGAGCCACGCGATGTCATCGACGGAAAGGCGGGAAGGATCGCGGAAAACTGAGAGCCGGCTTCCGACCGCAGTCCCTCGCGCGCGGGCGTTGGCGGCACGACGTTTCAAGCGGCGGAGGGACGGATCATGGCAACGGTGGAGGAGGTGGAGGTGGCCGGTCGGGGGAGCGCCCGGAAGGTGAGCTGGGGCGCGCTGTTCGGCGGCGGCGTGGTGGCGCTGGCGGTGTGGGCGTTGCTGTACGTGCTGGGGATCGCGCTCGGGCTGTCGTCGGTGACGCCGGGCGAGAGCCTGCGCGGTCCGGCCTTGTTCACGGGCATCTGGTCGATCGTCACGCCGCTGGTGGCGCTGTTCGTGGGCGGCTGGGTGGCGGCGCGGCTGGCCGGCCTGGTCGATCGCACCGCGGGGATTCTTCACGGCGCGGTGCTGTGGGGGCTCACCACGCTGGTGGGCGCGTTCGTGTTGAGCACGGCGCTGGGGGCGGTGCTGGGCGGCGCGGTCTCCGCCGGAGGCGAGGCAATCTCCAGCGTGGCGGGGGCGATGAAGGGAACGGGCGGCAGCGGCGAGCAGGTGCTGGGCGTCGAGACCGGCGATCTGCTGGAGCCGCTGAACCAGCGGCTGCGCGAGGAGGGCAAGCCGGAAGTCACGGAGCAGCAGTTCGGTGAGGCGGTGCAGTCGGCGGTAGGGGACTCCATCCGCGAAGGTCGGCTCGACGCGGAGACGTTTGAGAGCGCGCTGGCGGAGAACACCGGGCTCTCGCGGGAGGACGTGCGCGAGGTTGCGAGCTCGATCGAGCAGCGCCTGAACCGGGAGATCAACCGCGTGCGGAGCGAAGCGATCGCCGCGGCCGGCGACGTGGCGAAGGCGATGTGGGGCGTCTTCTTCGCGATGCTGCTGGGGCTCGTGAGCGCGGTGTTGGGCGCGGCCGCCGGCGTCGCGGGAGTGCGGCGTCACGAGCGGAAAATCGTCCGCCGCGAACGGCTGGCGACGACGACGGACTGAAGGAGCTGCTCGCCGCAGATGCACGCTCGAGCCTCGCGGATTGGGTGGAGGCCCGCAACGCAGTGGGACGATTCTGTTGCGCCGGGCCGGGGCGAAATCCGCTCGTCTCTCCGGGCGGCCCCGGGATCGGCGGAGACCCGCCGCCGAGTGGGCGGACGGAGTCGTGCGACCGACGCGGAGTTCTGCGACCGCGTGATGAACGGAGTCCTGCGACCGAGACGCTCGGAGTTGCGTGACCGGGCGACGGGCGGAGTCATGCAGCCCATGCGGAGTTGTGCGACCGAGCGGCGAGGGGAGCCGCGTGACCGCGCGAGGGACGGCGTTGTGCGGCCGACGCGGAGTCGTTGTGTGGCCGAGCGATGAACGGAGTCGTGCGACTGCAAGGGGCGGAGTCGCGATCGAGCGACGGGTGGAGTGGTACGGCTGAGCGACGTGTGGAGTCGCGTGACCGAGCGGATGGACGGAGATGCGCGACCGACGGGAAGGAGTTGTGCGATCGAGCGGCGGATGGAGCCGTGCGGCCGACGCGGAGTTGTGTGACCGCGCAATGAGCGGAGTCGTTGTGTGGCCGAGCGACGTGCGGAGTCGTGCGACCGGCGTTGGGGGCGCGATCGCCCGACGATGGAGTGCAACCGACCGACGAGCGGAGTCGCGTGACCGAAGGACGCACGAAGGTGCGCGACCGACGAGCTCACGGAGTCGCGTAACTGACCCACAGCGACGATCCGACGGCTGACCACGCACTCCTAGTCACTACTCACGAGTCACCACTCACTTTGTTCGGGTCGCTGCTTGCTTTGTCGATGAAGCCGTACTTCTCGAGTTTGTAATAGAGCGCGGACGTTTTGATGCCGAGGAGGCGCGCCGTTTCGGTCTTCACTTTGTTGGCTTTCTCGTAGGCCTGGGCGATGAGGTGCCGCTCGAGATCCTCGAGGATCTCCGGCAGCGGCCGATCGCCGTGCGGGACGGGTAGCGCGCTGGTTTGCACTCGGGCGGTGACGGCGCGCAGGAACTCAGGAAGATCCGCCGCGTCGAGCTCTTCGCCTTCGGCGAACACCAGCGCTTGTTCGATCGCGTTCTCCAGCTCGCGCACGTTGCCCGGCCACGCGTAACGCATCAGCGCGCGCTCGGCGTCGGCGGTGAGCCCTCGCACCCTCCGGTTCACCTTCGGCGCGTGCCTGGCGATGAAGTGACGCGCGAGCAGCGGGATGTCGTCGGGTCGCTCGCGCAG
The DNA here is from genome assembly GCA_019686135.1 of Myxococcaceae bacterium. Taxonomy (GTDB): domain Bacteria; phylum Myxococcota; class Myxococcia; order Myxococcales; family Myxococcaceae; genus JADGHL01. Next base: position 3,708 of record JADGHL010000066.1, on the reverse strand, counting down.
CGCGGGCAGCTTCAAGGGGACGATGTGCAGGCGGTAGTAGAGGTCTTCCCGGAACGTGCCCTTCTGCACCTCGGCCTGGAGATCGCGGTTGGTGGCGCTCACCAGGCGGACGTCGACCTTGATCGTCTCCTCGCCGCCCACCCGCTGCAGCTCCTTCTCCTGGAGCACGCGCAAAAGCTTGGTCTGGATCGACGGGGAGATCTCTCCGATCTCGTCGAGGAACAAAGTCCCCTTGTCCGCCAGCTCGAAGCGCCCGAGCTTCCGCTTCACCGCGCCGGTGAAGGCGCCCCGTTCGTGCCCGAACAGCTCGCTCTCCAGCAGCGTCTCGACGAGCGCGGCGCAGTGCACCACCACGAACGGTCCATCCCGCCGCGGTGAGAGATCGTGAATCATCCGCGCCACCAGCTCCTTGCCCGTGCCGCTCTCGCCGTGGATGTGCACGGTGGCGTCGGTGACGGCGGCCTTCTTCACCATCCCCATCAACTTCTGCATCGGCTCGCTCTGGCCGATCAGCGTGCCGATCGACTGGGCGCGGTCGCGCTCCAGCGCGTCGTTCGCCGCCTGCAGACGCACCACCTGCCGCCGCGTCGCCGCGAGCTCGAGCGCCTTGTCCACCTTCGCCCGCAGCACCTCGGGCGGGAACGGTTTGGTGATGAAGTCCACCGCGCCCTGCTGCATCGCCTCCACCGCGGTCTCGATGGTCCCGAAGGCGGTCACGACCATCACCACCGCCTCCGGGTCGAACTCCCGGAGCTGACGGACGAGCTCGATCCCGTCCATCTGCTCCATCTTCAGATCCGTCACCACCACGTCGAACCGCTGCTTCCGGTACGTGGCGATCGCATCCGCCCCCGAACGCACGGCGGAGATGTCGTGGCCCTGCTTCCGCAAGGTCACCGCCATCCCTTCGCGCATGGTGTCGTGATCGTCGACGATGAGGACTCGCGCCATGCGCCGGACGGTACTTCGTTCCGCGCGTGGTCCGTAGCCCGGACCGGGCCCGCTTCCCCGCCCGGGTGCCGGCGAAGCCCGCTTGTCTTCGCGGATCGTCCGCGTAGAAGCCGCGTCATGGACAGAGATCGGCTGAGGGCGGCGCTCGCAGCGCATGTGGGCGCGGACGAGAAGGAGCGCGCGGATCTGCAGGCGATGCGCGCCTACGCCGATTCGCTCGCCGAGCCCTTCTCCCGCACGCAGCCCGAGGCGCACTTCACGGGCAGCGCGGTCGTGGTGGATCCGTCGGGCGCGCGGGTGTGCCTCGTTCACCATGGCAAGCTCCACCGCTGGCTGCAGCCGGGCGGGCACGCCGATCCCGCGGACGGCGGATCGATGGAAGCGACCGCGCTCCGGGAGGCGAACGAGGAGACCGGCTGCACGGTCGTGCTCCACCCGGACGTGCCGCGGCCGCTGGACGTCGATATCCATGTCATCCCCGCACGCAGGGACGAGCCGGAGCACCGTCACCTCGACGTGCGCTACCTCGTCGTGGCGCAGAACCCGGAGGCGCTCGCGCACGATCCCAATGAATCCCACGGCGCGCAGTGGCTGACCTGGGACGAAGCGCTCGCGCGCGCGGACGAACCGGCGCTCCGGCGCCTGCTGGAGAAGGCGAAGCGTTACGCGTCGAAGGGGAAGATCGGCTGATCGTCCCGGGGCTGGTTTGCGTTCGCGCGCGGCGCCGCAGGATGACCGTCCATGCCACCGCCACGCAGACGAAGAAGACCTCCGCGGTCGCACCCGCTTCGACGGCCATGAACCCCGTCGCCGGCGGACTCACCGAAGCGCAGCGCGCTGCCCACGAGAAGAAGCTGATTGCCACCGCCAATCTCGCCGCCGAGCAGGCCCGGCAGCGGAAGCTGAAGAAGGAGGCGGCCGCGGAGAAGATGCCGAAGCTGGTCGCCGCCGCCAACCAGCGGCTTCAGTTGATCGCCGCCGAACAGAAGACGCGTATGTCGCTGGCTGGGACGAAGTTGGCCGATGGCACCACCGCCGCGCAGTTCGCGCTGCGAGCGCAGTCGTTCACCGCAGCGGACCTCGACGGCAAGGTACGGTCGCTCACCGCGCGGCTCCGGCGCACGACGCTGCCGAAAGATGCGAAGACGAAGTTGACCGTGCTTCTGCGCGAGCGCGATCGCCGTGAGGTGAACGCGCAGACGCAGGCCGCGGCGAGGGAGAAGGACCGGCTCGAGGCGGTGAAGGCGAGCTACGAGAAGGCGCTCGCGAACAAGACCCCACGCAGCTGCGCGCCGAGCAGAAGTCCGAGCACCTCCGACTGCAGATGGCGCAGGACGCGCTGGCCGCGGCGAAGAAGTCGCGTGACCGGGCGGTGACCGCCCGCGCCGAGAAGGACCTCCGCACTGAGTACGCGCGGGCGGCGGCGAATCGACAACAAGGCGCCGGTGAACCTGAACCACAAGCTGCTGCACGACTACGCGGACTCGCTGAAGACGAAGACGCTGGCGCAGCTCGAGGCAGAGCGGGCGAAGGTCGCCGCGGAGTACGCGCACGCGACCGACGGGGTGGTGCGCGGGAGCCGCGTGCTGATCGCCACCGACAAGGTGAAGCTGGCCATCCTGGGCTGCGGCAAGCGCGAAGAAGGGCGGAACGACGCCGGTGACGCCGGCGACGCCGGTGGACCGGACGCGCAACCCGGGCAACGTGGTGTTCGAAGGTCCGGGGATGATGGTGGCGAACGCGAGCTTCTACCAGGCATCGGTCTACGCGGCGCGGCTCAAGGTGGCGGGCGTGACGTACGTGGAGCTGCAGATCCACAACAATGGGCCCTGCGCCGACGACATCGCCGCGCTGCAGGCAGGATGGGCGGAGCAGTGGAAGGCGGCGGGGTTCAAGGTCGGCTTCTGGGCGTCTCCGACGGCGGCAGCGCCGAGCAGGTGGCGGCCGACGCGCGGCTCGCGGCACAGCTCACCGCTCAATACAAGGGTGACTTCTACGTCGCCGACTGCGAGGGAGCATTCCAGGCCGGGCAGGGCGATCCGGCGCTGAACAAGGTCTTTGTCGACAACTTCCAGGCCGCGGCGAACGAGCTCGGAATCGGCAACATCCCGCGCGCTGTCGAGCATGGGCCGCGTGGCGCTCGACATGCGGCCGTGGATCGACAACGGCTGGGACGCGATGCCGCAGGCGTACTGAAATGACTTCAACGTCTACCAGCCGAGCGCGTGCGTGAAGTTCTACGAGGACTGGGGCTGGCCGAAGGATCGGATTCACCCGACGATCGCCACCTATCAGCCGACCGGTGACGCCACGCCGAAGCAGGTGAAGGACTACGTGGCGGATCTGAAGGCGGCGGGTACGACAGGGATCTCCTTCTACCTGCCGGAGAGCTACATGGACGACACCCAGTGGGCGCAGTTCGTCCAGGGGCTCGCAGACGGGATGAACGGTCCGACATAGCGAGGCACGGGTCGTCGGCCGCGCCGGATGCTGAGGACGTTTGTGTCCCAGCGAAAGCGGCATGGACGGCGCGAAGTGCGTGCAGCTCGTTCAGAGGCTCGCCGACGGGATGAAGGGCCCGGCGTAGCGAGGCACGGGCCATCGACGTCGGCCGCGCCTCTCTGCTGCGCGCGCCCGCGTCCCAGCGAAAGCGGCATAGACGGCGCGAAGTGCGTGCAGCTCGTTCAGAGGCTCGCCGACGGGATGAAGGGCCCGGCGTAGCGAGGCACGGGCCATCGACGTCGGCCGCGCCTCTCT
>JADGHL010000197.1 GCA_019686135.1 Myxococcaceae bacterium | reverse complement strand
GGGGGGGGGGGGCTCGTTTTTTTTAAAACCCCCCCGGCCCCACCCCCCCCCCGCGCCGGGGGGCGGGGGCGGCGTCCCTGCTTCGTTTGCGGGGGCAGGATTTGAACCTGCGACCTTCGGGTTATGAGCCCGACGAGCTACCAGGCTGCTCCACCCCGCGTCAGCGATGTGGGCGGGCTTGTAGCGGCGTGACCTCACCGCGTCAAGCAAAAGGCTGCGAGGATGTGCCACCGTCGAGCGGGCGACCGTCCGGGCCCCTTTCGCACGGTGGGGAAACGCCGATGAGCAACGTGAATCGAAGAGATGCCCTCAAAGTGATTGTCGCGGCGGGCGCCGGTGTGGCGGCGTGCGCGCGCACGTCCCTACAGGCCCCGGAATCGGAGAAGAAGACGATGACCGCCGCACCAGAGATGCCCCGCGCCGTGATCGGCACCCAGCCGCTCGGCTTCATGTGGCCGACGCTGGACCCGTTCCTGTTCTGCGTGCACCACGACGATCACTACCCGGCCGGAAACGACCGGCTGGGTCCCGATGCGCCGCTAACGGGTCGCAACCTCGGCCAGGACTTCGAGCCGAAGGACGGCTGGCGCATGTACCACGGGAGCGTCGTGCCGGGCTTTCCGTCGCATCCGCACCGCGGCTTCGAGACGGTGACGATCGTGCGCAAGGGGCTCATCGATCACTCGGACTCGCTGGGAGCTGCGGCGCGCTACGGCGGCGGCGACGTGCAGTGGCTCACCGCGGGCGGCGGCGTCCAGCACGCGGAGATGTTCCCGCTGCTCAATCGGTCCGGCCCCAACCCGCTCGAGCTGTTCCAGATCTGGCTCAACCTCCCGCGTGCCAACAAGCTCGTCCCGGCGCACTTCTCGATGTTCTGGAACGAGTCCATCCCGCGCTACCGCGCCTCGGATCCCGACGGAAGGCTCACCGAGATCATGGTGATCGCCGGCAACCTGGGCGACGCGAAGGCGCTGCCTCCACCGCCGAAGTCCTGGGCCGCGCAGGCCCACGCCGACGTCGCCATCTGGACCGGCAGGATGGCGCCCGGCGCGCGCTGGACGATGCCCGCCGCAACTCCGGGCAGCCACCGCGTCCTCTACTTCTTCAAGGGCACGGCGCTCGCCGCGAACGGAACCGCGCTCCCGCCCTCGACCGCGGCGCAGCTCCGGCCCGATCACGACATGCTGCTCGAGAACGGCCCGGACGAGACCGAGTGGCTGCTTCTACAGGGCCGGCCGATCCGGGAACCGGTCGTGCAGCATGGCCCGTTCGTCATGAACTCCCGCGAGGAGATCGTCCAGGCCTTCCACGACTACCAGCGCACGCGTTTCGGCGGCTGGCCGTGGGAGAGCGACGATCCGGTGCACGGCCGGGAGGGCCGCTTCGCGCGACACGCAGACGGGCACGTCGAACGACCGGCATAACGGCGGCGCGTGGGCTCACGCGTGGAGCGGCCTGCGAGCGACGGCACACGGACGGAGCACGAGTCGCGGGCTGCGCGCGGCGAGCAGTGCATGGCAACGCCGGGCGGCTACGTGCAAGGGTCCGCGCGCGGCAACGCGGTCGACAGGAGTCGAGACACACTGGCTCGCAGCGCGCGCGACTGGTGCGCGCAGCTCGTGGAGTAGGTAGGTGCAGCAGCCCGCACTGCGACGCGGACGGCCTAACAGCGCGGCGCGGGCCGAGCGCGGAGCGACCGGCGAGTGGCAGCGCGTCGCCGGGTCCGTGCAGCAGGCCGAGCGCGGCAGACGTGGCGGCGACCCACCGGCTCGCTACGCGGGCCACCGGTGCGTACAGCTCGTGTACGTGCAGCAGCTCGCGCGCGGCAGCGCGGTCGTCGGCGGCGGCGACGCAGTGGCTCGCAACGCGGGCGACCTGTCCGTGCAGCTCGTGGCGCCAGGTGCCCCTCGACCGCGCGGCGCGGCGCGGACGGCTTTGCGCCTGCGCGCGGGCTCGTGCGCGGAACGGGCCGACAGGTCGTGCGTGGCCGTTCGATGCACTGGCCCTGCGGACGACGGACCAGCGCGGGGACGGGCACGTGGATCGGCCGCAGAGCGGCGGCGCGCGTACGCACGAGCGTGCCGGCGACGTCCCCCGCCCCATGCCTCCCTGGTCGCCCGCGGGATCGGTTCGTGTCCGCGGGATGAGCGACACGGCCCGTTCAACTCCTGGCGGTGAACACTGAGGCTGCCGCGGCGACGCGCCGCCTCCCTCCCCGCCGGCGCGACCGCTACCTTCCCGGCCCATGATCGAGCACATCTCTTTGCGCTGCACCGATCCGAAGCGGAGCCGCGACTTCTACGCGCAGGCGCTCGCGCCCATCGGCTACATCCAGGACTGGGTGATGGGCGACGCGTACGCGTTCAAACACAAGGGGCACCACGACTTCTGGGTGACGCGCGGACGGATCGGCACGCCGCTCCACGTCGCCTTCAACTGTGACAAACGCTCGCAGGTCGACGCGTTCTACGAAGCCGCGCTCGCCGCGGGCGGCTCGGACCATGGCGCGCCGGCGCTGCGCCGGGACTACGGGCCCAACTACTACGCCGCGTACGTGCTGGATCCGGACGGCCACAATATCGAGGCCGTCTCCTTCGAGAAGCCCCGCGCGCGGTCCCGGCCCGCGAAGCGATCGAAGCCGACCCGGTCGAAGCCGACGAAGCGAACGAGCGCGCGCGGACGCAAGCGGAAGTAGCACCCGGCGCCGTGCCGAGTCACCGACGACCGTGACACCTCTGTCAGGGCTCCCGGCTGGCGCGCGGGAACGATAAGGTCGCGCATCCTCTCAAGGATCGCCCCGGCCCGCCCGTTGCAACGGGCCGCGCGCCCGCAAATGAACGGCTCCTTCACCACGGCAGCCCCGCTGCCCCGAGGCATTGCCCTGTGCGCTCTCTCGCTCGTCGTGCTGGCCTCGAGCGGGTGTGTGACGGTGTACCAGCCGCTCGTCGCGCTGCAGCGGCCGGTGGTCGTCGATCCGCGGCTGCCCAACTTCGAGCACACGCGGGTGTTGCTCCGCTGCATCCCCGGCGACGACTTCCCCGCCTCCGACGCCGAGGTTCTGTGCCGCAAGCTCGGGACGCTCTTCCGGAACCAGGGCGCGACGGTGGAGTCCGAGGTACCGCGCAACGGCCGCGGCAGCCGCCTCGACGATGCGGCGGAGAAGCCGGACCTGGTGCTCGACGTCCGCTCGCGCCGGCTGCACTACGACGACCACCCGATCCTCACCGTCCTCTCGGCGCTCACCCTCACGCTCGTGCCCACCATCGTGGACGAGAGCTTCGAGCAGGCCGTCGCCATCCGCGACGCCGGCGGGATGCTGCTCGTCAACGACGTGATGCAAGCGCGCTTCGTCCGCTACTCCGGCGTGGGCGTATGGTCGGTGAACGCGGTGCTGGACCTTCTGGTCCGCCCGGACGAGGACGATCTGACCGGCGACACCGCGAGCGAGGACTTCTCCCGCGACTTCTACGCCCAGGTCAGCCAACTGATGGTCAACGCCCGGATCCGTTCGAAGGTGTTGCACGGCTTCGACGAACCCGCGCCAGACGTTCTGTTGCCCGACTTGCAGCTGTCCTCGCCCCCTTAGGCCCCACCGGCACCTCTTCGACGCGTGGAAACGTTCATCATCTTTCTCATGGCGCTGCCGAGCCTCGCGGACCGTGCGGGGGACCCGTCGCTCAATGCGTTCCGCAGCAAGGCGGAGGCGCGGAACATGGAGTGCACCCGGGTCTCGCAGGCGCAGGCGCACGAGAGGTTCCCCGGCCAGGTGCCCGAGCCGTCGCCGCGCGTGAGCTCGAACCTGATGGACATCGACGCGCTCGTCTGCACGCCGCGGATCGTCCGGGTCGGCGAGCGGCCCGCGCGCGACGAGGCGATTTTGAGCTCGCTCAGCCAGAGCGTGAGCGACATCGCCCAGGTCGCCGGCGCGGTGGGTGACCCGGACACGCTGTGGCACGTGGACGCGTTCTATCCGGACCCGCGCGTGGCCCATAAGATCGCCGTCGCCGCGCGCACGCATCTGGTGGAGACCGGCCACCTGGTGTCGGACCGTGTCCCGCTGCTCGCCGCCGGCGATCTTCTGGTGATGCGCGATCTGCCCGAGCGGAAGCGCTTCGAGCTCGCCTGCGCGCGCTTCTTTGCCGAGCACGCGCTCGGCGAGCACGAGGCGTTTCTGGGGATCACCGTCGTCGACCCGCGGGAGACGCAACTGCACGCGGGCGTGTGCCAAAAGGGTGTGTGGCAGTGGCTGCGTTGATCCGCACTCTGGCTCTGGCGATCGCATGGGGCGTGGCCGTGACGGCGGCCCTGTCGCCTGCTTCGGCGCATGCGGACGCGGACACCGGCATCACCGACGCGCAGAAGGCCCAGCTCGAACAGCTCCGCGCGAAGATCGCCTCGCAGATCCAGCTCCAGGCGTACGACCTTCTGGACGAGCTGGTCTACGGCTGGACCGAGTCGCCCGTCTTCGCCACGGACACGCCGGTGGTGCTGGCGGACGTGAGCGTGCCCGTGGGCTTCGGCAGCGGGCTGGAGGCGCTGGTGGAGAACCACTTCGTGTCGCTGGTGACGAAGAACCCGCGCACCCACCTCGTGCTCACCCACTGCCCGCGGTGCAACGAGCTCATCGTCTACTCCGGGGCGAAGGGCACGGTGGTCTCGCGCGGGGTGGATCAACCCGAGGCGCTCGCCGCCGCCGGCGCCGCCTCCGGCGCGCACCACGCGCTCTTCCTCGACTTCGAGGCCGAGGGCGCCGCGCTGGTGCTGCGCGCGCGCATCACTTCGCTCGAGCCCGCGCTGCCGATCGTCTACGCGCGCACGCTGTCCACCTCCACGGCGTCGCCCGCCCTGCTCCGCAGCCCCGAGCGCCTCAAGAGCGCCGCTGAGGCGCGTCAGGAGTACCTCGACGCTTTGACCGGCCGCGGCTTCTTCCTCGTGCCGATGCGGCTGGGCATCCGCAACTACGCCAAATCCGACAGCCCCGACGCGCAGGCCACGCCGTTCCCGTTCGTCTGGCTCCAGATCGGCGCGGAGGCGGCGCTCACCCAGGCGCGCGCGTGGACGGCCAGCCTCTCCGTGGGTGGCACGTATACGCCGGACCTGCACACCGGCTGGCTGGTGCAGGCGCGCATCGGCCGGTTGCTCTCCGGGAGCACGATCTCCCTCACGCAGCCGGACCTCTACGGCTTCCTCGGCGGATCGGTCATCACCATCTACGGCCCCGGCGCGACGATCTTCGGAGACAAGGTCCCCACGACGAAGGATCTGCTCGACGCGGCGACCGGCGTGTCCAAACCTGAGTTCACCTTCGCCGCCTTCCAGCTGGGCCTCGAGCTGCGCATCAAGAGCCGGATCGGCCTCGGCGCCTATCTCGAGTACGCCCCGGCGCTGGAGAACGCGCCGTCGATCGGCAACTACCTCGACCTTGGGTTCATTCAGTTCCACAACTTCGGCGTGGAGGTGACGTTTTGCTTCTGAGCCGCGCCGCGATCGTCAGCCTCGGGCTGCTTCTGCCGGCGGTCGCGCTGGCGCAACGGAGCACCACGCAGGATGCGCTGCACCGGATGGAGGAGTCCGTGGAGCTGCACGCCGAGAACGGCACGTTCTCGATGCAGGAGGTGCTCCCGGCGATCGTCGTCAGCGTGCGGCCCGCCTTCGAAGAGACGAAGGCGTGGTACCCGACCGCCGCGCTGGCCTCGCTCGTGCGCGTGTTCGGCGCAGACGCGCTGCGGATGTGTGAGGCATGCATGGCAGCGCGCGTGTCCGTGGAGGACGGGCGGCTGGAGGAGAACACCAGCGGGCCGGACGTCGCGGAGATCGTCCGGATCGACGAGAACGCCCGCGGCAGCGCGCCTCCGGCGAAGACCGCGATCTGGCTGGACGAGACGCCCAACGGCGTGGCGCTGCGGATCGTCGATCTGCGCAACAGCCGGATCGTCCACGCGGAGAACTTCGACCCCACGCTCTACGAGCTGTCCCGCAGCGACCGCAACTTCACCCTCACCCGCGAGCTGGGCCGCAGGATGCGCGGGGACGCGATCACCCACACGTTCTTCGACGTGGCGGTCTACCCCGGTCAGCACTTCTCCTTGGACTTCGTCGAACAGTGGGGCGACGGAAACCAGAACCTCTCCGGGCTCACGCTCTCGCTCTTCGACCCGGTGCTCGGCGTCGGCGCGGCCTACTACCGGGTGGTGCCACGGGCGCTGAACATCATGGTCGGCGCCCAGGTCGTGCTCAGCGTTCCCACCGCGCTGGTCTCGGCCATCACCAACGAGAACCAGCAGCTCATCGATCCGCTCGTCACCGCCGTGGGCGTGGTCCGGATCCCGATCGCCACGTCCAACTACGGCATCCTCCTCATGGCCTCGACCAACGGTCGCATCGGCGTGGGGCTCTCCCTGATGAACGTCTCGCTCCTTCCTGTGATCCCATGACCCGCGCACTCCTGTTGCCGCCGCTTCTGCTGCTCCTGTCGTCGCTGACGGCCTGCGCGTCGCGGAACTACACCTACTACCTGGTCGAACCCGAGCCGCAGAAGCACCCGGCCCTCAAGGAGGAGGGCACGCCGATGCGCCCGTTCGGCTTCGGCTCCACCACGGTGATGAAGGTCCGCTGGAACGACGGCAACCTGATCACCGAGGTCGACGTGCCGATGGTCTCCAGCGGCCAGCGGATCGTCATCGAGCACGGAGCGGGATCGGGCGAGGTGAAGACCATCCCCTC
>JADGHL010000065.1 GCA_019686135.1 Myxococcaceae bacterium | reverse complement strand
GTTCTCGCCCATGCCCGCCCCTCCCCGCTTGCCGGCCCTATATAAAGGAGGCGTCCGACAACGGAGGGGGCGTCTAATAAACGTCGCGTTCCGCGGCGGTCAAGCTTCGGGGTCCGTGCAGCCGGGCGGGCGTGGCGGAGATAATCAGTAATAACAGATGGTTACACACGCTTATCCCGGAGCACGTCAGGCCTGACGCGCGTTCGGGGCCATGGCGGGCCGTCTGCCGAGCGCACCTCCTGCGAGCGTCCATCAGGCGCCCCCGAGCGGAAGCAGCGGATTCCGACGCAACGCGGCGGGGCCCGCGCGAGTCCGGGCAGCCGGTTCGCCACGCTCGCTTCTTGTCATGGGTGCGCATGCCGGCCCCGGCTCGTCCTGACATCCTCGCCCGACGAGGCTCGTTCGATGGGTTTGCCTCTGGGCAGTCGGCGCGGTTCGGTCGGTGACGCGCGCGGTCGGCCCCAGCCGGAAGGCCCAAAGCAGGCACGGTAACGCGGACGGACCGGAGCCATGAGCGCCGCCGGCTTCTGCTTCAGCCGAGACTCAGCGCGACGCGGTGGGCGAACCGCCGGCCTCGAGCTTCATAATCGCTTGGTCGCCGCGGTAGACCTCGCGGATCGACCGGGTCAGCAGGCAGCTCGACACACGATCCTTGGTGTCGATGATCATGCACGCGGCGAACGGCTCGTCGGGCCACTTGGCCTCCTGCCCGTACTGCGGGGACATGAAGTCGGCCCCGCCCTCATCCGAACGCCGGACGATCGTGAAGGTGTTGCCCACTTCCACCCCGTCCGCGCTCCCGCGATCGACCATCACCACCTGGTGCTCGCCAGCGAGCGTCTGGTACGGCTGTATCAGCTCGACGATGGTCCCGGTGAGGGCCTTCTCGTTGCGGCGCCGCACGACCTGGAGCCGGAGCTCCTCGTTGGCGGGGCCGATCAAATCGCCGCGGTGGATCTCGTCCCAGCTGTCGGTGATCTGCGCGGTGACGTACTCCCTCGACGTGGACACCACCCGCACCTTCCCGAGCAGCCGGGTGAGGTACCCGAGCATCTTCCCGGTGATCGGGTGCTCGACCTCTTTCTCGGTGCGGTAGACCACGAACGAGTCGCCCAGCTTGACCGCGCCTTTGTTCTTGAACCGGATGTAGACCGTGTCCGGCGTGGACAGCATCTCGGTCTCGGCGAACGACCCTTCGATCCGCCCGGCTTCGGCCAGCTCCTTCGCGGTGACGAACGCATCGAGGATGATCGCCGTGGCGCCCTTCGGCGTGTAGCCGATCTTCCCGCTCGTGCTAACGGTGCCCTGCTCGCCCTCGAGCATCATCGAAGGCTCGACCTCGCCGGTGTCTTCGATCGTCTCGGGCGCTTCGGGCGCAGTGCCCACCTCCACCCGCGAGGGGACCTCCTCGCCGGCGGGGAAGAAGCGGATCTTGTTACCGGGATAGATCCAGTGCGGGTTGGCGATCTCCGGGTTGTAGGACCAGACCTTGGGCCAGTACCAGGGACTGCCCAGATAGGTCTGGGACAGATCCCACAGCGTGTCGCCCTTGACCACGGTGTGGACCTCGCCGGGCGCGACCTGCTGGCCCTCGTCCTTGGGCGCCATCCGCACCTCGTCGCCACCCTGGGGCGCCGGAGCCACCTCCGCGCCGGCGTTCTCGCCGCCGTCCTCCATCTGGTCGTCCTCCTGCGCGAGCGAAAGCCCCGGGCTCCACAGGAGCAACGTGCACAGCGAGGCGATGATCCGGTTCCGCATGGTGCGTCCTTTCTACTGCGTGATCCGAGCGAGCCGCTCCGAAGCCTGGGTGGCCGCGGTGGTCCCGGGATACAGGGAGATCAGCCGGGCGTAGAGCGCGCGGGCGTCGTCGGGGTGGTTCTGTTTGAGCCGGCAATCCGCCAGCCGGAGCATCGAGTCCATCCGCGCATCCCCGGCGGGGTATTCGTCCAGGACCCGGGTGAAGGCCTTCGCAGCGCCCTCCCAGTCCTCCAGCGACATCAACCCCACGCCGCTGAAGTAGAGCGCGTTGTCGCTCTGCGGATGGCGCGGGTGCTCGGCGGCAAAGGTCTGCAGCTTGAGCACTGCGCCGGAGACGTTGCCGGTCTTGAGCGCGGCCATCGCCTCTTCATAGAGACGGTCCGCCTCCGCGCGGGCGTTCGCTGCGTCGGCCGCGCTCTTGCGGGAGGCCGCGCCGTCCGCGACCGCGCGCTCGAGCAGCGCATCGAGATCCTCGGCGGATGGCTCCTGTACCTCGGTGGCCGTGGCGATCGGCGGGGCGGCGCGGTGGCTGGGCTTGAGCTTCACCACCGTCAGCGACGGGACCGACGATGGCGTCCACGGCTGCTCCGCGGCGGCCGACTCCTGTGCCGCGCGGGCGGTCAGCACGGCCTGCTCCTGCTCCAGTCGCGTCATCCGCGCCTCGAGCAATTCGTTCTTCGCCCGCATCGCCCGCAGCTCATCCCTGAGCGACGCCACGTCCTTCTGCGTCGCGACGTCCGAGGCACAGGCGTAGAGGAGCGCGAGGGGCGCGATGACCACAATCCTTCCGATGGCGGGCAGCTCCGGTGAAGCGGCGAAAAATGATAGGGACCCGCTCTTTGGGGGGTCAAGAAAACGGCCGCCGCGCGCGACCTACTTGCCCGCGACGATCGCCGAGAGGTGGCGGCCGCTGATGCCGCGGTCGCGCCGGTGGGAGAAGAAGCGCGCCGGATCGCAGGCGGTGCACGCGTCCAATACGTCGATCCGATCCGGCCGAACACCCGCGGCGACCAACGTGAGGCGCACCGCGCGCGGAAGATCCAGGTGGGGCTTCGGACGATCGCGGCGCACCACCTCGGCCCCGAACGCGCGCTCGAAGCGGAACGCCAGCTCTTCGGAGACCTCGTAGCAGCACGCTCCGATGCACGGGCCGATCGCGGCGACGAGCGACGCGGGCTCGACTCCCTGTACCGCCAGCGTCTCCACCGCACGGGCCGAGATCCGCAGATCGGTGCCGCGCCAGCCGGAGTGCACCGCGGCCACGCACCGCCCCGCCGCATCCGAGATCAGGATGGGCACGCAGTCCGCCGTCTTGACCCCCACCGCCAGCCCCGCCGTCCGGGTCCACACGCCATCGGCCTCGCCCAATGGCGGCGGCACCTCGTCGCCGTCTTGCGGCGCCGTCGCCTCCAGCAGCCGATCGCCGTGAACTTGCGAGACGGTGATGAGCGATCCGGGCGGGACGTTCAGCGCCGAAGCAAAGCGGCGGAGGTTCTCGTTCACTCGCGCGCGCACGTCCCCGGTGGCGAACCCCAGGTTCAGGGATGCGAACGGCCCCTCCGAAACGCCGCCTTCGCGCACGCTGAAGGCGTGCCGAGCAGGGAGCAGGCAGGAAGTCAGGTGCGGCGAGGCCACGGCCCACTGAACATCGGAACTCACCGGGAATTCAAGGACCTGCAGTTTGACAAACTGCGTCACCGGGCGCGAACATCACGCCGCGCCTCGCGGGCGGCGCGCGCCATGGCCCAGGGTTACAGCTCGATCGGCACGAAGCTCTTCTGGGCGATCGGCGTTCCCGGCCTGATCGCCGCAGTCGCCGGCGTGTGGCTCTTCTGGCGTCAGGCGGACGCCGCGGTCGCCGAGTCCAACCAGGCCGAAGCCGAGGCGCTCGCAGAGCTGTTCGCGAGCTCGTTCGCCATCGCGCAGCAGGATCCCTCCGCGCCGCACGGCACCGACGCACACTCCGCTCACCGCGCCGTCACCGACCTGTTCCGCTCGCGCGGACGGATCGTCGACAACCTGCGCTGGGCATCCGTCACCGACGGCGCCGGCCGCATCGTCTGGTCGCGACACGGGGAGGACGGATCCGCACCCAGGGCGCCCACGGCCGGGAAAGACGGCAGCGCACAGGTGGTGCGGCATTTGGGCGGCGCCGAGTGCACAGGCTGCCACGCCAACAGCCAGCAGCTGGGCACCCTCTCCCTCTCGGTGCAGCAGCCCAAGCTGCAGGCCATGGTGGCCTCCGTCTTCGGCCGCGCGCTCACCGGCGTGCTCGCCCTCTTCGCCGTGCTTCTGGCGGTGATGGTGATCGCCCTGCGCGTGTTCCTCGTGCGCCCGCTCAGGCGGCTGACCCAGGTGATGCGCAAGGCCGAGGAGGGCGACTTCCTCTCCCGCGCGCCGGTAACCTCGCGGGACGAGCTGGGCGCGCTCGCCGAGGCGTTCAACCGGATGCTGGCGAAGATCACCTCGCTCAGGGCGCAGGAGATCGACACCCACCGCGATCTGGAGCGCGCCCAGCAGGAGCTCGTGCTCAAGCAGGCGCTGGAGGCCACCAACGAGTCTTTGGAGAAACGGATCAACGAACAGTCGCTGCTCTTCGACGTGGCGCGGTCGCTCACCTCCACGCTGGAGCTCGACGAGATCTTCGCCCGCATCTCCACCCTGGTCGGCGAACGGCTGAAGGTCCCGCGGTTCTCAATCATGCTCCGGCGCGGCGACACGCTCGAGGTGAAGAGCGCCTGGCCGCGAGATGCGGGGACGGAAGGCGTGACGTTCGCCGTGGGTGAAGGCGCCTGCGGGCGCGCGGCGCAGACCCAGACCTCGCTCTACATCCCGGATCTGGAGAAGGACGCGGGGATCTACATCCGCCGGCCCGAGGAACAGCCGCCGAAGGGATCGCTCCTCGCGGTGCCGATGATCCACAAGGGGGAAGTGCTCGGGGTCATCAACCTGGAGCGGCCCACACCCAACGGCTTCGCGCAGAACGAGATCGAGGTGCTCTCCGCGGTGGCAGACCTCGCGGCGATCTCCACCCGGAACGCGCTGCTCTACGAAGAGACGGTGGCGCTGTCGATCACCGACCCGCTCACCGGCGCTGCCAACCGCCGCCACATGTTCGCGCGGCTGGAGCTCGAGGTGGCGCGGGCGCTGCGGTACCAGACGCCGCTGTCGGTGCTGATGGTGGACATCGACCACTTCAAGCACCTCAACGACACCGCCGGGCACCGCGCCGGGGATGCGGTGCTGCGGCAGGTCTGCGACGTTCTGCGCGAGTCCACCCGCAAGGTGGACACGCTCGCGCGCTACGGCGGCGAGGAGTTTCTGCTCATCCTCCCGCAGGTGGCGAAGGCGGAGGCGCTGGAGGCCGCGGAGAAGCTGCGCCGCGCCGTCAACGAGGCGCCGATCGAAGAGGGCCGCGGGCAACCGTTCGGCCGGGTGACCATCTCGGTGGGCGTGGCCGCGCTGCACCAGGACGCCGACGCGCTCGAGGCGCTGGTCGACTGCGCGGACGCGGCGCTCTACGCGAGCAAGCGCAACGGCCGCAACCGGGCCACCGCCTACGAGCCGGGGATGGAGGCCCACCCCGGGCGCGAACGCGGCCCGCTGGCCGCGAAGCGCCGCCGCACCGGAGAGGTGCCGTCCAGCACCTCCAGTAAGGGAAGCGCCTGAGCCTGCCGCCCCGAACGTCAGGGCACCTGCAGCGCGCGCAACAGCCGCGAGACGGACCCATCGTCGTTGACCACCATCACCCTGAGGAGAAGGAGCGATCCGGCTTTTGCGTCGCGGATGATCGTCTCGAGGTCCTGGGCGGTCCTCACCGGTTTGCCGCCCGCTTCGATCACCACCATCCCCGGGCGCAGGTCCGCGCGCTCGGCGGCGCTGCCGGGCCGCACCTCGCGGATCAGCGCGCCGCGGGGCGGCAACCCGGTGCCCTGCGCGTAGCGGGCGTCCATGTCCTGCAGCTCCAGCCCCACCCGCGCCTGACGCTGCGCCTTCGTGTCGGCGGGCTTCTCCTCCTTCTCCTTCTCGTACACGCCCTCCAGATCCGGGCGAGTGGCCAGGGAAGTCTGCACGTCGATCTTCTTCCCGCCGCGGAAGACCGTGAGCGTCACCTTCGAGCCGGGCCTCTGCATCGCCACTCGCCGGGAGAGCTCGTGGGAGGACTCGACCGGATTCCCGTTGAGGGCGACGATCACATCGTCGCGCCGGAGCGCCTGGGCGGCCGGGGTGCCGGCGGTGACGTCGGTGACGATCGCTCCGT
The DNA here is from genome assembly GCA_019686135.1 of Myxococcaceae bacterium. GTDB lineage: Bacteria > Myxococcota > Myxococcia > Myxococcales > Myxococcaceae > JADGHL01. Next base: position 22,366 of record JADGHL010000065.1, on the reverse strand, counting down.
GCGAGCTGGGGACGCCCAGGGCTTTGGCCAGGTTCGGCGTGAGGTCCTGGATCTGAACGCCGAGGTAACCGCGGACCACCTTCCCGGTCCGTTCCAGCTGCGGGAGGATCGCGCGGATCAGCGACGACGGCACGGCGAAGCCGATCCCCGCCCCCGAGGCCACGAGCGAGTTCATCCCGATCACTTCGCCCTGCAGGTTGAACAACGGCCCGCCGGAGTTGCCCGGGTTGATCGCCGCGTCGGTCTGGATGAACTCGTCGTAGCGGCCGATGTTGATGTTGCGCGAGGTGGCGGAGACGATCCCCGCGCTCACGCTGGAGGCCAGGCCGAAGGGGTTGCCGATCGCCACCACCCAGTCACCGACCCGGAGCTTGTCCGAATCGCCCAGCTTCACCGCGGGCAGGTTGTCCACCTTCTCCTTGACCTTGATCACCGCCACATCCGTGAGCGGATCGCGGCCCACCACCTCGGCGTTGAAGGTGCGGCCGTCGTCGAGGGTAACCTCGATGTTCACCGCGTCTTCGACCACGTGGTCGTTGGTGAGGATCACCCCTTTCGAGTCGATGATGAAGCCTGACCCGAGCCCCTCGCGGAACCGCTCCTCGGGCCTTAGCCCGTGGGGACCGCCGAAGAAGTGTTCGAACAGATCGTCCCCGAAGCGTTCGGCGCCGATCGGCCCGCCGCCTTTGACCCGGGTCTGCACGTCGACGTTGACCACCGCCGACTTCACCGACTCGACCAGGTCGGCGAAGGACGGGAGCGCGGCGACCTCGCGGGTCGCGGGCTGCTGAGGGTTCTGCGAGCGGGCCGGCTGCTGGGCGAGCGCCGGGGCGGCGACGGTCGCTGCCGCAAGCACGGCGAGTTGGAGAGCGGGAGACATCAGGCACCTTCCGGAAGGCGGCGAACGCGAGGGGGTGGACTGAAGCTTTCCGCCTTCTCACCACAGGACGGGGCGGTGCGCACAACCGTTGGTGTATGACCAGGGTTCCCGTACATTCACCTTCTAACGGGGCCGAAGGAAAGGGTTTCACTGATGCGACGGCTTCTCTGGGCGCCGTGTTGGCTGGCCGTTCTGACCGCATGTCCCGGCCCGATCGACACCGGACCTGACGGCGGAAACATCATCGAGGTGGGCCCCGAAGGCGGGAAGTTCGTCCGCGAGGGCGTCTTTCTGGACATCCCGCGGAACGCGGTCGCACCGGGGACGACGATCACTGTCGAGGTGGTGGACGATGACGATGACACTCCGCCGGTCACTGGCCGCCAGCGGATCAGCTACGGCTACCGGATCCGCCCGCTGGCGCTAAAGTTCGCCGAGCCGGTGACCATTGGGATCCCCTGGCTGGAGGAGCGGATCCCGGCCAATGGCATCGATCCGGCCACCTTCGACATGCGGTGGATGATCGCCCATGGAACGCCCGAAGCGCTCCCCTCCCCCGACTCGTTCCCCGATCAGAAGGTCGTCACCGCGCAGACCACGAGCCTTGGGACGTTCTGGATCACCAGCCCGCTCAAGCCGGCGGTGAGCGAGATCAAGCTCACTCCCGAAGCCGTCCAGCTGATGGTGGGCCAGACCGCTCAGTTCGAGGCCAGCGTCACCGATCCCGCAGGCAACCCCCTCCCCGACGCCGAGGTGATCTGGACGATCGTCCCCGCACGCGTGGCGACGGTCTCGAATGGGCTGGTGGAGGCGCTCGCCCCGGGCACCGCCACGCTGACCGCCCAGGCCGGCGACGCAGTGAAGACCGCCACCGTGCGCGTCGTGGGCACCACCGCCGGGCCCACGGCCTTCGTGCACGAGAACCCGCTGCCCACCGGGAACGACCTGTTCGGCGGCGCGGTGGCGCCGGATGGCACCGCGCTGTTCGTCGGTGGCAACGCCACGGTCATCTCCCGGTCCACGGCAGGCGCCTTCACCCGCCTGTTCTCCACGCCGATGATCACGCTCCGGGCAATCGCCGGCGGATTGCCAGGCACCGTCGTCGCAGTGGGGACGTCGGGCAACAGCGGCGTGCTCGCGGAGCTGAGCGATCCCGACGTGCCGCCCTCCGTGAGGGTCTTCAACACCGTGCAGCCAACCTCGCTCTGGTACGACGGCACGCACGGGATGGCGGTCGGCTACGGCAACGACGTGCTGGTGCGGCGCGACGGAGACTGGGTGACCGCGTACAGCCCGTCGTTCGAGACGCTCACCGACGTCAAGGGCGACGGCCAGGGCGGCTTCGTCACCGTGGGCAACCGCGGATCCATCTATATCTTCGATCCCGGCACCCAGACCTGGGACTCGCTCTACGACACGCAGCTCAACGTGCAGCTGGTCGACGCAGTGCTCTCCGACGCGACGGGCTCGGAGGGCTGGGCGATCGGCGCGAACAAGCTGTGGCACTTCCGGAACAACGGCTGGACCGCGATCAACCTGCCGGCGACGCCGGCGGTCGACGCGCTCACCGCGGTGGGCATCGTCGACGGCAAGGTGGTAGTGGGCGCGCGAGCAGCGCTGAGCCCGTTTCTGTTCGTCTACACGCCGGACGTGACCGGCAACAACGGGACCTGGACCGACGCGCCGCTGCGTCAACGGCAGCTGGTGCGCGACATCTTCGGCGCCGGATCGACCGGCTACGCGGTAGGCGATCTCGGCAGCATCTGGAAGTACGAGGCCGGCACCTTCACCGAGCTCTCCAGTGGGTTCTACGGAGACGTGGCGGACGTGTACGCCACCAGCACCGCGCAGGTGGCGGTGCAGAACGAGTGCTCCAGCGACGACTGCGCGATCAAGGTGGGCAAGGTGATGATCCGCAACAGTCAGGGCGTGTGGGAAGAGCTCGGGTTCCAGCCGTTCTCCGGCCCGCTGTACAGCGTGACCGCGCGCAGCGCGAGCGACGTGTTCGCCGGCGGCGAAGGGACGATCTGGCACTACGACGGCTCGAGCTGGCTGCCCCAGTTCGTCTCGTCCGCGCCGATCTACGACCTCGCAGTCTGCGGCGCCGAGGTGATCGCCGTGAGCGGCGGCGGCAGCTGGTTCCGCGGCGTGGGGCCGCAGCTGTCGCCCGGGTCGCCCCAGCTGCTCTCCGTCACCGACCTGCACGCCATCCACTGCCCGAGCGCCAACGAGATCTGGATCGGCGGGGACTCGGTGCTCCTGCGCAACGCGCGGACCATCACGGACCCCGACGTGAACCACGCCGACTACCGCGCCGTGTGGTCGCCGGGTGCCAACGAGGTCTACGCCTTCGGCGAGGCCCGTTACGGCGTGTACTGGGACACCGCGAACCTCAACGTGATCGACGCACCGGGAGGCGTGCTCCCGGAGACGATCACCGGGCTGTGGGGATCGTCGGTCGACAATCTCTATGCGGTGGCCTGGACGGTGAACCCGATGCCCTTCGGCTACGGGCTGCGCTTCAACGGCGCCCAGTGGAGCGTCATCGACACGGGCGCGCAGCGCCGGCCCACCTCCGTGTCCGGCTACTCCGCGACCGACGTGTTCATCACCACCGAAGGCGGCGGCATCCTCCGGGGCCAGTAGCCGTTCTAGGCCACGAGCTTCGCGAGCAGCGTCCCCAGCAGCGTCTCGCGGAAGCGGCGGAGCTTGTCGTAGGTGACCTCGTCGCTGCGGCCGTGTGCGACCGGATCCCGGAGCTCCGTCTTGCTCCAGTGGACGAAGGCGGCGAGCTCGTCGAAGAAGGCGTCCTCCACGCGCCAGGTCTCGGCGAGGAAGTCGGCGAACGCGCGCAGATAGGACTCGTGGCGGCGCTCCAGCACGCGGCCCACCTCGCCCATGGACGGCGCGCGCCCCGGCCGCTCCTCGTCGAAGGCCTCGACGAAGTGGTCGAAGTACTCCACGCGCGTGCCCCGGCGCTCACGCACCGCCCCCCGGAGGAAGTCCTGCAGCCGGCCCCTCTCGCGGAGCCACTTCTGGAAGCGCTCCACGAAGAAGGTGTAGAGCGCGCGCTCCAACGCGCCGGTGTAGAGCACCACCACCGCGGCGGCGGGCAGATCCGCGTAGAGCGCCTTCTGGAAGGTCTTCTCCGCTACGAGGAAGGCCTCCAGCACCGGGCGCGGAACCCGTGACAGCGCCGCGCCCAGCGCCGCCTCCACGTTGGCGCGGCCTTTCTCCTCCGCCTCCGCTTCGCGCTGGGCCAGCTCCTCGCGCAGCTTCTGCTGCTGCTGGGCGCGCGCGTCCGCGGCCGCCTTCTCCGCCGCGCGCCGCGCCTCCTCCTGCGCCTGCTTCGCCTGGGCGAGCACCTCCGCCTGCGCCGCCTTGAGCCGCTCCAGCTCCGCGCGCAGCGCCTCCAGCTCGCCCTCGCGCTGGAAGAAGCGCCGCTTGAGCGCCTCGGCCTCGGCCCTTACCGCCTCCACCCTCGCCTCCGCCGAAGCCGCAATCTCCTCACGCCAGGCCACGCGGCGCGCGGTGAGCTCCCGCGCGCGCTGCGCTTCCGGATCGCCCGGGTCCATCTTGAGCGCGGCCCGGAAGTGCGCGGCGGCGGTCTCGAAGTCGCCCTCCTCGGCGGCCAGGTGCCCGAGGTCGATGTGCACCTTCGGCCCCAGCCGCGCGCTGGCGCCTTCGGCGGAGTCGGCGAGCGCGGAGAGGATCTTTCTGGCCTCCTCGCGGCGCCCCAGGAGCCGGAGCGCGCGCCCGCGGGTGGCCTGCACCTCGAAGTCGTGGCCGGGGTAGCGGATCCCCTGCGCCTCGTCCGCCTGACGGAGTTGTTCCAGCGCCTGCTCCGGCCGCCCGCGCAGGTTCGACACCTGCGCGAAGAGCAACAGGTCCTCGGCGTTGGCGCCCTGCCGCGAGCGCTCCTCGATCAGCGCGTCCGCCAGAGTCGGCTCGCCCGCAAGCTGCGCGGCATAGGCCATGTGCCCCAGGTGCGAAGGCTCCAGCCGCCCCCGCGCGCGCACCGCCTTCCACAGCTCGAGCGCTCCGGCGGCGTCTCCCTGCAGCAGCCGCGCGTCCGCTCGCATCGATCGCGCGGCGTCGATCACCTCGTCCGATGGAGCGCTGCGCTCGATCTCCTCGCACAGCCGCTCGGCGTCCGCGTACCGTCCCTGCCGGCCGCGGATCATCGCCAGCACCAGACGTCCCTCGGGCCCGGCGCCCATTCCGATCGCCCGGCCAATCGTCCGCTCCGCGTCGGCCAGCCGCCCCAGCTCCGCGAGCACCCACGCGAGGTGGATGAGGGTCGCGGGATCCTGCCGCTTCTCGCCCTGCGCGCGCTCGAGGTAGGCCACCGCCTCCGCGTGCTTCCCGCGCCGGGACAGCGACATCCCCACCCGCGCGTTGAGCTCCGGGTCCTTCGGATTCTTCTCCAGCTCCTTCTGCCAGAGGGAGACCGCCTCGTCCTCGCGGCCCTGCCCCAGCACCGCGTCGCCGAGGAAGCTGATGACCTGCGCGGGGATCTTGTCCGCGGACCGGGCGATCTCCCGGAGCAGCGCCTCCGCGTCGCCGAACTCGTTTCGGACCAGGTGCGCCTGGGCACGCTCGAGCAGCTTGTGCAGCTTGTGCTTCGGGAGGCCGGCCACGCGTGCACCCTTTCTATTCGGAGTCCGCGAACAGCGCGGCGAGCGCGGAGAAGTAGGCCTCGGGCACCTCCGACAGCTCCGGCCCGAACTCCGCCGGCCCGGCCACGCCGGTGGCCTCCTGCGTCCACACCACCCGTCCCCGCACCGCCACCGAGTTTCCGTCCCGCAGGACCACGCGGGCCTCGATCGTCTGCAGCCGCTCGAGCCGGACGAGACTCCGGACCCGCATCCCGGTGGCGGACAAGTCCACCACCTCGCCGGTCCAACCATCCGGAAGGAGGATCTTCAGTGCGCGGCGAAGGCGCGGGAGCTGTCGTTCGGGCGTGTGGATGGGGCCAAATCTAGCGCAACGGGCACGACCGCGGAGCCCGAAGAAAGCCCGGCGCTCACCGCCGGTACACCCGGTAATCCAGCTCCGGGAAGATGTTGTCCTTCGATTCGGCCCACGCCAGCCAGCCCTCGTCGATGGCGTTGTGGCGGATCTGGTCGTCCAGGCGCAGGAAGCGCGCCACGTGCTCGCGAGTGCGGCGGACCGCGTAGTCCACCATGGTGCCGGTCTTCATGATGAACGCCCAGTCCGAGGCCTGGGCCAGAAGGAGCTCGCGCGCCGCCTGGTTGAGGGCGCGGCGCTCGAGCGCGGAGACGTCGTCCGGCCGCGAGCTCGCCAGCTCCACCATCCGATCCGCGCAATGGTGCAGGTGCGGGTAGATCCAGTCGTTGGTGCCGTTCAGCCACATCGCGGCGTAGCCCCGCTCGCCCCAGGAGGACTGCGTGGGCGTGCACACCTGGTTCTCCGGGTTCTCGCGCAGGTAGTCGGACGGCGTGGCCAGGCGGAAGGTGTGCTGCTCGAACGTGACCTTGCGGATCAACGCCTCCAGGAACCACGGCCCCTCGAACCACCAGTGGCCGAAGAGCTCCGCGTCGTACGGCGCCACCACGATCGGCGGCTTGCCGGCCATCTGCGAGGCGAGCCAGTCGATCTGCCTCTCGCGGTTGAAGAGGAAGTTGCCGGCGTGCTCGACGGCGCGCGCGCGCGCCAGCGCCGGATCCCACGGCTCCTTGTGTGGAGAGCCTCGCGCGGTGATCCGGTAGTACTTGATGCCTGTGTTCTTTCGATCGCCGGTGGGCTGGATGTACGGGCGCACGTAGTCGAGGTCGAGGTCCCAGCCGATGTCCCGGTAGAACTCGCGGTAGACCGGGTCGCCGGGGTAGCCGTGCTCGGCGCTCCAGACCTGCTGGCTGCTCTCCGGATCGCGCGCGAACGCCGCCACGCCGGCCTCGGTGAACACTGGCGCGTAGCAACCGTAGAGCGGCCGCGGCGTGGCGAACGACAACCCGTGCGTGTCGGTGAAGAAGAAGCGGAGGTTCTCCTGCGCGAGGAAGGTCTCCACGCCCGGGTAGTAGCCACACTCCGGCAGCCAGATCCCCGAAGGGTCCCGCCCGAAGTGCCGCCGGTAGTGGCTGGCGGCGACGGAGATCTGCGCGCGCACCGCCTCGGGCTGGTGCTGCATCAACGGCAGAAAGCCGTGCGTCGCGCCACAGGTGACGATGTCCAGGTGCCCTTCGTCCTGCAGCCGGCGGAACCCGCCGACCACGTCGCGGCGATAGCGATCGTGGAAGTCGCGGCGCAGCCCTTCGAAATGGTCACGGTAGAAGTGCGCCAGCGGCCCGAAGGTAGCGTCGTCGCGCGTGCGCCGGACCTCCTTGTCGGCCAGCTCGCACAGCCGGTCGAGCCGCGCGGAGTAACGCGCCATCAGGAGCTCGTCGCGCAGCATCCCGACGAGCGTGGGCGTGAGCGTCATCGTCACCCGGAAGGGGACGCCCTCGGCGTCGAGGCGATCGAACACCTGCAGAAGCGGCAGGTACGTCTCGGTGATCGCCTCGTACAGCCAGTCCTCCTCGAGGAAGTCTTGGTACTCGGGGTGGCGCACGTACGGCAGGTGTGCGTGGAGGACGATCGCCAGAAAGCCCTTCATCGGCCCTCCTCGAAGCGGCCTAAGCCGCTGCCGCTCGAGCCCAAAGGCCCACCCGGCAGAGGCGGCGGGGGCAACGGCTCCAGGGCGCGCGGCACCAGCTCGAGCTCCTCCTGCCAGCGCTGCAGCTGCCACGAGCCGCTCGCCGGACCGGGGATCCAATGTTCGTGGAGGATCGTGGTGGGCGGCGGCGGAGGCACGGGCGCTGCCGGGACCTCACCGCTCTGGATGGCCTCGCGCAGCCTGCCGAGCGGCAGCCCCCACGGGACGCGCATCATCCGCACGGAGCGATCGGTGGAGACCGCATCCGAGGGGAGCTGCACCGTGTTGCTGGCCTTCGCGATCCGCCGGAGCGTCCCGTCTGCGCCGAGGGCGCACAGCTCCACGCGGTAGTGTTGCGCGGGCTCCAGCCCATGGAGGTAGAAGCTGCGCGACTCCAGCGCGACGTCGAGGCGCCGGACCTCGCGGCCATCGCAGAGCACCCGGAGCACCACGCGCGGCGCCGCGAGCCCCGCGAACGCGCCGTCCCTCGTTCCGGGCCGGATGTCCCAATGGGTCCAGGCCGTGTGCGGGTCGAGCGCGCAGAGGACGATCTGGTCGTTGCCGTACGCCGTGGGCAGCTCGGGCAGCGCTTCGGCGTGGGTGGGCTGCGCAACGCGCGTCTCCCGTGGCGGCGGGCCTTCGGTGCGCGTGAGGTGGTGAACGCGGGCCTCGTCCTCGCCCTGCACCCGCGCGACGAAGAAGCCCTCCACCAGCGGTTCGGCCGGGTGCGACGGCGGCGGAGGCGGCGGCGCGGGCGGCGCTGCTCGGGGCGGCTGTGCACCGGGCGGTTGTTTGACAGCTGGCGGCGGCTCGGTGGGCGCGACCTCCACCGGCAGCTTCATCACCTTCTTCAGCGCGGCGATCAGCTCCTCCCGCGTCTTGAGCCGGCTGTGACCCCTGCCCAGATGCTTTCGCGCCAATTCGCGGAGGTGCTTCACCGTCCACTGCTTCAGAGAAGGCATCGGAGAGAGTTGGTGGTCGCTGGTGAGAAGTGAGTAACCGGTGGGCGTTTAGGGTCGCCGGGGAGACGGGTCAACGTCCGGGTCCGTTCGATGTTGGTTGCGGTATCCTTCGCCGGCCTTGAGCGACCTGCCCCGGCTGTTGTTGTGCAGCTTCGACGTCATTCCCGCCCCCACGGGATCCTCGCGGCGGATCACTGAATATCTGCGCGGGCTTTCGGACCATTTCAACGTCGTCGGCCTCACCGCCAAGACGCCGGATCACTCGCACATCGAGCGCTACCACGGCGCGCGGCTGCTGCGCGTCCCGGTCGGCACGGGTGATCTGCTCTCCAAGCTGCAGACGTTCGATCGCGCGGTGCGCCGCCAACTCGAGAGCGAAGAGTACGCGGTCGTCCACTTCACCGATCCGTTCGGCGGCTATGCGCTCTGCGAGCTGCGCGAGACCTATGGCTACAAGCTCGTCTACGACGCGCAGACCTTTCCCTCCCAGGAGCTGCGCTTCATCCACCCAGAGCTGGAAGGCGACCGGAAGTTCCTCGCCAAAGTCCGGCGGCAGGAGCTGTACTGCCTGATGAACGCCGACCGGGTGATCACCGGCTCGGAGGTCACCCGGGGGCTGATCCAGTCGCTCGGCGTCTCGCCAAAGAACATCGAGGTCCTCCGCGCCCCGGTCGACCTCGAGCCCTACACCGAAGCCGCGATGGGCCCGCCCGACGCCTCGCCGATGCGGGTCCTCTACCTCGGAAGCCAGGTCGGCTGGCAGGGCCTGCCCACCCTGTTGCGCGCCATGCAACACGCGTTGCGCGAAGTCGACCTCCGGCTCGTCGTGGTGGGCCCGGCGCACACGGCGTGGAAGCCACTGCTGGAGGATCTGATCGAAGAGCTGAAACTGGGCGGGAAGGTGGAGCTCCAGCCCCCGGTCGCACACGACGATCTCCACAAGGTGCTCGCGCTCGCGGACGTGGGCGTGCTCCCGCTCGAGGATCTGGATCGCAACCGCGTGCAGGGCGGCGCCGCGTCGAAGGTGGGCGAGTATCTCGCCGCCGGCCGGCCCGTCATTGCCTCGGACCTGCCGATGGCCCGCGAGCTGCTCACCGAGGAGGTGGCGCTCTTCCACGAACCGGGCGATCCGGAGGACATCAGCGAATGCCTCGTCGCGCTGGCGAAGAACCCGAAGCGGCGCGTGCGGATGGGGAAGGCGGCGTTTGCGCTCGCGCGGCGTCAGCATGACGCGAACGCGATCCGCGCGCGGCTCCGGCAGGTGTACCTCGAGCTCACCGGGCTGGCGCCGTCCACGCGGCCCACAGACGACGAAGCGGGCGGGCCCGCCCCCACCTTGATTGGCACGCCGATGTCCCACGTGCGGTCTTCGGAAGCGCCCGGAGCGTTCGGGAGCCGGGAGGCGGGAACCGATCCGGACGTCCGCTCGGGCCCGGGCAGACGAAGCGGCGGCACCGATCCGGCGATCGACGGCCCGTTCGCCGAGCGGAGCGCTTCCGGCCGATTCGCGGCCGACAGACGTCGCGAGCGCCGACGGCGGCGGCGCGAAGAGCTGGCCGATGAGAACGCGGCCGCCACGCACCCGGCGATCGCGCACGACGAGCAGCCGGTGGTGATGGGCACACCCATCCGGGACGATGGCGTCGGCACCGATCCGAACGCCGCTTCGAACGACGAGCCGAGGGTGGTGCTGGGCACTCCGCTGCGCGAACCTCCGGAGCTGCACGGAACCGAACCGTCGGCGACGCCTCCCTCCGAGCCGCGCAGGGTGATGGGAACGCCGCTGCGCGAGCCCCCGCCCTCTCCGCCTGCGCCGGTCGACGAGATCGCGCCGGATGAGCTTCGTGCAACTCCACATGCCCCGGCCGCGCACCCGTCGGCGACCACGTCTACGCCGGAGCAGCGGAGTGTTGCAGCGGCGCAACAGCTGTCGCCTCATGCGCCGGCATTCGCCGCCCCGCGCCCGGCGAAGCCGCCGGCCGGCTCGGTCGTGTTCGCGGTGGGCACACCGCTCGAAGCGGTTCCGCAGCCGAAGCTGCCACCCGAAGCCGTCTTCCGGCCACTCGTCGCCGGCACCCCGCTCGAAGCGCTACCTCAGCCGAAGCTGCCCACTCAGGTCGGCGCGCGGCCGCTCGTCGCCGGCACTCCGCTCGAAGCGCTTCCCCAGCCGAAGCTGCCCACTCAGGCCGGCGCGCGGCCGCTCGTCGCGGGCACTCCGCTCGAAGCGCTTCCCCAGCCGAAGCTGCCCACTCAGGCCGGCGCGCGGCCGCTCGTCGCGGGCACCCCGCTCGAAGCGCTTCCCCAGCCGAAGCTGCCGACAGATTCCTACCCGCGACACCACGGCACGGAGATCCCGCTGGATGCACCTCCCCAGTCGAAGGTGCCTTCTGAGGCCGTTCCCCGCCCGCTCGTCGCCGGCACTCCGCTCGAGGCTCAGCCCGAGCCGAAGCCGCCGACAGATGCCGTCCCGCGACGCCACGGCGCAGAGACACCGGAACCGCTGCCCCAGTCAAAGGTGCCCTCCGACGCCGTCTCCCGACCACTCGTCGCCGGCACGCCGCTCGAAGCGCTTCCCCAACCGAAGCTGCCGACAGATGTCGTCCCGCGACGCCACGGCGCAGAGACACCGGAACCGCTGCCCCAGTCAAAGGTGCCCTCCGACGCCGTCTCCCGCCCGCTCGTCGCCGGCACTCCGCTCGAGGCTCTGCCCGAGCCGAAGCTGCCGACAGATGCCGTCCCGCGACGCCACGGCGCAGAGACACCGGAACCGCTGCCCCAGTCAAAGGTGCCCTCCGACGCCGTCTCCCGACCACTCGTCGCCGGCACGCCGCTCGAAGCGCTTCCCCAACCGAAGCTGCCCACGGATGCGGTCCCCCGACACCATGTCGCGGGGCCGCCGGAAGCACTGTCCCAGCCGAAGCTGCCTGCGCGGCCGATCCCCCCTGTCGGGGTGGTCACCAGCACGGCGACCAGCGCGGCCCCGCCACCTCCGCCGGTCCCGGTCGAAGCGCCATCTGTGGTGATCGACCCGGCGCTGCTCGATCCGGCAACGTCGGCAGAAGGTCCGGAAGAGGTCGATCCCGACGAGGTCCATTCCGCAGACGACGAGGGCCCCAGCGAGATCTCCGCCGACCAGGTCGTCGAGACGTCCGCGGCATCCCAGGCGTCGGAGGTCGAGAGCGCGGACGACGCGGTGGTCGGGCCCATGGACGATCCGCCACCGGTTGCGTACGCCCCGGCGCCCATGCCCGAAAGCCGCCTCGACGCGTGGTTCGCCCAGCTGGTGCATGGCTACTGCCCGCCCGAGGGAGCGCAGTTCGCGCGGCCCACGCCGCCCACCAATTTTCCGGGGCGCGACGGACCTCCGCCCGAGACCGTTCAGCCGGGCGCACCGCCGGTTCAATCCGTTCCCTCCCGCACCGGCGGGGGCTAGGATTCAAGGCTCTCGCCGGGGCCCATGGAACGCCGCGTCCTCATCGTCGAAAGTCAGAACGAATTCGCGCTCAGCATGGCCTCCGTCCTGCGCAACGCGGGCTTCCAGACCGCGATGGCGCCGAGTGCCGCCGAGGCCTCACGCGAGCTGGGGCTGCGTCGTCCGGACCTGGTCGTCCTGCGCGCAGAGCTGCCCGACACCTCGGGCTTCGTCCTGTGCGGGGAGATCAAGAAGGGCAAGTTCGGCCAGCCGCCGCCGGTGCTGCTGCTCTCGTCGGTGATGAACCAGGAGGGCTTCGAGCAGCACGCTCGCCGCCCCGATCGCGCGGACGGATACCTCGCCGTCCCCTTCCAGGTGAACCAATTGGCAGAGCTCGCCACGGGTCTCGTTCCCCCGCGCACGGACGAAGTGGACTCCTCTCTGGACTCGGCGTTGGGGCTCAACGGCGCAGAATCGGGGACCGCCGCCTTCCAGTCGTCGCCGCCGCCCGTGCCTCCGCCCATCCGCACCACGCCCGGCAGCCCTCCGAAGCTGCCCCGCCGCGAACGCCGCAGCGCGATCACCGAAGAGGACCGCGCCTTCCTCGAACGCGCGTTCTCGTCGATCGCCGATCGCAAGGCGGAGCTGCTCGCCGAGTCCCGCCAGCCCCGCCGCCCGCCGCCTCGGCGCGAATTGCTGGGCACGCCCGAGGGCAAGCTGCAGATCCTCCGCGACGAGCTGAAGATCCGCGAGGCGCAGATCGCCCGCATCTCGGAGATTTGGAGCGTCCGTGAGCGCGAGCTGCTCTCGGTCGAGGACCGGCTCCACGACAAGGACGTCGAGCTTCAGGGCTACAAGGATCAGATCAACGACTGGATCACCCGCTTCAACGCGCTCCAGCAGGAGATGGCGCGCAAGGAGCGGGAGCACGGCGCGGCGCTGGAGGAGATGTACCTCCAGAAGGCGATCGGCGAGAAGGATTTGATCGAGGTCGTCTCCTCCCACTCCAAGGAGATCCACCTCCTCAAGAAGGAGGTGGCCAACCGCGACGAGGAGCTGGCCCGCCGCGCCGTGGAGCTCGAAGAGCAGCGCAACGAGCTGCACAAGCTGGAGAAGGAGTACGCCACCGCCACCCTCGAGTTCGAGGTCAAAGAGAAGAGCCTCACCGAGACGATCGCCGCCCACGAGGCGCGGATCGCCGAGCTGGACGGCGAGCTGGCCAGAGTGCGCGACGAGCTGGCGCAGACGCGCGCCGACCGCGACGCGCAGATCGCCCGCTGGGAACAGGACTTCGCCGCGAAGGTGGCGGAGCTGGAGGCAGCCCGGGCCGAACGCGAGGCCACCGTCGCGGATCTGCAGAGCCAGGTATCCACCTGGACCCAGCGCGCCCAGCTCGCTGAGGAGGAGATCACCGCCCTCAAGCAGGAGCGGAAGGACTTCGAGGAGAAGACCGCCGCGCACATCCAGGAGCTCTCCGCCGAGTTGGATCAGGCCCGCGCCCGCGGCGACGATTTGCGCGTCCAGCGCGACGAGATCGCCCAGACGATGACCGAGCGGCTGGCGGAGCGCGACGCGAAGATCGCCGCGCTCGACCAGGAGCTCAACGAGACGCGCGAGCGCGGCGAGCGCACCGAGGCCGACCTCAACGCGCAGATCGCCACCCACCTTGAGAAGATCGGCGAGCTGGAGGGCGAGGTCGAGGCGGCGAAGGCGCACCTCGCCGATCGCGAGGAGGAGCTGCAGGGCGAGCTGGCCGCGCTCCGGGACGCCAAAGACGCGCTGGAGCAGGACCTCACCGCCCGGCTGTCGCACGCGGACGCGACGATCCAGTCCCTCCACAACACGGTCGACGATCTGCAGAAGGACGTCGCCGCGCGGCACGAGGACATCCGCGCGCTGGAGGGCCAGGTCGCCGCGCGCGACCAGAAGATCACCCAGCTGCAGCAGAGCCTGGGCGCAACCGAGCGAACCCTGGAGGAGACCCGGTTCAAGCTCTCCCAGACCGAGGCCACCCTCGCCGAAACGCGCGGCGATCTGGAGGCCACCCACGGCGAGCTGGAGCAGACGCGGAACAGCCTCGCCGAGACCCGGGACGCGCTGGCGAACACGCAGGCGGAGCTGGCGAAGACCATCGGCGCGCGGGACACGCTCGACGCCGAGCTGGGCAAGCTCAGGGTGGTCCAGCAGGAGACCCGCGCGGAGCTGCAGAAGACGGTCCAGGAGCGCACCGAGCGCGAGACCGAGCTGAAGCAGGCGCGGAACGAGATCCAGCGGCTCAACGGGCTCCTGCGCCAGGCCGAGGCGTCCCGATCGAAGCTGGAAGAGGACCTCATGGGGCAGATCGGCCAGCTGCGGGCCGAGCTCTCCGAGGCGTCCGGCAACTACGAGGCGGAGAAGGCGGCGCACGAGCGGCTACAGCTCGAGACCGCCGAACAGATCAGCGCCCTCACCTCCGAACGGGACGATCTGCGCAGCCGGCTGGAAGCGACCTCGGTCGATCTCGCCGCCACCCGCGCCAACCTCGAAGACACGCGCAGCGAGCTGGCCCGCGAGCAGAAGGCGCACGGCGAGACGCGCGCGCAGCTGCAGGCCACCACCGCCGATCTCACCGGCCAGCTGGAGGCGCAGAAGGATCACGCGCTCGACCTCTCCGAGCAGCTGGCGGCATTAAAGCAGGAGCTCGGTCAGCGCGTGGCCGAGGTCACCCAGCTCACCGCGCAGGTCGCGCATGGCGAGGACACGCGCGCGCACCTCGAGGAGCGGATCCAGACGCTCACGGAAGAGGCCCAGCGGCGCGAGGAGATCCTTCAGAACGATCTCGCCGCCCTCACCCGGGAGAAGACCGAGCTGGATCGGAAGCTGGCGGCGGCGCTGCAGGAGAAGCAGCGCGTGCAGGACCTCGCCGGCCGCGAGGCGATCGCGAAGAACGAGCAGATCAAGCAGCTCGACCAGAAGGTCAAGCACCTGTCGGCGGAGGCGCAGAAGAAACAGGACGAGCTCGCCCAGAAGCTGGCCCGCGCCGGGCAGGATCTGGAGGCGGTCAAGGCCGAGCTCGCCGAACGCACCAACGAGCTGCAGAAGTCGCAGAAGGCGTGGGCCCAGGCGCAGCACGAGCGGGACACCATCAAGGCCACCCTCTCCCAGCAGCTTCAGCAGAGCCAGGCGCGGGAGAAGGAGCTGGGCTCGCAGCTGCAGCAGGAGAAGGCCGAGGCGCGGCGCCTCCTCGACGAGGCGGCGCAGAAGCTGGCGCGCACCGAGGCTCGGATCGCCCAGGTGAGCCAGGAGTCGCAGGCGCGGATCGCCGAGCTCGAACAGAAGGTGCGCGAGGCCCAGGCGTCCCTCACCGCGCGCGCGAAGAAGATCCAGGAGCTGGAGCTGGCGGTGGAGAACGCCCACGGCGCGAAGCTCCGCGCGGAGAAGGAGGCCGCGCAGCGGGCGCAAGCGTCCGAGGCGAAGGCGCACGAGGCGCTGCAGAAGCTGCAGGCGGCGCTGCGCGATCGCAAGGACGTGGAGGCGCGGCTGAGCCGGGAGATCGAAGAGCTCCAGGCGAAGCACAAGGCCGAGCTGGAGCGGCGCGACACCCTCAAGGCCCAGGAGGTCAGTCGGCTGCAGTCCGCGCTGCAGGAGAAGTCGAGGGCGCTCAAGGTCGTGGAGCTGGAGCTGCAGCGGTACAAGAACAAGCCCGGGCCGAAGCCCGCCACGGCCGCCAGCTCGCTGCAGGCCGCCGCCGCCGCGCTCGAGGACCTCGAACCGCAGACGGTGGTGAACACGCTGCCCGCCGAGGCGGTGAAGGCCGCCCGCGCCGCCGCCGCGCCCGCGCCCGCGCCCGCGCCTGCGAAGGCCGCCCCGCTCGCCTCCGCCAACCCTGCGCGGCTGACCATCCCGGTCGCCTCGAAGAGCGCGCCCAATAAGCCCGCCGCCACCCCGGCTGCGTCGCGGCCGTCGACGGTGATGGCGCCTCCTGCGGCGAAGCAGCCCGCAGCCGGCCCGGCGCTCGGCGACGAAGAAGGGAATGATCGCACCGTGGTGATGAACGTCCCCCGCGTCTCCAGCGACGAGGACGACTGGACCTCGCTGGTGGACGAGCTGGACAAGTAAGCCCAGAAGCGAATCGCCCGCGTCTCACGCCCGGCCGCCCGGCTTGCCGTCGACCTACGGCAACAGGTAAACCACTTGACCCTATCCGGCCCTACATGCCGGCAGCGTCGAGGGGTTGCATGGGCTATGTTCGTTTCCCGGTTCTCGTCTCCACTGCCCTGGTGCTGGCGCTTGCCGCGGGTTGCGACAACACCCGTATCGTCTCCACACCGGACTCGGGTCTGACCTGCGGCGAGAACGAGCGGATCATCGACGGCGAGTGCCGGTTCGTCTGCGACCGCGACTCGGACTGCCCCGATGGTCAGCGGTGCAACCTCTTCACCGGTGAATGCGTGCCGAAGCCTCCGGGCCCCGACGGCGGCACCCCGCTGTTCCTGTGCACCGAGGGCGCCGTGCGCTGCCGTGCCGACAACAAGGCGGTGGAGACCTGCAACGAGGACGGCGTGTGGGTCACCTCGCTCACCTGCGTGGGCGACGGCTTCTGCCTCAACAACACCTGCCTCGCCTGCCAGCCCGGGGTGACGCGCTGCCACCCGGAGAACCCCGGGGCGATCCAGGTCTGCCCCAGCGACGGCAGCGGCTGGCAGGACATCGTCTGCGCGGGCACGGGCACGTGTGTCCAGGGTGAGTGCCGCGAGTGCGCGCCCAACACCACCCGCTGCAGCCCGGACGGGAAGAACGTTCAGACCTGCTCCAAGACAGACGATCCCGCGCTGACCTGGGCGTGGAAGAACTCCGGCGACAACTTCGATGGCACCTGCATCTCGCAGCAGTGCATCCCGGGGAGCCCAGCGATGTGCAAGCCGCCGGACTGCTTCCCCGGCGCCACACGCTGCGGCGGCGATCCGAAGTTCCAGGACGTCTGCTCGGCGACCGGGACGTGGGAGCCGAGGGCCTGCGCCAGCCAGCCCGGGATGGGTCCGGACGCCGAGTGCCAGAACGGCGTCTGCGTCGACGAGTGCGCGGACGCGGTGGCGCAGAAGAGCTACTTCGGCTGCGAGTACTGGACGGCGATCCAGGACAACTCGGTGGAGGTCAACTACAAGGGCGGCGTCTGCTCCGGCCAGGGCACGAACGACTCCGACTTCGCGTTCGTGATCGCCAACCGTTCGCTCAGCCCGGCGACGGTGAAGATCTACCGCTGGTACAACAACGCGGAGCAGCTCTTGAAGACGGTCCCAGTGGACGGGAAGAACGCGCCGTCGAAGGGGCTCACCGTCGTCAAGGTGCCGTGGCAGTCGATCGGCAGCGGGAGCGCGACCACCGGCGTGTCGGTGACGGGCAAGGCCCGCTACGCCTACCGGATCGTCTCCTCACGCCCGGTGACCGTCTATCAGTTCAGCCCGCTGGACGCGGTGCTGACGAACCAGACGTTCACCCAGTGCTACCAGATCCCGGGGCCGTTCGGAGACGGCTGTGACTCGCTGTTCGCGCCGTGCATCGACTATGGCAACGGCACCTGCCTGAGCAACGGCTACTGCAAGTACACCAACGTGACGGTGAACTCGTACTCGAACGATGCGTCGCTGCTGTTGCCAGCGCACATCCTCTCCTCGCAGTACGTGGCGGTGTCGCATCCGCACATGGTCTTCGCGCAGAGCGCGAACTCTCAGCCGGACGGCGACGGCAACGGTCACATCACGATCGTGGCGACGGCCGACAACACCATCGTGCGGATCAAGTCGACCGCGAAGACGGCTGCCGGCGGGGGCATCCCGGCGCTGAACAAGGGAGATACCACGACGGTCAACCTCAACCGGTACGACGTGCTGCAGATCGCCACCACGAACCTGGGGAACCAGTACATCGAGTGCGCCCCCAACCCCTTCGGTGGCCTCGGCGTCGCCTGCCGCGTCAACAACGACCTCACCGGTTCGGTCATCGAATCCATCGACAGCAACGGTCAGCCGGATCCCACCAAACCGATCGCCGTCTTCGGCGGCGCCGCCTGCGCGATCATGCCCAACAGCGCCGCGGCGTGTGATCACGTCGAGGAGCAGATCTTCCCCTTCGCGGCCTGGGGCAAGCAGTTCGTCGCCAAGAAAAGCCACCCGGTCCGCCTGACCAGCAACACCGGGCCGTTTGCGTCGTTCGCCCAGATGTCGCCCGACTATTACAAGGTGGTCGCCTCCTGCCCGCCCTCGCAGTGCCCGAACGGGACGCTGGTGACCATCGACCCTCCGCTCTCCGCCAGCGACGTGATGCAGCCGAACCGCTGCCTCTCGGGGACGCTGCAGTCGAACACCTGCAGGCTCGCCGGCGGCTCGTACATGGAGTTCCACTCCAAGAGCGACTTCGTGGTGACCGCCGATCAACCGATCGCCGTCGCGCAGATCTTCGCCGGGCAGGATGCGACCTCGGGCGGTGCGTTCCAGGGTGACCCTTCGCTCATCCTGCTGCCACCGGTCGAACAGTGGCGTTCGGAGTACACGGTACAGTCCGCGCCGGGCCTGAACGACAACTTCCTCGCCATCTCCATCGACAGCACGCGGGTCGACAGCGTCAGCGTGGATGGCGTGCCGATTCCGATGGCGTCGTTCCAGCAGGTCGGGACCACCAATTTCTTCACCGTCAACAAGGATGTCAGCGTCGGCGTGCACACGATCTCGGTGACGCCGAAGTCCGGCCAGGTGCAGCTCCCCGGCGCCGGAGTCGTCGTCTACGGCTACGACCAGTACGTCTCCTACGGCTACACCGGCGGGCTCGACCTCGGGGCGATCGTCAGCGGCATCGATCCCGGAGGGTGATCGCGTGGCCCTTCCAGCGGTCCCCGACGCACAGTAGTGAGCGGGGACTGCTGCGGGATGGCGGCACCATCACCCGGTGCTGCCGCCCTTTCCGCGCGCGCCCCACCGCGGCGGCGCACTGCAGGGGCGTAGGGTTCCCGTGGGCCGTTTCCACGCACGCACGTTCGGACGACGCACATCCGCCACACGCCCCCCTGTTCGTTGGCGGCGAAGTGGTCGCGCTCGCCGGCGGCGCTCCGGGGGTACGTCCTGACCACCCGCTCGCGGTTCACCAGCGCACCCGAGGGAAAAAAGGGGCGGGCGATGGCACACGCCCTTCCGTCGTCCCTGCTGCGGGCTCGCGCACCGCCGCGCGGGCAAACAGCGAGTCGCTCGCGCCACACCGCGCCGCAGCGGGTCGTCGGCGTCAACCTGCAGTGTCCCGTGCCGGAGAGCGTGAGCGCCAGTGCCACGTCCCGGCCCTCCTTCGACCCCGCTGCGCCTTGCGGTTGAAGACGCCCCCGTTCGCAAAGCTCGTCGAACCACGTGTCGGGCACGTCGGGCGACGGGTCGCGAGGTCGGAACGTCGCGACCCGTCCGCTGCGAGCGCTGCCGGTGGAGCGCAACGCACGCAGCGGCACAGTGACCGCGGGCGCCGTCGACCTGCGCGCACGGGTACGCGCGCGCGGCCGACTCCCGGATCGCCCTACTCCGCGCCGTACAGGCTCCAATCGCGCGTCCATTGCGCCCGGAGCCCCTTTGGCGACAGGCGCCGCCAGCTACTTCGGGAAGCTGACGATCACCGGCCGGTTGGCGACGTCACCCATCGCGCCCACGCCTTCGACGAAGCCGTAATAGAACGAGATCTGCTCGTCCGCGGCGATCACAGGACCACCCGTGTCCTGCGAGGCCGGCTTCACCACGCGCGTGGGGCTCACCAGCGAGGCGTCCGCCGCGTAGTAGCCCTTGATCGCCGGGATGATCACGTTCTGGGCATCGAAGCTGAACGGGATGCTCCAGACCTGGAGCGACGGCTGGGTGGACACCATCTCCCCGGCCGCGAAGGCGAGGACGATCTTCCCGTCCTTCGAAGCGGCGAGCGAGGGCGATCTAGCAATCCAGTCCTCACCCGGCTTCCGCTCCGGGAAGTTCACGTACTCGGTGCCCAGCGAGTTCTTCGCGAAGATGTTCAGGTCCGAGCCCGTCGCCCACACCTTGGAGGGCGTCCAGAACGATAGGTAGATGGTGTCGCGCTTGGGGCCGCCGGTGGACTCGTTGGAGGTGAACGCCGCCACCGCCCGCTTGGTCACCGGATCCACCACCACCGTGGGCTGGGACTGGTCGAACCCGTTCTGGTTGTGCACCGGCTTGTAGACGAACCCACCGGTGCCGGGGTCGCGGTAGTAATCGGCGATCTCTGTGTCCGGGGAGGTCGTCGTCGGCC
Source organism: Myxococcaceae bacterium (assembly GCA_019686135.1). Taxonomy (GTDB): domain Bacteria; phylum Myxococcota; class Myxococcia; order Myxococcales; family Myxococcaceae; genus JADGHL01. Next base: position 2,189 of record JADGHL010000065.1, on the reverse strand, counting down.
GGCTGAAGGTGAACAGGACGTGGACGATGAAATCCGACGGCAGCGTGGCGAGGTCCAGCTCCTTGGGTGCGAACTGCGACTCGGTGCTGGTGAACACCACCTCCGGATCCGGCATGGTGAGGGTAAGGTCCTTGTTGACCGTCCACAGCACCACCCGGTCGCCGTCCACCGCGGTCAACAGGATCTGCCCCTCCTGCCACGGCGCCATCGCGCAGCCCTGGATCGCATCGCCGATGCCGCCGTCATCCGACGGCGGATTCACCAGGTCGAGCGCCGCCGGCTTCCAGGTCTTGCCGAAGTCGCTGCTCGAGCGGACACGCACGCCGCCGAAGGCGTTGTAGCAGGCGAACATCGTGCGCGATTGCGGCTCGTAGACGACCTTCGGGTGCGTACCGATCGGATCGACCGGGATGGTCCGCCAGGTCTTCCCGCGGTCCTCGGTGAAGTAGCCGAAGATCTGCCCCTCCTGCTCCAAGATCATGAACTGGCGCGCGGTATCCACGGCCTCGAGATCCACGTTGAGCGAGGGGAACGCGCTGACGACGCGATCGGCCGAGTAGGCCGCCGTCTGCGGCGTGGAGATCTGGCCGAGCTCGGAGATGAAGGGCCGGGGCGTCTTGTCCTGCACGCCCGCATCCGAGGTGCCTCCGTCGACGCCGCCGTCGCCGAACCCGAAGATGCGCTCGCAGCGGTGGTCCGTCTGAAGGTCGCAGACGTATCCGCCGGGGCAGACGTTGGAGTCGGTGCAGGGCAGCTCCTGGCAGGCGCCCAGGTTGCAGACCTGTTCAGGCGGGCAGTCCAGCGGCCCGTTGCACATCCCGGCGTCGGTGCCGGCGTCCATCTCCTCCATCGGGAAGCTGCCCGTGGCGACCTCGCCCGCAGCGTTGAAGCCGACGACGAAGTACTTCTTCTTCACGCCCGCGCTGACCGCCTCCTCGTAGAACAGCTTCTCCCCCGGTGTGACCGTGGCCACGGGCTCGGCGATGTCGGCCGCGTTCAGCGGGTGGACCTCCCAGTGGTCGACCACGCCCTCCTGGGACTTCACCCACGCCATGGCGATGCTGCTCTCGTTGGCGGTGAGGACCAGATCGAGCGCGCCGCCGCCGTCCGTGTCCGGCTGTGGGCCCGCGTCGATCACGCCCGCGTCGGTGCCGCCGTCCTCCTGCCCGCCCGGGATGCCGTCACCGAAGAAGGCGTTGCGGCAGGACTCGGAGAGGTTGGCGGCGCCGTCGTAGCAGCCGTTCGACTGATCGACCCAGGCGGCCTGGTCGCCCGAGGCGCAGACGGGGAGCGCGTCCCAGCAGGACATGATCCCCTCGAGGATCTTCTTGTCGGCGTCCGAGCACGAGCCGAGCGCGCCGTTGCAGCTGGATTTGCTGCCCAGCACGCGGGCAGGGACCTCGACGGAACAGTCGCCGACCTTCGAGGAGGGGTCGAAGGCTTCGGAGGTGTCGCAGACGTTGGAGCCGCAGGCCGAGAGGAACACAGCCCCGAGGCCGACGGCGGCACAGTGAAGAGCGATGCGCATTGGAACGTTCCGGATGCGGGCCGACCGGCTTGGGCCCGGGAAGTAAGAACGCGCGCAGTCTCTACGACCGGGGCCGCAGGGGCAACGAAGGAATCCGGGTCAGGGGGACATCCAGTACATCCGGCGCGCCTCTCTCCACACATCCGGGAGCCGGACCGTGGCAACCGCTTTCCAGGCGAAGAGCGGGTCGCGATCTCGCGCCTGCGCGGCCTGCTTCACCGCGCGGTGCACCGTGCGCCCGAACGCGAGGGCGATGAGGAACACCAGCCCACCCGGGAGGAGCGCCACCATCAACGTCGCCGCCATCTTCAGCCACGCCGCCATGCCCCATGGTTCATTCAAGAATTGTGCGCTGCCTGCACCCGGGGGCGACCGCGCCGGAAACCCTCGTGAATTCGCATCAGTCCATCGGCTCGCCGGGCGGCCCGGCGGCCGGAAGATGGGTCCTCGGGCACTCGCCATGGCATTTTTGCCGCGGCGATCCGGTCAGAGCAGGTAAGTTCGTCTGGTGACTCGTCGCTTCGAAAATGTGGAGGACGCCGCCGGCGCCCTCGAGCAGGTGGGATATCTCCCCTCACGGGAGATCTCGACGGCCGTGTTCCTCGCGGACCGGCTGGAGAAGCCGCTTCTGGTCGAAGGGCCGGCCGGGGTGGGCAAGACC
>JADGHL010000196.1 GCA_019686135.1 Myxococcaceae bacterium | reverse complement strand
CCCCCACCCAATGTCCCGTCGACGATCACCCGCCCCTCGCTCGGCCGGAGGATCGCCACCGCCTCGTTCAACAGGACGGTGACGTGGTGGAACGATGCGCTCACGCAGCGAAGCTTTGCCGCGCGTTCTCCGTCTCCGCAAAGAACTGGAAGGCGTCGTGGGTCCCGGCGGCACGGAAGATGTGCATCAGGTAGCCGCTGAGCCCGGCAATCCGCACGTCGCCCCCGGCGGCCCGGAACATCTCCGCGCGCGCGGCGAGCGGCCGAAGGCCCCGGTAGTCGACGTGGCTGACCTGACTCAGATCCAGCACCACGTTCTTGTGACCCTTGAGCGCCAGGCGGAACAGCTCCTCGCCGACCTTCCGCAGATCGTCGAGGGAAAGCTCCCCTTCGAGCACCACCGTGGTCACACGCTGGTCCGCGGACACGCAGGTCCCTTCCATCACGGTGCCGACGTCCATCTGAAATCCCCTCCCGGAAAAAGAAAGCCTTCGGCGCCGTCCCTCTCCCGCCCGACGCCGAAGGCCGTGCTGCAAACTCACGTCTGACGGAGCTCGGTGAGCACGCGCATCACCTCCGCCGAATCGACCTCGGTGCGCGCGTCCTCCTGCGCCTTCCTCCAACCGGCGGCGCTCCACAGCTCAATCACCTTCACCATCCCCGCCCACACCACGTCCTTCTCCAACCCGGCGTGCGCGCGAAGCTGCGGCGGGATCAGCACCCGGCCCAGCTTGTCCACCGGGACCTCCTGCGCTGGCGCCACGTACAGACGCATCAGCGTCTTCACCCCCGGCTCCATCGGGTTCCGCCTGGCCAGCGCGCTCTCCAGCTGCTCCCACTCGCGCACCGGATACGCGTGCAGGCACGGGTCCAGCGCCGAGGTGATGATGAGGCGCTCGTCGTACGAGCCCACCAGCGTCTCGCGCAGCTTCGCCGGGAGCGACGTGCGCCCCTTCGCGTCGATCTGGTGCTCGTAGACGCCTCTGAACACGGATCAGCCACCGGACAGGTCTGCCGAGGGATTTGGCGCCACTTCTTACCACTTCTTGCCACTCGCTGCCCAAAATAGAGGCGTGCCTTGCCACCGTCAAGAAGGGGTCCGGGCGTCCCAGGCGGGCCCGCATCCTTAGATCCCGCCCGCGAACGCGCGTTGACCCCCCCGGGGCCTTTGGCTAGGAACGAGCGCGCTCGGACGCCGGGGGACCGCCCCGGAAGGGGGAACGAGCGGTACGGAGGGATCACCCCATGCGGAACACGCTTCGTCTGGCCGCGATGGTCGTCGCGGTGGGCGCGCTGGTCGGATGCGGCGGCGCGCGGATCGGCAGCAAGGAGGAGGCGGCGCGGGTGGCGTTCAACGCGGGCAACGCCGGGAAGGGCGCGCAGGGCGGGCTGGCGTGGCTCTATGCCAGCGCGGACACCTCCGGGAGCTTCACCACCTCCTGCACCCACGGCGGCACCGCCACCGCGGCGCTGGATCTGAGCGGCGGGAACCAGAACAGCCTGCTCACCTTCCAGCTCACGTTCGACGGCTGCGTCGAACCGACCTGGGACGATCCCGAGACCGAGGCGGTGGAGAACGAGGACGTCACCTACGACGGCACGGTCCGCTACTCGATCGTCGCCGACGCGACGCAGAACAGCCTCGAGCTCGGCTTCAAGATGCAGGGCCGCATCGATCTGAGCGGAGCGATCAGCGACTTCGTGGACATGGACCTGACGCAGACCGCCAGCTTCAGCGTGACGTCCACCGGCGTCTCCGGCAAGAGCACCTTCAGCGGGACGGTGCGCACCAGCTCCGAGTCGTACGTCTACGACGACGAGACCTACGAGTTCAGCGCCGAAGGCAAGGTCACGCGGGTCGACTCCAACAGCTGACCGCTCCCCTTCGGCGCTGCGAGGCCGGGACGCGCGGGCGTTCCGGCCTTCTTTGTCCCTCCTATGAGCCCCCCTCCCCAGGCCGGCAACGACCCGAGACAACCGGTCCGGCTCAAGGTCAGCTACCGGAGCGCCGAGTCACTGCTCGCGGAGTTCACCCGGAGCATCGGCAAGGGCGGGGTCACCATCGAGAGCCGCAAGACGGTTCCGCTGGGCACCCGCTTCATCTTCGAGCTCTACGCCCAGGGCGTGGAGGAGCCGGTCGAGGTTCAGGGCGAGGTGCTCCAGGTCACCCGGGGCGTGCAGGGCAAGTACCTGCTCCACATCCGCTACGACCCCTCCGGGAAGCGGGACGGGCTGGATCGGCTGATCCAGCAGATCTTCGAAGCGCACCGCTACGAGACGGTCCGCAAGCACCCGCGCGTGCCGCTGAATCTGCGCGGCACCGAGGAGACGCCGTATTCGCCGCAGTACGTGGTGCGCGACATCTCCATGGGCGGCGTGGGCGTGGAGGTCGAGGCGGACCGGCTCCCTCCGCAGGTGAAGCCGGGCCAGCCCTTCCTGCTGGAGATCTGGCTGTCGCTCGGGACGCTGGCGCTCTACGGCGAGATCGCCTGGGCGTACCAGCCGCCCGCCGAACGCGCGAAGCTCCTCAACCCCGCCTTCGGCATCTCGTTCGGGAAGCTTCGCCCCGACACGCTGGAGCGGCTGGAGAAGATCATCCACCTCAAGGCCCTGCCACCGCCGCCATGGCGGGCGAGGCTGTCGTTCGGGATGGACGCCGTCTCGCGGATGCCGTGAGGCGCAAGCAACGCGTCTGGACGCCGATCCCGGCCTACTGGTCGTCTTGCTTCGCGAAGAGCTTCCGCATGGCCGCGGTCGGTCGACGCGGGTGCCGGATGCGTTCGAGCACTGTCGCCCCGATGAACGCGACACGACGACGCGAGCAGGCACGATCACGTCCAGGGGAACTTCCCGGAGCGCCTGAGGTGATGAAGCAGCGCCTCCTCGATCAGTCGACCCCCTTTTTCAACCCATGCTGGTCCGCATACCGTTCGAGCTGCTCCTTCGTCGAGGACGACACCAAGGCTGAAATCTGGGTGGCGTTGGCCAGGGCGTGAACCCCTTGGCAGGCGTGGCTCAGTACCCGAACGGGTACGCGCCCTGGTGCTCCGCCGCCTGGACGATCGTCTCGCGCAGCGCGGTCGGCTGGTACGGGACGAAGTGATCCAGGAGCGCGAGCTTCTTCAGGTGCGTCGTGAGCGCGTCGCCCTCGGCCGTGGCCATAAGCGCCCGGCGCGCGCGTTCATGGCTGCGCGGCTGCGCCTCGAGCGCGAAGTGCTTCACCATCGCGACGCGCAAAGGATCGAGCGCGCCGTCCGCGCTGGCTTGCCGGGTGCGGGCGATCATCGAGTCCAGCGCGAAGGCGTCCATGACCACGTCCGCGATCGCCCCGAGGATCTCCTGGTGCTGTTCGATCTCCGGGCCGAAGGTCTCCACCGCCACCTTCGTCGCATAGACAGCCATCCGCTTGACGAGCTCCGCGGTCAGCGCGGCCTCGGCCAGCTCGTCGCCGCCGCTCGAGCGGGGCAGGTTCCGGTGCATCAGCTCCTCGTCGATGGCCTGGGCGAAGTCGAGCAGCGGCAATTCGCCCTTCATCGCCTTCTTCAGCAGCATGCCCACCAGCAGCATGCGGTTGATCTCGTTGGTGCCCTCGAAGATCCGGTTGATGCGTGCGTCGCGGTAGGCCCGCTCCACCGGGAACTCCTCGGTGAAGCCGTAGCCGCCGTGGATCTGCACCGCCTCGTCCACCACCATCCCGAGCGCCTCGGAGCCGAAGACCTTGAGAATCGACGCCTCCACCGCGTACTGCTCGATCGCTTCGATCGTCTTCTGGTCGTAGTCGGCGGCGGTCTTGTCGTGCCGCGCCAGCCGCGCGTCGATCAGCCCTGCGGTGCGGTAGGCCATCGACTCCACGGCGTAGATGGCGGTGGCCATCCGCGCGAGCTTCTCGCGGATCAGCCCGAACTGCAGGATGGGCGTCTTGAACTGTCGGCGGTCCGCCGCGTACCGCAGCGCGGCCTCGAGCGTGTGCTTCATCCCGCCGATCACGCCCACGCCCAGCTTCAGCCGCCCGAGGTTGAGGATGTTGAAGGCGATCCTGTGGCCCTTGCCGATCTCCCCGAGCACGTTCTCCACCGGCACCTTCGCGTCCTCGAAGACGATGGCGCAGGTGGACGAACCGCGGATGCCCATCTTGTGCTCTTCCGGCCCCACGCTGAACCCAGGGGTGTCGCGGTCGACGATGAAGCCGGTGAACTTCTCGCCGTCGACTTTCGCGAACACCACGAACACGTCCGCGAAGGCGGCGTTGGTGATGAACTGCTTGGCGCCATTCAACACGTAGTGCTTCCCGTCCGCCGAGAGCACCGCCTTCGTCTTCGCCCCGAGCGCGTCCGATCCGGACCCGGTCTCGGTGAGCGCGTACGCCGCCACCTTCTCGCCCGTGGCCAGCTTCGGCAGATAGCGCGCCTTCTGCTCGGCGTTGCCGAACCAGACGATGGGCAGAGAGCCGATCCCGGTGTGCGCGCCGATGGTCACGCTCCACGAACCGAGCATCGACGAGGCCTCGGCCACCAGCATCGAGGTGGTCTTGTCCGCGCCGAGCCCGCCGTAGGCCTCGGGCACATCGATCATCAGCAACCCGAGCGCGCCGGCTTCGCTCAGCAGGCCGCGGAGCACCGCGACGTTTTTGCGCTCGATCGCTTCCGCCTGCGTTAGCACCTTCTCCTTCGTGAACTGCGCCGCGGTGCGGTAGTACATCCGCTGCTCTTCGGTGAAGGTCTCCGGCGTGACGATCGGCGCGGCGCCGACCTCGGTCACCAGAAAGGAGCCACCGGCCGGAATCTCCGCCGTGTGTCCCAGTTCAACCAGCGCTGCCATGCTGCCCCTCCGAAACGTGGATGAAGTGCTCGCGGCAAGGTAGGAAGCAACGCGTCAAAGGGGAAGTCCTCTTGAAGGAGCGCGCATGAGACGTTCATTGGCGGTGGTGGGGTGGGTGCTGGGCGCGGTCGCACTGGCGGCCTGCGGCACCACGGTGGGCGATCCGTGCACCACCCCGGACGACTGCGGGGATGCGGTCTGCCTCAACAACGCGTACACGCCCGGTGGCTACTGTTCGCGGCAATGCAGCCGCGGCGTGGCGGACTCCTGTCCCGCGGGATCGCAGTGCATCCGGGATGGGCTGGCGCACGACCTCGACGGCTGCTTCCGCGAGTGCAACAACGACTCGGACTGCCGCACCGGGTACGTGTGCCGGCGCGTGAAGGACCAGCAGTTCACGGTCTGCATCGGCCCCGAGGGCATCTAGCCCGTGAGCAGCGGCCCCGCCTTCCTCCGCGACCTCGACGTCCTGATCCGGGCGCGCTACCCGCTGGTCTATCTCGTCTCCTGGGAGGAACAGCGGCTGGATGCGATCCTCGCGGACCTTGCAAAGAGCCACGGCCGGACGCTGTTCGAGTGGTCGGTGACGCGGGGCCTGCGCCAGCTCTCCGGGGGCCGCTCGGTGCCGCCGCTCGAGGACACGCAGGATCCGCACAAGGCGCTCGAGGCGGTGCAGAAGCTCAGCGGCGATCCCTCGCTGGTGGTGCTCAAGGACTTCCACCCGTACTTCGAATCCCCGAAGGTGGTGCGCGCGCTGCGCGACCTGGCGCACTACCTGAAGAGCACCTTCACCACGGTAATCATCCTCTCCCCCACCCTGACCATCCCGGTGGAGCTGGAGAAGGAGCTGACCGTCCTCGACGTGCCGCTGCCCACGTTCGGCGAGCTGGCGCAGCTGCTCAAGGACATCGTCGGGGTGATCCGCAGGAACAACAAGGCCACCATCGAGCTGTCGCGCACGGACGCCGAGGCCCTGGTCAAGGCGGCGATGGGGCTCACCCTCTCCGAAGCGGAGAACGCCTTCGCCAAGGCGATCGTCACCGATGGCAAGCTCAGCGCCGAGGACATCCAGCGCGTCCAGGACGAGAAGCGGCAGATCATCCGCAAGAGCGGGCTGCTCGAGTTCTACCCGGCGGAGGAGCGGCTGGAGAACGTGGGCGGGCTGGACGGGCTGAAGACCTGGCTGTCGCGCCGCACCGCCGCGTTCGGCGAGGAGGCCCGCCGCTTCGGCCTCCCCGAGCCGCGCGGGATCCTCCTTCTCGGCGTGCAGGGCTGCGGCAAGAGCCTCACCGCCAAGGCGATCGCCGCCCAGTGGCGGCTGCCGCTGTTGCGCCTGGACGTAGGGCGGATCTTCAGCGGGCTCATCGGCTCCTCGGAGGAGAACCTGCGCCGCGCGATCCGCGTCGCCGAGAGCGTGGCCCCGGCGGTGCTGTGGATCGACGAATTGGAGAAGGGCCTTGCGGGAGCGGGCGGCACGGGGCTCCAGGACGCCGGCGTCACCCAGCGCATCTTCGGAGCGATGCTGACCTGGCTGCAGGAGAAGACCGCGCCGGTGTTCGTGGTCGCCACCGCCAATCGCATCGACCTGCTCCCGCCGGAGCTTCTGCGCAAGGGCCGCTTCGACGAGATCTTCTTCGTCGATCTCCCCACCGCCCACGAGCGCGAGGACATCTTCGCCATCCACCTCGCGCGCCGCGGGCGGGATCCGAAGCGCTTCGACATCCCCGCGCTGGCGAGCGCCTCGGAGGGCTTCAGCGGATCGGAGATCGAACAGGCGATCATCTCCGCGCTCCACGACGCGTTCGCGGAGAAGGTGGAGCTGGATCAGCGCCACATCCTCGGCGCGCTGCGGGAGACCTTTCCGCTCTCCACCACCATGGGGCACGAGATCCAGCGGCTGCGTGAGTGGGCGAAGGACCGCACGCGGATGGCGTCCACCCGCACCGCCGAGGTCCAGACGTGAGCCGAAGCCGGCTCTCGCGCTTCGGGAACCTCGAGAGCGATCGCCCGAAGCCCGGCGACGCAGCGCCCAGGCCGGATCCGTCTGCGCGTTCGGCACGCTTCGAGGGGCTGGAGACCGAAGGCCCGCCCACCGCGACCG
>JADGHL010000195.1 GCA_019686135.1 Myxococcaceae bacterium | reverse complement strand
GGTGGTGGGTGATGCGGGCCCGGACGATCGAGGCGTTCGCGGCGCGTGGGCACGATGTCGGCGCGGCCATGACCGTGGCGATCCCGACGGGCAGCGGCCCGCAGAAGGTGGCCCACCTGCTGGCGGCCGCAGGCGTGGTGACCGATGCGGATCTGCTCTACGCGTATCTGCGCCGCGAACGGCTGGGCCCGAAGCTCAAAGCCGGCGAGTACGAATTTTCGGGCATGGTCACGCCGAAGCAGGTGATTGCCCGGCTGGTGGCCGGCGACGTGAAGACCTACCACTTCACCGTCCCCGAAGGCTTGCGCTCGGATGAGGTCTTCCCCATCCTCGCGCGCAGCGAGCTGAAGCTGGATCCGGCGAAGCTCAGGAAGCTGGCCTCGGATCCGGCGTTCCTTCACAAGCTGGGCGTTCCGGCCGATCGCATCGAAGGCTTCCTCTTCCCGGACACCTATACGTTCACCCGCGGCGCCACCGAGGAACAGGTGCTCGCCCAGATGGTGTCGCGCGCGCTCGAGGAGTACCGGGCCGCGGACGCCGAACGCTCCCCGGGGAACACGCTGTCGATGCTCGAGGCGTTCACGCTCGCGTCGATCGTGGAGAAGGAGACCGGCGCCGAGGAGGAGCGCCCCCGCATCTCGTGCGTCTTCCACAACCGCCTGCGCCTCAGGATGAAGCTGCAGACCGACCCGACGGTGCTGTACGCGATGAGCCTTCTGCGCGGGACGTGGGTGAACAACATCACGCGCCAGGATCTGGAGACGCCGCACCCGTACAACACCTACACCACCCAGGGCCTGCCGCCGGGGCCCATTGCCAACCCGGGCGCGGCGGCGCTCAAGGCCGCGCTCCACCCCATCCGGTGCGACGACCTCTACTTCGTCTCCCAGAACAACGGCACCCACGTGTTCTGCCCGGACCTCAAGTGCCACAACGCCGCGGTGGAGAAGTGGCAGCACCAGTACTTCCGGCAGAAGCGTCAGCAGAAGGGCCGCACCGCTAGTTCGCGGGGCTGACCGGATTCAACCGGTCCGACGCGGTCCCGGTGGCGGGCGGCACCTCCGGTCCACGGACGCGGCCGTACAGCTTCATCGGCGGGCGCAGCCCAAGAATCTCCTCGTACCAGTCCTCGCCCAGCTGCACGCGGTGGTCGCGCGAGTCGAAGTCCGCCCGCTTCTCCAGCTCGCCGCCCTCGAAGCGGACGATGTACCCGGGCCTCAGCTCGGCGAAGCGCTGGTCGAAGTTCTTCCAGCGCACCCGGACCAGCCGCTCCTCGGGCAGGCCGCTGAAGAAGGCGAGCTGCATGTCCATGTACTTCGGGTCCGCGTCGATGACGACGCTCTCGCCGGTGGGGGCGATCTGCTCCTTGAGCACCCGGGCGGCGTGCATCACCGCCGGCGGGTTGGTGGCCACCGGGCTCACCGGGCTGAGGGTGACGGGGGTGCCCTCCTCCGCTTTGTAGGTGAACAGGCCCAGCCACAGCGGCAGCGCCACCGCCAACAGCGCGCTCACCCCAACGAGGCCCCAGCGCATCGGCTGCGCCAGACGGTGGGTGACCGCCACGAACCCGGTGGCCACGAAGGGCAATAGCAACCCGACCTGGTTCACGGTGAACCGCCCCAGTGGCACGAAGTCCGCCAGCACCGCGGCGCGGAAGGTGAAGTACGCCGTGGGCACGGCCACCACCCACACCAACCAGCGCGCCCGCGGGAAGCGGCGCCAGGCGGACACCATCCCGACCACCCCGAACGCCGCCACCAGCGGAGTCAGGGTCAACAGCGCGGTCCCCGGCCAGAAGAAGAGGTTCTGCAGGCGGAAGCCGATCTCGCCGTACGTGCCCACGCCGGCCGCCGCCCAGGTGTCGTGGAAGTGTTGGATGAACTGGACCGGGTAGAACGGGGAGCCGGTGGCGGTCTCGTTGCCCTCCATCCAGATCGCCGGGAACGGCGTGCACGCGAAGCCGAAGATGACGGCCCGGGTGATGGCGGCGATCCGGTCGCGATCGCCCAGGGCCAGAAGCAGCGTGAGCAGGGGGATCAACAACCACGCTTCGTAACGGGTGGCGCAAGCGAGGTTGAGGAAGAAGGCCGCCGCGAACAGCGGGCGGACCCGTCCCTCTTCCCAGCCACGGGCGAACCAGGCCAGTGTGCACAGCACCAGGAAGAGCGCGAGCGCCTCGCTCGCCGCCACCGTGGACAGCTGGATGTGGATGCCCCAGGCGGCCAACCCCAGCCCGGCGACGAGCCCCGACTTCCACCCGAAGAGCCTGCGGGAGAGCGAAAACAGCGGCACCACCGAGAGCACGCCGAAGAGGAGGCTCACCCACCGGCCCGCGTCCTCTTTGGGGAGTCCGGCCCAAAGCGCCACACCCACGGCGTAGATGTGCAGCGGCCCGAACTGGTAGGCGCCGTCTTTGAAGGAGGCGATCCAATGCGGATCGGCCGCCCACTGCTGGGCGAGCTCGGTCCGGGCCACCGCATCGCCGTGCAGGTTCTCGTTGAGGGTGAACACCGCCAGCCTGGGCAGCAGGGTGGCGATGATCAGGATCGCCAGGAGCACGCCCGTGGCCGGCTCGGCGCGGGCGGCATCAGGACCGTCCGGCGCAACGGCCGGCGAGTTCTCGAGGTGCATTCTGAACCCTGCACCTACTTCAGACCCGGGGCGATGCCAAGTCTTCCGCCCGTTGGACGCAATCTCGCGCCGCGCGGGGGCGCTGTTACCCTTGGGGCCCCGCCATGGCCGAGCCGCTCGTCGAGGTGCAGGGCCTCGCCAAGACCTACCCTCCCCCGCTCCGCCCGCTCGCCCGGCTCCGCGGACGTTCCGAACCGCCGCGCGAGGCGCTCCGGGACGTCTCCTTCGAGATCGCCGGCGGCGAGGTGGTGGGCCTCATCGGCCCCAACGGCGCGGGGAAGAGCACGCTGCTGCGAATTCTGGCCGGCCTGCTGTTGCCATCCTCCGGGACCGCCCGGGTGGCCCACCTCGACGTGGTGGCGGACCGGCCCCGGTCGCGCCGGGCGATCGGCGCCGCGCTGAGCGAAGACCGCGGGCTGTCCCCGCGCATCACCGCGCGAGAGAACCTGCGCTTCTTCGCTGCGCTGTTCGGGCTGAACGGGCGGGAAGCGGCATCGCGCATCGCCGAGCTGGCCGAACGGTTCGAGGCCTCGAGCCTGCTCGACCGTCCGGTGCGGAACCTCTCCTCGGGAGAGAAGGCCCGGCTGGTGCTGATCCGCGCGCTGTTGCACCGGCCACAGGTGGTGCTCCTGGACGAGCTCACCCGTTCGCTCGATCCGGGCGCGGCGATACGCCTGCGCCGGCAGATCGCCCGGGAGGTGGCGGACCGCGGCGCGGCGGTGCTGTTCGCGTCGCATGACCTGATGGAGGTGGAGTCGCTCTCCCGGCGCGTGGTGCTGCTGGACCGCGGCCGGTGCGTGGCGTTCGGCCCCTTCGCCGAAGTGCGTCAGCGTGCAGACGAGGTGTTCGCGAGGGCGGAGGCGTGAGGCTGCTCTGGGCGTTCTTGCGGCGCGATCTGAAGATCGCCGCCTCCTACCGCCTGAGCTTCGTCTTCATGGTGGCGGGCGCATTCGTCACGCTGACCACCTTCTATTTTCTGGCGCGCACCTTCGGACAGACGCCGCTCCTTCAGGACCGCTACGGCGCGGACTACTTCTCGTTCGCGTTGATGGGCCTCGCCACCGCGTCCGCGCTGAGGGCGCTGCAGACCAGCTTCGCCGCGCGGTTGAGGCAGGCACAGGTGGATGGATCGCTCGAGGTGCTCTTGTCCGCGCCGCTGTCCACGTTCCGGGTGGTGACGCTCCTTGCGGCCTGGCCGATCGGGTCCGCGTTGGTGCGGGCGCTGGGGTTGATCGCCCTGGGCACGCTCCTGTTCGGCGCCCGGTTGCATCTGGATCCGCTGGCCTTCGCGCTGGTGCTGGCGCTCGGGCTCGCGTCGTTCGGCGCGCTCGGGCTTCTGTCGGCGGCCTTCGTGCTGACGTTCAAGCGCGGCGATCCGTTCAGCTACTTCCTCGATGTGGCCACCTACCTGCTCTCCGGGGTCGTCTACCCGGTGGAGGTGCTGCCGGGTTGGCTCCGCTTCGCGGGGCGGCTTCTGCCATCGACCTGGGCGCTGCACGGGCTGCGGGCCGCGGGGCTCCAGGGAGCGGGGCTGGGCGAATTGAGCGGGACGCTGGGTGTGCTGGTGGCCTTCAGCGCCGTGCTCTGGCCTGTCGCCTGGTGGGCGATCTCGGCGTCACGCCGGCACGCCGAGCGGGTGGGCACCCTCTCGCAGTTCTGAACAACGGCCGAGCGTGCGCGTCCGACCCACAGCCGGACCTGTGCGCCACGACAGGCCGTCTCTATAATGGTGTTCGCCTTTTCCCCCCGGGACGTTCGCGCGGACGACGCGCGACGTCAGCGCCCCGCAAGGTGGCGCGCGGTCCCATCCCGCGGCGGGGTCCCGAGAGGGCCCGGAACGTTTCTCGGGGACCAAAGGACTCGCTCGATGATGGATTTGACGGAGAAGGGCTCCACCAAGGGCTGGCTGTCGCGGATTTCCGCACTCCAGGACAAGAAGCAGTACGAGGAGCTCAACTGGGAAGGGTCGTTCGAGGAGTACCTCCAGATCGTCGAACAGAACCCGCGGGTCACGCGCACGGCCTACCAGCGGCTGTACGACATGATCCTCTCCCACGGGAAGACCGAGTACATCGACAACAAGAAGAAGCTCATCCGCTACCACTTCTTCTCCGACGAGAAGTTCGGCGGCAAGGACGCGGTGTACGGCCTCGACGTCCCGCTGATGAAGCTGGTGAACGTCTTCAAGGCGGCCGCCCAGGGCTACGGCACCGAGAAGCGCGTCATCCTCCTGCACGGGCCGGTGGGCTCGTCGAAGTCCACCATCGCGCGGCTCCTGAAGAAGGGGCTGGAGGACTACTCGAAGACGCCGGAGGGCGCGGCCTACACGTTCAGCTGGATCCTCGAGAAGAAGGGCGAGGACGGGCAGACGGTGAAGGAGAAGATGAAGTGCCCGATGAACGAGGAGCCGCTGAACCTCGTCCCGCGCGAATGGCGGCCCCGGGTGTTCGCGGAGCTGGCCCCGCCGGAGAAGGGCTTCACCATCCCCGAGGGTACCGAGCTGTGCCCCGCCTGCCGCTTCGTGTTCCGCGACCTGATGCAGCAGTACGGCGGCGACTTCGAGAAGGTGGTGGCCAACCACGTCCGAGTGAACCGCCTGGTGTTCAGCGAGAAGGACCGGGTGGGCATCGGCACCTTCCAGCCCAAGGACGAGAAGAACCAGGACTCCACCGAGCTGACCGGCGACATCAACTACCGGAAGATCGCCGAATACGGTTCCGACTCGGACCCGCGGGCCTTCAACTTCGACGGCGAGTTCAACATCGCCAACCGCGGGATCATCGAGTTCGTCGAGGTGCTCAAGCTGGACGTGGCCTTCCTCTACGACCTGCTGGGCGCGTCGCAGGAGCACAAGATCAAGCCGAAGAAGTTCCCGCAGACGGACATCGACGAGGTGATCATCGGGCACACCAACGAGCCCGAGTACAAGAAGCTCGAGAACAACGAGTTCATGGAGGCGCTCAGGGATCGCACGGTCAAGATCGACATCCCGTACATCACCAAGCTCAGCGAAGAGGTGAAGATCTACGAGAAGGACTTCAACGCGAAGTCCATCCGCGGCAAGCACATCGCCCCGCACACCCTGGAGATGGCGGCGATGTGGGCCGTGCTGACCCGGCTGGAGGAGCCGAAGAAGCACAACCTCACGCTGTTGCAGAAGCTCAAGCTCTACAACGGCAAGACCCTGCCCAACTTCACCGAGGACAACATCAAGGAGCTCCGCAAGGAGGCGGTGCGCGAGGGGCTGGAGGGGATCTCGCCGCGCTACATCCAGGACAAGATCTCCAACGCCCTGGTGAGCGACAAGGGCGAGGGCTGCATCAACCCGTTCCTGGTGCTCAACGAGCTGGAGGCGGGGCTCAAGGGCCACTCGCTCATCTCCAGCGAGGACGCGCGCAAGCGCTACCGCGAGCTGCTCACGTGCGTGAAGCAGGAGTACGAGGACATCGTGAAGAACGAGGTCCAGCGGGCGATCAGCGCGGACGAAGACGCGATCAGCAAGCTCTGCGGCAACTACATCGACAACATCAAGGCGTACACCCAGAAGGAGAAGGTCAAGAACAAGTACACCGGGCTGTACGAGGAGCCGGACGAGCGGCTGATGCGCGCGATCGAGGAGAAGATCGACGTCCCGGAGACGCGCAAGGACGACTTCCGCCGCGAGATCATGAACTACATCGGCGCGCTCGCGGTGGAGGGCAAGTCGTTCAACTACCGGACCAACGAGCGGCTGCACAAGGCGCTCGAGCTCAAGCTGTTCGAGGATCAGAAGGACTCGATCAAGCTCAAGAACCTGGTCTCGTCGGTGGTGGACAAGGACACGCAGGAGAAGATCGACCTGGTGAAGGACCGGATGATCAAGAACTACGGCTACTGCGAGATCTGCTCCACCGACGTGCTGAACTTCGTGGCGTCGATCTTCGCGCGCGGAGACACGAAGGAGTAGTGCGTTGATTCATCGGGTCGCCGCACATCGGGTGATTCTGGCGACCTTCGGGCCCGTCACCCCTGCTCGATGGTCCGTGTGGAGGGTGTCGTGAGCCTCAAGATCGATCAGGACCACTCGCGCTTCCGGCAGATCGTCCGCGGGAAGATCAAGCAGAACCTGCGCAAGTACGTGCAGAAGGGCGAGATGCTGGGGAAGAAGGGGAAGGACACCATCTCCATCCCCATCCCGTTCATCGACATCCCGCACTTCCGCTACGGGTCGAAGCAGAAGGGCGGCGTGGGCCAGGGCGACGGGGAGATCGGCCAGTCGCTCGGGCCGGGGCAAGCGCAGCCGGGGGAC
>JADGHL010000194.1 GCA_019686135.1 Myxococcaceae bacterium | reverse complement strand
GCCTCGCCCGCCGCCTCGGCCGCCGCCGCGCGGAGCTGCGGATCCGGATCCCGCGCCGCCAGCCGCAACCGCCGGAGCACGTCCGGGCCGCCGGTCGCCGCGAGCGCGCGCAGCGCCGGCGCGGTGACCTTCTCGCCGAGGCTTTGATCGACCGCCGCGCGCACCTCCGCGGGGAACGACCGCCCAAGCTCCACCAGCGCACGCCCGGCCGGCGCAGCCAGGGCCGCGTCCTTGAAGAGGCCAGCGAGAATCCGCGCGGCCTCGGGCGCGCGCGATCGTCCCAGCGCCTTGACCGCGAGCAGCTGCAGCTCGGGCTCGCCGGAACGGGTGAGCGCCTCGAACTCGGGCACCAGCGACGGATCGGCCAGGTGCACCAGCGCCTCCGCCGCGACCATCTGGGCCGGCGCGCTCAAGGATTCGAGGTCCGCGGCGAGCGCGCGCGCCGCGGCGGGGCCCTTGCGGATCAGCGCCCGGAGCGCATCCTCCGCCAGCGCGTCGTCCGCCGCCGCCTCAGCGATCCTCCGCGCGTCGTTGGGCGAGGGAAGCAGCCCCAGCGCAAACAGCGCGCCGCGGCGCACCTCCAGGTCCTCTTCGGCCTCCAGCGCCTCGAGGAAGAACCAATGCGCCATCGATCCGTCGCGCTGGAGTACCGGCGCCAGCGCGCGCTCCACCTCGGCCAGCCACGGCTCGGGAGCGCCGCGGATCTGCAAACCCACCGCGGCGATCGCCGCCTCGCGCACGATGCGCGCATCCGCGAGGAACGCCCGGGCGATCTCCTTGAGCGCCGCCGGCTGGCGCACCAGGCCCAGGGCACGGGTGGCGGCGCGCCGCAGCGCCGGCTCGCGCGAAAGCTGCACCAGCGTGGGTAACGGCGGCGGCGCGCCGAGGCGGACCAGCGCCTCCAGCGCGGCCAGACGGAGCAGCGGATCGTTTGCGCCGAGGACCTGCTCCAGGGCACGCGGCGCTTTCGCGCCGCCCACCTGGCCGAGCGCCTCGGCCGCGGAGACGCGCACGTTCGGATCCGGGTCGCCGAGCGCGCGCACCAGCGGCTCTTCCGCGTCCCGCGAGCCGATCGGCCCCAGGATGTCGGCGGCGAACTTCCGCTGGTCCGGGTCCGAGTGGGACAGAAGCGGGATGACCGCCGCTACGCTGCGCAGCCCCAGCCGGACCAGCGCCTCCGCGGCGGCGTTGCGCGCGCCGGTCTCGCCGCGATCCCCGAGCACCGCCACCAGCCGTGTCGCCAGACGTTCCGGATCGCGCGCCGCCGTCATCCGCTCGGCGGCGAGCTTGCGCACGCGCCAGCTGGGGTCGTAGAGCGCCCGGACCAGCGCGTCGACGGCGGCATCCTCCGACGGATCGAGCAAACCGAGCGCTTCGTACCGCTGCTGTTCCGCCGGATCGGGCGCATCGAGGTTCACGCGGCCTCCCGGAGCAGGACCTTGATGTTGAGCAGAAGCTTGATCCGATCGGCGGGACCGCACGCAGCGATCACCGCCGGGTTCACGCCCTGGGTCACAAAGGGCGGTACGGGCGCGATCTCCGCGCGCGTCACGCGCACCACCCCGCTCACGCCGTCGACCACCAGCGCCACCTTGCGGCGTCCCACCAGGGTCACCAGCCACTTCGGCTTCATCCGCGGCGGCGCGGCGCCGGCGATCGCGAGGCGCTTGCGGAGATCCACCACCGGGACCATCGCACCGCGCAGGTTCATCACCCCCTCCACCCAGGCCGGCGCGTTGGGCACGGGGCTGACCCGCTGCGGACGCAGGATCTCGTCGATCCGCATGATGTCGATCACGTACTCCGCCGGCCCCACGAAGAACGCGCAGAGCTGATAGGCCCCCTCGCCGTCCTGCGGCGCCGGTGGAACAGACGTTGCTTTGGGCCAGGCTTCAGCGGTCACGGCAACGCCTGCGCGAGATCGAGGAGGATGAACAGCTGCTCGCGCCGCCGGCCGATGCCGGTGATCGGCGAGCGATCGCCGCCGGAGACGGCGCGCGGCGGAGCTTCGAGCGTCGACGGCCGCAGCTTCACCACCTCGAGGACCGCGTCCACCAGCACGCCGGCGTCCCCCTCCGGATCGTGGACGATCAGGATGCGGGCGGACTTCGGCAAGGCGGCGAGGTTGGCGTCGGGGCCCGCGATCGGCGCGGGGACGGTCGACAGGCGCAGCCGCAGCTTGAGGTCGTAGACCGGGAGCACCTCCCCGCGCAGGTTGATCACCCCCAGAAGCTCCGCGCTCGAACGCGGCACCTCGGTCAGAGGCGGGACCTTGACGATCTCGCGCACCACGCCGATCCGCACCGCGTACGTCTCGTCGGCGAGGCGGAAGGCGAGGTACTCCTCGGGGCTCTCCTCCACTGCCGCGGCCGCCGGCGCCTCGATGATGCCGCCGGCGTCGAACAGCGCGCCGACGTCCTCCTCCGGCCGGTAGAAGAAATCCTCGAGCAGCTCCTCGAACCGCGGCACGCCCGAAGCTTAGCCGAAGCGGCGCCGGCCCCGAGGGTCAGATGAAGTCGGCGCGGCGCTCGGGCGCCAGGACCTCTTCGACCAGCGCGCCCACATCCAGCACCAGCACCGTGCGCCGGTTCCCCAGATCGGTGGCGCCGGAGATACCCCGGACGTGCTGCAGCCGCCCGCCGAGCGGCTTGGTGACGATGTCCTGCTGCCCGACCAGCTCGTCCACGGCGATCCCGAGGCGTTCCTGCGCCAGCCCCACCACCACCACGTAGTGCCGCTTGAGCGGCACCTCCGGCAGGCCGAACAGGCGGCACAGCCTCACGAACGGGAGTGTCTGTCCGCGGAGCGTGACGACCTCCCGCCGTTCGATGGTGCGGATCTCCGACGATTCCACCGAGAGGATCTCCAGCACGCTGTTGAGCGGCACGGCGTAGGTCCGCCCGCTCACCGACACCACGAGCGCGCGGATGATCGCCAACGTCAGCGGGAGGGTGATCGACAGCAGCGTCCCCTGCCCCGGCGTGCTGTGCAGATCGATGATCCCCGAGAGGTTGGCGATGTTGGTCTTCACCACATCCAGCCCCACGCCCCGGCCGGAGAGCTGGGAGACGCTGCGCGCGGTGGAGAACCCCGGCAAAAAGATCAGGTTCTGCAGCTCGCGCACCGACATCTCGTCCGCCTGCACGGCGGTGATGAGTCCGCGGGCGATGGCCACCTCCCGCACGCGCGCCAGGTCGATCCCCGGACCGTCGTCCTGGATCTCGATCACCACGTGGTTGCCCTGCTGCAGCGCCCGGAGAGCGATGGTCGCACGGCGCGGCTTGCCGTTCTGGACGCGGACCTCGGGCGGTTCGACCCCGTGGTCGATGGCGTTGCGGATGATGTGCATCAGCGGATCGGAGAGCTCTTCGACGATCAGCTTGTCGAGCTCCACCTCGCCGCCGGTGATGACGAAGTCGATCTCCTTGCCCGCGCTCCGCGCGATCCGCCGCACCAGCCGCGCCAGCTTGTCGAAGACCTGGCCGAGCGGGACCATCCGCACGTCGAGGATCCCCTTCTGCAGCTCGTCCAGCTTGCGCTCGAGCTGGCGCGTCTCCCGGTGGAGCTCCTGCGCCCAGAGCTTGGAGATCGCATGTACGCCGCCCATCCGCGCGGTCTCGGCCAGTCGCTGGAGGTTGGCCCTGGTGAGCAACAGCTCGCCGACGGCGTTCATCAAGGCATCCAGCCGGCGGATGTCCACGCGGACCGTCTGGGTGAGCGACCGGAGCGAGGCGTCGAGCTCCGGCTTCGGAGTGACGGGCGGCGTCCGGGTCGGCAGCGGCGTCACCGGGGCGAGCGCCGCGGATTCTTCGTCCACCGCCGGCAGGGTCGGCTCCGCAGCCTCGAGCGCGGGCTCCGCGGGTCCGGAGCGCTCCGGGATGGGCGGCGTGCCGGTCGCCCTGGACGTTCCGCGCTTCCTCTTGCGGCGCTCGGGCCGTGCGGGTGCGGCCGCCGCTTCGCCTTGGGGCGGCGGGGCGGATGCGGTCGAAGGCGGCGCGGCTTGGGCGATCCGCTGGAGCGCCACCGGCATCGCCGCGACCGCCGCACGGAGCTCATCCTCACTCCGGCGCGTGCCGAAGAGCAGATCGAAGGCGATCCCCGTCCCTGCCCCGGGCTCGGCGGACGGCAGCGTGCTGATCACCTCGCCCAGCGGCTTGAGCTTCGCGTTGACCTCCTGAAGGCGCTGGTCGAAATCCGAGAGGTCGAACGCCGCGCGGACCTTCCACAGCGAGAGGCCCTTCTTGAGGTTTTCGCGCAGCCGGTGCTCCTCGTACTCGGTGAGCACCGCGCGCACTCCGGGATCGAGCCCGATCCCGGCAAGCGGATCCTCCGGCGCTCGCGGCGCGCCCTCCGCCAGACGCAGGAGGTGATCGGCCAGGGCCTGGGACCGCTGGGTCACCTCCGGGGACGCCTCCCCGCGGGCCGACTCCGCCAGCAGTGCCTGGAACACGTCGATGGTCGCGATCAACCCATCCAGCGCCGCCGGCCCCAGCTCCACCTTTCCCAGGCGCAGCCGGTCGAGCAGATCCTCGGAGCGGTGCGCGAGCTGCGCGACGCGGTCCTGCCCGAACATCCCCGCCAGCCCCTTGAGCGAATGGGCCGCGCGGAAGATCCCGTTGAGCAGATCCGGATCCACGTCCTCGCCCCGGCGCTCATCCAGCGTGAGCAGATCCTGCGCCAGCGTGTCGAGGATTTCGGTGGCCTCGGCGACGAACTCGGACAGACCTTTCGACGGAGTGCTCACGCGATCCGGAGATAGCGTCGCGTCAGCTCCGCGATCTGCTCGGGTTCGAACGGCTTGATGAGGTACTCCGCCGCCCCCAGCGCCAGCCCCTTCTGCCGGTCCTGTTCGCGCCCCTCGGTGGTGATGACGATGAGCGGCGTGTCCCGGTAGTTGGGGTTCTTCTTCACGAAGTTAATGAGCTCCAGCCCGTTGATGTCCGGCATGTTGATGTCGGTGATGATCAGATCGAACCGGTGCCGCGGAAGGAGCTTGAGGGCTTCAAAGCCGCTGCCCGTGCAGAACGCCCGCACGCCATCGATCGCTTCGATGGTCGCGGCGATGAGCTCGCGGGAGGCGCGGGAGTCCTCGACGATCAGCACTTTCCAGGGCATCGGGTGGGGCCGGGCTGCATGGTAGCAGATCCCACCCAGGGTGCCCTCTCCGTCAGGGAGGATCGAAGTCGAGGCGCCAAGTCCAGACGTCCCGGCCATCTCGCAGAAGGGGAATGGCTGGCCCCTCCATGAGCGGGTCAGGCCACCCACCTCGGTGGGGACGGCGAGGCGGGAAATGCCCTTGAGTTCATCATCCTCCCGCGAGAGCGCAGACAACCGGCATCCGGATCGAGGGACGGACTTGTCGGGAGGTTCGGCCGCACCTCGCGGAGGGCCGAATCCTTCCCGACACCACATGTAGGCGGTCAGGACCCGGAAATTGAGTCTAAGCAGCAAGAAATCCGGAGCCTGCCCGGGGCGGCGGCTCAGTCCGCCAGCAGCCGCTGCAGCGGCTTTCCACCGAGGACGGCGACGCGCCGGTTCTTGAACGCCGGCAGGAACTGCGTCTTGAACGCACCCGCGCGGGTGCCTTCGTCCACCACGCCTTCGCCGGGGATCTCCAGCGCCACCGACTCGGCTTTCACCTTCCCCAGCACCTCCGCCGCCCGGGCCAGCACGCGCCCCAGCGACTCGGGATTCACCCGCTTCGATGCGCCCACGCCGATGACGAAGATCCGCGGGATCGGAAAGCGCCCGAGCGTCGGCACCAGCAGCGAATCGGCCTCGGCGCCGGTGAAGAAGCCTTCCTTCAGCACGTGGGACAGACCGCCGCACATCCGCCAGTCCACGTAGCCGGCGGTGCCCTGCAGCGGCCGCTCGTCTTCGCCGACGAACAGGCAGAGCGCGTCGTAGCCCTGAAGGGCGTCCAACGTCTCGAGGCTGATGTCGTGCGTGGTCACGCTCACGTCACTTCTTCCCGAGCGCCACCGCCACGCGGTCCAACAGCCCGTTGACGAACGCCGACGAGGCCTCGGTCCCGAAGCGCTTGCCCAGCTCGACCGCCTCGTTCAGCGTCACTTTGCGCGGGATGTCGTCGCGGTAGCGCAGCTCGAAGATCGCCAGGCGGAGCACGTTGCGATCGATCCGGTCCATCCGGTCGATCCGCCAGTTGTGGCTGTGCGCTTCGATCAACCCGTCGATCTCCTTGAGGTTCTTCACCACGCCGTCGACCAGATCGCGCGCAAACGAGATCGCCGCGGGATCAGGCTTCGGCTCCTCCGCCGCGACCGACTCCCACGCCGCCTGCAGCGCCGCCTCCGGGTCGCCGCCGCTCATGTCCAGCTGGTAGAGCGCCTGCAACGCGCGCTCTCTCGCCGTCCGCCGCGCGCCCATCTACCGCCCCTTCTTTCCGCGTCCGCCCGCCCCGGCGCCTTCGGCGCGGCTGCCCATGGCTTCGAACAGGCTCGCCAGCTCCAGGCACGCCATCGCCGCCTCGCCACCCTTGTTTCCGGCCTTGGTCCCGGCGCGTTCGATCGCCTGTTCGATGGTGTCGACGGTGAGCACCCCGAAGGTCACGGCGCAGTCGGCGTTCAGGGCGATCTGACCGATCCCCTTGGCCACCTCGCCGGAGACATATTCGAAGTGCGGAGTACCGCCGCGGATCACCGCACCCAGCGCGATCACCCCCGCGTACCGGCCGCTGTCCACCACGCGCCGGACGACCGACGGCAGCTCGAAGGCGCCGGGCACGCGGAAGACATCGAGATCCGCGTCGGCCACGCCGTGGCGCACGAGCGTGTCGATCGCCCCCTGCAGCAGCTCTTCGGTGATGAAGGCGTTGAAGCGGGTGACGCAGATCGCGAACCGGCCCTTCGGTGGAACGAAGGTCCCTTCGATGAAGCGGGGCATGAAGCTTTCCTACTCCACGGTCATGGGGGTGGGTACTTATCGGCGCCGCCGGGGCCGGGGGCGCGCGGACCGGGCCGCGAGCTGGCGCGGCGGCGCCCCTACCTTCAGCGGCATCTGTA
>JADGHL010000193.1 GCA_019686135.1 Myxococcaceae bacterium | reverse complement strand
GACGGAGGGTGGGCGGGAAAGGGCGGCGGTCGTGACACAGGCGCTGAAGTTTCTTCTGGCGGCGGCGGTTCTGTTGACCCCGGCACTGGCGTTTTCACAGGACGCCGCGCTGGCCGCGCTGCTGGCGCGCGGGCCGGTGGTGCTGGTGGAGGAGAACGCAGAGGGGAAGTTCAGCGAGGCGACCGCAGTGATCAAGATCGCCGCGCCGGTGGACGAGGTCTGGTCCGTGCTCCTGGCGATGGAGTCGTTCCACGAGTTCGTGCCGATGATGATCCGCAGCGACATCACCCGCCGCAGCGACGCGAACACCTTCGACGTGCGCTTCGTCTACGACGTCCCCGGCCCGGACACCGACTACACCGCGCGGATGCGGGTGGACGGAAAGCGGCGGGAGATCCACGGCACCTGGCTCAAGGACGACCTCAAGGGATCGACGTGGAGCTGGCGCCTCGAGCGGAGCGGCGACGACCACTGCCTGCTCTTCCACAAGGTCTCGGTGCGCAACTTCTCCCCGCTGCTTCAGCGGGTGGACGACGACCAGCAGACCGTGACGGTGGGCGTGAACGTCTCCTCCGCGTTGGCGACCGTGAAGGCGATCAAACGGCGGGCGGAACAGAGGCTCGTCACCCGGGCGCCCTGAAGCAGCGGGGCCGGGCCTGACGCTCCCTTCGCGCGGGCGCATCGCCTTCAGGGAAATGCTGATTCGGTTCCGGCGGATCTGAACTATCTTCCGCGCGCACTTGCTGCTTCGCGAACGCTTCCAGATCACCCGGCCGCTCGAGGAGATGGAGATCGCGCTGGTTCGAGCGGCGCAGCTGCGGCCCGAGCTGGTCAACCCGGTGGAAGAGGCGGTGCTGCGGACGGCGCTCTCGGTGGCGCGGCTGTACAAGGTGCGGCACGAGGGGCGCGACGTCGGCGTGGGGGCGCTGGTGGCGCCGTTCCGCGAGGACGTGGCGCGGCGCCTGGGCCCGGTGCTTTTGGGCAATCGCCCGCCGGCGCGCGAACAGCTGGTGCCCATCATCCGCGACCTCCGGGACGAGACGCTGCGCACGCGCGACGAGGTGATCCGCCGGCTCGCCGGGCGGGTGCCCCCGGAGGCGGTGCACCGCGAGATCCGCCACAAGGCGCTGGTGCTGGTCTCCGGTGGCGGGGGCGGGACCGGATACGTGTACCTCGGGGTGATGGACGCGCTCGACGAGGTGGGCGTGAAGCCGGCGCTCCTCGTGGGCACGTCGATCGGCGGGATCCTCTCGCTGTTCCGTTCGCGGATGCCCCGGTTCGATCAGACGGAGATGCAGAACATCGTCCGGGGGCTCTCGTGGCGGAAGCTGTTCCGGGTGATCTCCATGGAGACCCGCTACGGGCTGCCGGGTGCGCTGAGGCTGCTATTGCGCGCCGGGCTGGGCCGCTGGTTCGACGCCCACCCCGAACGCGGCACCGGCATCCGCCTGCGCGATCTGCCGATCCCGGTGATCATGGCGGTGAGCGGCGTGCGCAAGGGGATGCTCCCCCACCCCGTGGAGTTCTACGAGCGGCTGGTGAACCTCTCGCCGGCCATGCTCCTGCGCCCCGCACAGACGACGCGTCAGCTTCAGGCGGCGATGCAGTCGATCGCCGAGTTCGTCACTCATCCGGAGATCATGGTGAAGCTGCACCTGGGCGCCGACCCGGACACCGCCGAGTTCGACGCCCTGGACGCGGCGGGCTTCTCCTGCGCGCTGCCGGGGATCATCCACTACGACGTGCTGCGCGACGATCCGCGGATGCACGAGCTCTTGGGAGATCTCTTCGCCCAGAAGAAGCTGGGCGCGCTCATCGACGGCGGGCTGGTGGACAACCTCCCGGCGCGGGCGGCGTGGCGCGCGGTGCACAAAGGACGGATCGGCACGCGCAACGCCTTCATCCTGGCGCTCAACGCGTTCGCGCAGCGGATCACGACGCCGCTGTGGTTGCCGCTCCAGCGGCTGGCGGAGACGAACGTTGCGGGCAACCGCCCGTACGCGCACCTGCTCATCGACTTCCGCAAAACGCTCTCACCGCTCGAGCTGGTGCCCTCGGTGGAGCTCACCGTCCGGGCGATCGAGATGGGCCGCGCGCAGATCACCCGCGAATTGCCCTTCTTGATGCGGATGCTCGCGCCGCTGCCGGTCCTCTGAGCCCCGTGTCGCGGGCCGAATTCGCAGCGGGGGCGCGCGGACGATCTGGTAAATGCGCCCCATGAGCTCCACCTCGCCCGCCGTGCTGAAGTCCGACAAGATCTGGCTCGATGGAAAGATGGTCGCGTGGGACGACGGCCACGTCCATCTGATGACCCACGCGCTCCACTACGGCCTGGGGGTGTTCGAGGGGATCCGCGCGTACAAGACGCACGACGGGCGGCTGGCGGTGTTCCGGCTGCGCGATCACATGCGGCGCTTCCTCGACTCCGCGCACATCCTGATGCTGAAGATCCCGTACACGCTCGATGAGCTGTGCGACGCGTGCGTGGAGGTGATCCGCCAGCAGAAGGACCGCTTCGCCAACGGCTGCTACCTGCGGCCGATCGCCTTCATGGGAGACGGCGCGATGGGGCTGGGCGCGGTGAACCCGACGCGGGTGGCGATCGCCGCGTGGGACTGGGGCGCTTACCTCGGCGACAAGGGGATCAAGGAAGGGATCCGCGCCAAGGTGTCGTCGTACACGCGGATGCACGTGAACGTGAACATGGTCCGCGGGAAGATCACCGGCCAGTACGTGAACTCCATCCTCGCCAAGCGCGAGGCGGTGCTGGCCGGCTACGACGAGGCAATCCTCCTCGACATCTCCGGGTTCGTGGCCGAGGCCTCGGGAGAGAACATCTTCCAGATGAACAAGGAGGGCGTGATCAAGACGCCGCCGCTCTCCTCGCCGATCCTCGCCGGGATCACGCGCGACACCATCCTGCAGCTGCTGCGCGCGGACGGACGCACCGTGCAGGAGGTCACCTTCACGCGTGACGCCCTGTACATCTGCGAGGAGGTCTTCTTCTGCGGCACCGCGGCGGAGGTGACGCCGGTGCGCGAGGTGGACAACCGGCAGATCGGCAACGGCAAGGTCGGTCCGCTCACGCGCTGGGTGCAGGAGCACTACTTCAAGGTGGTGCGAGGTCAGGACGACCGCTACACGCACTGGCTGACCTGGGTCTGATCGCACCGCACTGGACGCGCCCGGATCCGGCTAGAGTGGCAGGCCGTGGCAACCACGCGACCTGGACCTCCGAAGCCGGCCGCCGGGAACTTCCACGCGCGGCCCACGCCGCCGGGGATGCCGGCCCTGGATGGAATCGGACAGAACCCGTTCAACCTCGAGAACCCATCGATCCTGGACATCGCCCCGCCCGAGCCGCGGTCGGTGGCGGAGACCGGACTGAAGGTCGGGCTTCTGGCGGACATCGTCCTCAAGTACCTCTACTACCAGGGCAGCGCGACCGGGCTGGAGGTGGCGGACGAGCTGAGACTGCCGTGGACCGGCGTGGTGGAGCAGGTGATCGACTTCATCGCGGCGGAGAAGCTGACCGACCTGCGTGGCGGCAAAGGCTTCGGGCGCGCGTCGGTGGAGTTCGTGCTGACCGAGAAGGGGCGCGAGTACGCGCGGGACGCGCTCTCGCGCAACACCTACGTCGGGCCCGCGCCGGTGCCCATCGAGCAGTACAACGCGCTCATCACGTCCCAGTCGCAGGAGAACCCGGTGGTCGGACGCGAGGAGCTCCGGATGGGGCTGGCGCACCTGACCGTGTCCCCGGAGATCATGGAGAAGCTGGGCCCAGCGGTGAACTCGTCGCGGTCGCTGTTCCTGTACGGGCCGCCGGGCAACGGGAAGACGTCGCTGGCGGAGGCCATCTCGTCGATGTTCGGCGGCGAGGTGTACGTGCCGCACTGTCTGGAGATCGACAACCAGATCATCAAGGTCTTCGACACCCTCACCCACTCGCCCGTGTCGCTGGAGATCGGCCGGGACTCCGCCGGGCGGCGTCAGACGTTCGAGATGGACAACCGGTGGCTGCTCTGCCGGCGGCCGTCGGTGATCGTCGGCGGCGAGCTGACGCTGGAGACGCTGGATCTGATCTACAGCGAGACCGCGCGCTTCTACGAGGCGCCGTTCCAGGTGAAGGCGAACGGCGGGATGCTGCTGATCGACGACTTCGGGCGCCAGAAGGTGCACCCGACCGATCTGCTGAACCGCTGGATCGTGCCGCTCGAAAAGCGGATCGACTTTTTGACGCTGCACACCGGCAAGAAGTTCGAGATCCCGTTCGACCAGCTGATCGTCTTTTCGACCAACCTCGATCCGAAGGAGCTGGTGGACGAGGCGTTCCTGCGGCGCATCAAGTACAAGATCGAGGTCCCCAACCCGACCGATCAGCAGTACCGCGAGATCTTCCGCCGCGTGTGCGAGGCCGCCGGGATCCCCTACGTGGATCAGGCGGTGACCTATCTCCTCGAGCACTACTATAAGCCGCGCAACATGGAGCTGAGGGCCTGCCACCCGAGAGATCTGGTGCAGCTCATCAAGGACGCCGCGAGGTACCGCCAGATTCCGCCCGCGTTGTCGAAGGAGCTACTGGATCAAGCCTGCCAGGTCTTCCTCGTCGATCTCTGAAAAGGAGAGCGTCCGCCACCCCCGAACCACTCCCGCCGACCCCAGCGGGAGCGACCCCAAGGCCGCGGACGCTCCATCTATTCACCACTCACGACTCACAACCAACCACGCCCGAAATCGGCACTGCCCGCGCCAGGATTTCACCGCGGGAGTTGCACCGAGAAGAGGTCGACGCAGTCGGCGATGCCGCGCTCGGCGTTCGACTTCGTCTCGTACATCTCGCTCCGGCCGATCACCTGGCCGTTGCCCGCCTTGAGGGTGAAGTAGAAGCGGCCGTCGGCGGCGGGCAGGACCGTGTAGCGCGCCGGGTTCGAGCCGTTGGTGTTCACCGAGTTGGCGCCGTTCTTCGCACCGGACGACGAGGCGTAGCCCTGCGACTGGAGGACGATTTCGCCGTTCCGCGCGCGGACGTGGAAGTAGTACTTGCCGTCCAGCCCGCGGAAGATCTGGAAGCGGGCGTCGTTGGTGGGCGCCGCGGCGGCCTGTGCGGCGACCTGCTGCATCAGCCCCAGCACCGTGGCCATCCCGCGCTCGGCGTCCGACGTCGACGCGTACATCTCGCTCACGCCGATGATCTGACCGTTCCCGCCCACGAGGATGAAGTACCAGTCCCCGTTGGACGCCTCGCGGAGCAGGTAGCGGGATTCGATCACCCCGTTCTTCCTGACGGTGGAGATCCCGTTCTTCGCTCCGGAGAGGGAGGCATAGCCCTCGGAGACGAGCACCTTCTCGCCGTTGCCCGCGAGGAGGTGGAAGTAGTACTGCCCGTCACGGCCCTGGAAGGTCTCGAACTTCGGGCTGGCGGCGAGCTCCGACTGGGCCTCGTCGAGCCCGAGCTCCTGCCCGTCCTCCACGCCCATTCCACAGGCGGCGAGGACAGCGACGGCGGCGGCGACAGCGGCAAGGCGAAGGGTCTTCATGGCGTTTCCTTTCCTGCCTGCCGCCGACTGCAGCCCCCGTGCCGCGCCCGGCCCGGCGCACAAACTGCCGGAGTTCCTGGATGCTGCACCGGGCCGGTGTTGCTTTGGCGCAACACCTGTTGCAGGCTTCGCAGTCGATGTTGCAGGGGTACGACACCGAGGCGGCGCTGCACTCGGCGGACGCGGAGCACGTCGCCCGGCGGCTGGTGGAGCTGGCCTGCGCGCAGACCGGGACGAGGGACGGCGCGGTCTTTCTCTGGGATCCGAAGGCGAAGGGCCTGGCGGTGGACTTCCACATGGTGGAGGGGGTGATCGTCACCCTCCCCGGCACGGGCGCGATCCTCCGCGCGCGCACGGATGGGCGGCCCAACGGCATCGCCTTCTCTTGCTTCCAGAAGAACCGCCCCTATCTGTGTAACGACACCGCGAAGGATCCGAACTACGCGCGCTACTTCCGCGACGTGGCCGCGGTGCTGGCGGTGCCGATCCCCTGGCAGCGCCGGCCGATGGGCGTGCTCACCGTCTCGTCCACCCGCAAGGGCGTCTTCACGGACGCGCATGTGCACAAGCTGGAGGCGATCGCCGCGGAGAGCGCGCGCTTCCTCCGCCGGGCGCAGCTGGCCCGCGCCACCGTCGAGACCGTCGGGCGGCCCTACTTCATCAAGGGGCTCTCCCCCGAGTGGCGCGAGGTGGAGCGCCGCATCGAACAGGTCTCCTCCACGGACGCCCCGGTGCTGGTGCAGGGCGAAAGCGGCACCGGCAAGGACCTGGTCTCGCGCGCGATCCACTTCAACAGCCGCCGCGCCGCCAAACCCTTCGTCACCGTGAACTGCGCGGCCATCCCCGAGACGCTCCTCGAGAGCGTGCTCTTCGGACACGTGAAGGGTGCGTTCACCGGCGCCACCGCCAACAAGCTGGGCGAGTTCCACAAGGCGGACGGCGGCACCCTCTTCCTCGACGAGCTGGGCGAACTCCCGCTGATGCTGCAGGCCAAGGTGCTGCGCGCGCTCGAACAGGGCGAGGTCACGCCGCTGGGCAGCAACGATCCGCCCCAGCGCGTCGACGTGCGGCTCATTTGCGCCACCAACCGGGACCTCGCCGCGATGGCCCGCCGCAAGGAGTTCCGCGACGACCTCTACTACCGGGTCAGCGTCTTCACGATCGAGCTGCCGCCGTTACGCACCTACAAAGAGAACCTGAATGTGCTGGCGCACGTGTTTCTGCAGCAGGCGGCCACGCGGCACGGGCGCCCGGTGAGCTCCCTGGCGCCGGGCGCGCTGGCGCTGTTGCATGCCTACGACTTCCCCGGGAACGTGCGCGAGCTCAAGAACGCCATCGAGCACGCGGTGATCATGGCCCAGGGTTCCGAGGTCCGGGCCGAAGACCTGCCGCGGGCGCTCCGGGCGGCGGTGGGGGCGCTGTCACCCACCGAGCCGCGCACGGAGCTCCCCGCCCCGGTCTCTGGTCACCAGGGGCGCGGGCCGCCGAGGGGT
>JADGHL010000192.1 GCA_019686135.1 Myxococcaceae bacterium | reverse complement strand
TCCGCGCTCGCTCCGCCTGAAACAGAGCCACGGGCCGCCTCACGCCGCACAGCCCACAGTCCCCAATCGCCATGAGTCACCGTCCGTGCGCACCACGAGCACGGCCGCCCGCGCTGCGTCGCGATCCAAACCCGAGCGGCATCCGGTCGCTTGAACCAGCCCCCCTCCTCATCCGACCAGGCCGCGGGTCACAGATCTCACCGGCCCGCGAACACCGGGGCCATCACGGACCGGAATCACCGTCCACGCCCGGCCAACCTGCCACCCTCCGGGCCCGCCACGCCGCAGGCTTCAGACCCCACGACCGCCAGGCGTCACGGCCCCGCAGGTCCCAAGGCCCAACCGCACCGCCCTAGGCAGCACCGAACCGACCGGCACCGCAGGCCGCTGAGCCCGAACCCACGACGCACGACCCACCACTTACGGGCGGCCGCCACGACTTCGGTGCTCAAGACGATCGCTCAGCCGAAGACCGCGACTGCGCGCGCAGCCCCGGACCAGGGCAAGGTGTAACTTCGGACGGAGAGGAGCTTCAGCCCCGCGGCGCCGCCCGCGTTCTCCAGCACGTCGCGCCCGGGCTTCTGCCCCAGCATGGCGACCACCCGCCCGCCGGGGGCGAGGTACTTTGCTGCCAGCGGGACGAACCCGCCGACGTCCATGAAGGCGCGGCTGATCACCACCTCGGCGCGGGGGATCCCCTCGCGATCCGGATCGCCCTCCGCGCGCGCATGCAGTGCCCGGGCGCTCGGCACCAGCTTCAACGCCGCGAGCGCGTTCTTGAGGAACATCACCTTCTTGCCCACCGTGTCGACCAGGGTCAGCGACAGCTCTGGCCGCGCCAGCTTCAGGGGGATCCCGGGCAGCCCGGCGCCGGCGCCGAGATCGAGGAGGCTCTTCGCGTCACCCACTTCGGGCAGCACCGCCAGCGAGTCGACGAAGTGCTTCTCCAGCACCTCCCGGCGATCGGTGATCGCCGTGAGGCTCACGCGCTGGTTCCACTTGAGAAGCTCGTCCCGGAATCGGAGCAGCGCGTCGGCCGCCTCTGTCGACAGGGCAACCCCCAGCGCCCCGGCGCCCTCTTTCAGCGACTCGCGACCGGCAACCTTATCCACAACGGCACCTCCTCCGCGAACGCGTAAGCCCTCGGATTCATTGGGACAACTGAGATCGTGGAAGTTGCCAACAACATTCCCACAGGCGTCGTTTTGAATACTTAGCGATCGCCCCGGGACTCCGCCCCGCGTCGCAGGTGGATGAGAACCAGCGAGAGCGCCGCCGGGGTCACGCCGGGAATCCGCCGCGCATGGCCCAGGGTCGCGGGTCTGTACCGCGCCAGCTTCTCCGCGGCCTCCTTCGACAGGCCGCGGATCGTCTCGAACGAGAGATCCGCCGGGATCCGCCAATGGTCGTACGCGGCGTCCTCCCGCGCCTGCGCCCGAAGCTGCTGCGCCACGTAGCCTTCGTACTTGATGGTGGTCTCCACCTCCTCGACCACATCCGCTGGCAGCTTCTTCGGCGCGTCCGGATCGCCCGAGACCGCGTCCGCCCACGAGACCCCGGGCCGCTTGAGCACCGCCGCCCTCCCCGTCCGCTTCAGGCGCTCGACCTCCGCGTCGATCGCCGCCTTCCGCGCCTGTGTTTCACGATTCGCATCCTCGCTCACCAGCCCCACCCGGTGCCCGTGGTGCCGCAGCCTCAGGTCCGCGTTCGACTCGCGCAGGATGAGCCGGTGTTCCGAGCGCGAGGTCAGCATCCGGAACGGTTCGTCGACCCCGCGACTCACCAGCTCGTCGATCAGCACCGCCCCGTGCGCCTCGTCGCGACGCAGCATGAGCGGCGGCTCGCCCCGAACCTGAAGCCCGGCGTTTATTCCCGCGTACAGCCCCTGGAACGCGGCCTCCTCATAACCGGAGGTGCCGTTGATCTGCCCGGCGAGGAACAGCCCCCGGCAGCTGCGCGCCTCGAGCGTCGGGTGCAGCTGCGTGGGTGGCGCGTAGTCGTACTCGACCGCGTAGCCGAACCGCGCGACCTCCACCTCCTCCAGCCCGGGGATGGTGCGCAGGAACTTCAGCTGCGCGTCCTCAGGCAGGCTGGTGGAGAGCCCGGCCGGATAGACGAGCTCGCTGTCCAACCCTTCGGGCTCGAGGAACACCTGGTGCCGCGAGCGCTGCGCGAACCGCACCACCTTGTCCTCGAGCGACGGGCAGTACCGCGGCCCGCGCCCGACGATCTGCCCCCGGAACAACGGCGAGCGCTCGAGGTTGGCGCGCACCACCTCATGCGTCGCGGCACTGGTCCAGGTGATGAAACAGGTGAGCTGTGGAAGCGCAGGAAAGCCGGCGTCGACCCGGGTGCTCAGCGAGAATGGGCGCGGGTGCGGATCGCCGGGTTGGGCCTCGCAGCGCGCAAAGTCGATCGACCGCTTCCGCAACCGCGCCGGGGTGCCGGTCTTGAAACGGCCCAGCTCGAGCCGCGCGTCGCGCCGCAATGACTCGGAGAGCCCGTTCGCCGCCGAATCCCCGAGCCGTCCGCCGACCTCCTTCTGCTCGCCGACGTGCATCAGGGCGGTGAGGAAGGTGCCGGTGGTAAGAATGACCGCGCGCGCCTGCCGCTCCTCGCCGGTCCCCATCCGCACGCCGCGCACCCGGCCGTCCTCCACCAGGAGCGCCTTCACCTCGCCCTCCACCACCTCCAGTCCCGGCTGGGCGAGCACCACCTCGCGCATGCGCTCCGCGTAGCGGGCGCGATCGCAGAGCACGCGCGTGGCGCGCACCGCCGGCCCCTTCGACTCGTTCAACGTCTTGAAGTGGGTGCCGGTCGCATCCGCCGCGCGCGCCATCTCCCCGCCGAGCGCGTCGATCTCCCGGACCAGGTGTCCCTTCGCGGTGCCGCCGATCGCCGGGTTGCAGCTCATCAGGGCGATCCGATCCACGCGGAGCGTCACCGCGCAGGTGCTCAACCCCATCCGGGCGCACGCGAGCGCCGCCTCCACTCCGGCGTGCCCGAGCCCCACCACGATGACGTCGTATACCTTGCTCATCTGTGCCGCCGGCGGTTACCCGCCTGCTCCCGAGCGTGCAAGCCCCGTGGCGTGCATGTCGCGATCTGCGCCCGGCTGCCTGCCGGGAGTACCCCAACGCACAGCGGTCACGCGCCGCCCATCGAGCCGAGTCGATCCGCGCGGTTGGAACGTTTCACCCGCTCACAAGTTCCCATGGCCGAAGGCTTGCTCTTTGGGGCCAAAGGAGGTCGACATGAAGCGGAGACCCATCGGCGACATCCTCCTCGAGATGGGCGCGATCGACGAGTACCAGCTCCAATCCGCGCTCGCCCATCACCGCCAGTGGGGCATGCCGCTGGGCAAGGCGATCCTCGAGAAGCGCTTCGCCACCTCGGCGCAGGTGCTGGCAGCGCTCTCCCGGCAGACCATGATGCCCGTGGTCGACCTCTCCAGCGCGAAGCTGGATCGCTCGCTCGCCGCGTTGCTGCCGAAGAAGGTCGCCGAACAGCACCGGGCGATCCCCCTTCGACTGGAGGGGGCGCGACAGGAGGTGCTCGTGGTGGCGATCGCCGCGCCCGCCTCGCTCGATTCGCTGGATGCGATCCGCGCGGCGACCGGTGGGAAACGCCTCCAGGCGCTGCTCGCCGACGACGCGTCCATCGAACGCGCGTTCGGGATCATCTATCTCGGGTACGACCAGGCCGAGACGCGGCCGGTGCAGGCGCGCTCGCCGGCGATCCTCCTGGACGAGAACGAGTTCGAGCTCGAACCGGAGGACGCCACGCCCACGCCGCCACCCGCCCCGGCTCCGGCACCCGAGCAGCCGGCGATCGCCGCGGGGCCGAAGCCCGTGCTGATCTACGGATGGAACGACCAGGCCGCGCGCACGCTCGCGGTGATCCTCTCGGCGGAGGGGATCGCCTCGCGCGTGGCGACCGCGGAGGAGGTGAGGGCGGCCGCGCCAGCGCAGGTCATCGTCGCGCCGCTGCCGGCAATCGAGGCGATCGTCGCCCCCGGAACACGAGCGCGGGGGAGGGTGATCGTCGCGGGCAAGGTGCCCGAGCGGGACCTCCCGCGCGCACAGCAGATTGGTGCTCTGGGGTTCATTACCGCTCCGGTCGACACCGGGCTGTTGCTGCGATCCGTGAAACGATGCCAGGCGCTGCCGGACAGCAGCATCCAGGCGGCGTAGGTGCCGGCGGCGCCGCAGGTCGCGCCTGCGCGGACGTCGCTTCGAGTGCTGCCCCGGGCGGTAGGCCATCCGATGTTCCGGGCGCCGAAACCTGTCGCGGAATGCGCCTTCTCCCCGTGCGCGCGATGGCCTCGAGCCGCACGCTGCTCTACCCGAACGCTGACTGCTTCGCGCCGGCTCGGAGTTTTCGGCAGACGTGGAGCTTGACGCTTGTGTCGGCTGCGACTCAGGCGCAGCGGAGCAGCGTTCACTCTTCCGTGCCCAGCGCCTGATCCCTTTTCGTCGAGCCCGTTCGGCCCGGACAGAAGCGGCGCTACTTCCCGATGCAGAAGCGCCGGAAAATCGCGTCGAGCAACTCCGCGCCCGCGCTCTCGCCGGTGATCTCCCCGAGCGCCTCCAGCGCCAACCCCAGCTCTCCGGAGACGACCTCCAGCGTGCTCACCTGCGCCGCTTCCGTGGCACGTTCCAGACTCTCCACGGCGCGCCGAAGTGCATCCGCGTGACGTTCGGAAACCAGCGCCACGGCGCCCGGAGTCCCCTCGCTCCATAGGCGCGCCAGGACTTGTTCACGGAGCAGGTCGATCCCCTCGCCGGTCTTCCCGCTCACCCGCAGGACCGCGCTGCGTCCGACCTCCCCAGTCCCGAGCCTCGAGCGTAAACCGTCCCCAGACCACCGGTCCGGCGCCGCCGCGTCATGCCAGGCAGACGTCCCGGTCGGGCCGAGCTGGAGTGTGCCCGCGCTTCCAGAGGATCCGCCTGAGGTCACTGCTTCGTCGCGCTCTTCCATCCCGGCCGGACGCCGTGAACCGGACTCATCCGATGGGCGCGCCCCCTGCGGGGCATCGCTCGCAGCCACACCACGAAAAACAATCCCTTCCGACCCGCGACGCACCTGCGCCTCAGCTCCCGCTGCTGCAGCATGGACCGGGGCGCCTTCAACCCGCACCGCTTCGGCCCCCACGGCTTCGTTCCTCCGCGCCCCGGCGCGCGCAGCCACCCCTTGCACGTGCGCTTCACCTCTTGCTGCACCACCGCGGATCGGACCGACTTCGGCCCTCACTGCTTCGTCGTTCCGAGTCGTGGCGCCCGCCGCCATCCTTTCCGACCCGGCAAGCCACCGCGCTTCCACTCTTCTCCCGGCAACCCGCGCCTCCACCCCAGCGGCGTCGTCTTTCCGAGTCGAGTCGCGCGCGGACCCGCCGGCCCGATGCGCGCCATCGACGATGGCCGTTGCGGATCCTCCGCTGTGCTCTCGTGCGTCCGACGCGGTGAGGTCGCACTTCCCCTCCACCACCAGCACCGGCGCTCCCGCCGCTTCCGCACGCCAGCGGGCGACCTCCTCGGCGGAGGTCCCAGGCGGCACGACCAGCACGGCGAGATCCGCCTTCGCCAGCGCTTCCTTCGCCCTCGCGATCCCCAGCGCTTCGATTCTCCCGGCGCGTTCGCGCAACCCCGCCGTGTCGAACAGCGCCACCGTCAATCCTCCCAACTCCAGTCGCGCCTCGAGCACATCCCGCGTCGTGCCCGGTTCGTCGTCGACCAGCGCGCGCTCCTCGCCGATCAGCCGATTGAAGAGGGTGGACTTCCCCGCGTTGACCGGCCCGAAGAGCACCACGTTCGCGCCACGCCGCACCAGCCGCCCGCGGCCGGCGTCCGCCAACAGCAGCCGCGCCTGCTCGAGCAGCGGGACCAGCCGATCCACCACGCCCTCGTCCGCGCCCTCTGCTTCGTCCGGAAAGTTGAGCACGCCCTCCAGATCCGTCCGCAGCGCGAACAGCGGCTCCTTCAAGGCGCGCACGCGCTCCGACAGCGCTCCGGAGAGCTGCGCGGCAGCGGCCCGTACGGCCGCCTCGCTCTCCGCGGAGACCAGATCCGCGATCGCCTCGGCGCGCGCGAGGTCGATACGCCCGTTGAGGAAGGCGCGGCGCGAGAACTCGCCCGGCTCGGCCAGGCGCGCGCGGCCATCGCGCAACAGCTCTCCGACGAGCAGCTGCAACAGACGCGGGCTGCCGTGCGTGTGCAGCTCCACCACGTCCTCGCCAGTGAAGGAGTGGGGCGCACGGAAGTAGAGGAAGAGTCCTTGATCGAGCAGCCCGCCCGCGCCGTCCACCAGCTCGACGAAGTAGGCGTGGCGCGGCTCGATCTCCGCCGGCAGTCCGCGCACCAGCGGCGCGGCGACCTCCTTCGCGAGCGCGCCGGAGATCCGGATGATGCCGACGCCGCCGGCGGCGGCAGCGGTAGCGGGAGCGACGATGGTCGGTGCGTTCAAGAGAGGTGAGGCATCCACGGAAGGTGGCGCACATTAATCGCTACGGCCTCTCGGGGCGTGGGATCGAGAAAATTTGCTCGCCTCCTCGCGTGGACAGAGGAAGAGGCCTCTCACATGCGCGATCGCCTGGGCCTCCTGCTCGCTCTCCTAGCTGCACCCGTGACGCACCGCGCACGCGCCCGGTGGCCTCGGGACTCACCATCACGCCGTTTCCGTCGGAGTTCCCTCCCACCCGGGTAGGGACGCGCGGCTGGAGACATCACCTTCGAGCCCGTCGAGCCGTCTCCGGCGAGGCTGTCCTCTGCGAACCCTCGAACGCGTCCGCCAACGCATGTCCAGCGCCCAGAGCCGCCTGCCGGGTGGCGACCTGCGATCCCT
This sequence comes from Myxococcaceae bacterium, assembly GCA_019686135.1. Taxonomy (GTDB): domain Bacteria; phylum Myxococcota; class Myxococcia; order Myxococcales; family Myxococcaceae; genus JADGHL01. Next base: position 308 of record JADGHL010000192.1, on the reverse strand, counting down.
CGTTCGGATGTGGCGTCGCGCTCGCTGCGGACGGGACGCCCTGCGAGGAGGGCTGCACGGTCGGGAGCTGCCGGCGGGGTCCTGTGTCGGCGGGATCAAGGCCTGCGACGATCACGACCTCTGCACCGCGGACTCCTGCGAGCCCGACCGGTCACCGGCGTTATCGAGGTCCAGGGCGGAGCCATCGACACCTGCCTCACCTTCGAGGACGGCGGCTTCTCCTGCTGGAGAGACAACGAACACGGCCAGCTCAGCGACGGCACCACCGTGCCGAAGTGGGGGCCCTAATCCGTTGGGTCGTCCGAAAA
>JADGHL010000064.1 GCA_019686135.1 Myxococcaceae bacterium | reverse complement strand
GGCGGGACGGGTGTCGTCCCCGAGCAGATCCCGCACCGTGTTGTCGTACTCCTCGCGGGTCAGGAGGCGGGTGGGGGTGGCGGCCGGCGGCAGCGGCACGCTCTGGTTGGGCGTCCACCACGGCGCCGACGGATCCGCCGGCTCCTGTGGAGACTCGAGGCGCGCGGTGCTGTCGCCCATGCAGGCTGCGAGCGCGACGAGGGACACTGCGGCGAGCGTGAAGCGGCCAGACATCCGGGCGGAGCCTATGCCCGCTCCCCGGGCTTGTGAACACGGCTACGGAGCCGGGACCGTGCGCCGGTGCGCGGCGGCCTGGCGGGCGCGCTTCGCGCTCAGCTCCACGCCGACCGCGTCGAACCCGCACTCGTTGGCGATCGCGAGCACCATCCCGCGGCCACAGTAGGGGTCGAAGATCGTCCGGGTGCCGGTGTTGTCGCGCACGTAACGGCAGGCCAGCCGGCAGACCTCGTCTCCCATTCCGCGCACCCAGTTCGCCTCGCCCATATCCGGCAGCACGTCCGGCAGTGGCCTGGCGAGGGCGGCGCTGACCGAGCGCGAGAAGCACAGCAGGTGCGACCACGTCGCCCGCCCCTGCGTCGGTGTGCCGGGCCGGTTGCGGCAGGCGATCCGGTGCCACAAAAGCCGCACCCCGCCGACCTCTTCGGCGGCGCGCATGACGAGGTAGCCTTTGTCGATCCACGCGTCGCCCTTCTTGATGTCCGACTGGAAGAAGATCGCCACCCCGTCGTCCGGGCAGACGCGGATCACCTGCGCCGCGGCGTCCATGAACCAGCGCTTCCACGACTCGAGCGTGTGGCTCGAAAGCTCGGAGATGTCCGGCAGCGAGGTGATGAAGGAGCCTCGGGAGAAGGTGCCGGGCGGCTGCGCGTCGAGCCAGACGCGTGCGTCGGCGTGGTGGACGATCCGCGTGGGCCCCGCGCCCACGGGTTCAGGCGGGCCCGACGTCATGGGCCTTCACCTCCTCGGGCCCGATGCCGAGGTCGAAGAGGATGAGCCCGACCAGCACGACGCCGGGGGCCGCGAGCGCGAGCGGATCCGAGTGCAGCAACAGGAGCGGGCCGATGGTCCCGCCGGTGAGGAAGGCGGCGAACAGCGCCAGGTGCAGGCCCACGCGTTCGAACTCCCGGCCGACCCAGAAGTGGCGCAGGCTCTCCATCATGGAGGCGCCCGCGTGGATTCGGCTGCCGATGGCGCGCACCACCGCCACGATCTCGATGCCGAGGTCGGTGACCACGCCGGTCAGGTGCGTGGTGCGTACGACGGCGCCCGAGATCTGCGTGACGAGCGCGTTCTGCAGCCCCATCGCGAAGCTCAGCGCCACGGCCAGCCCGGTGGTGCGGCCTTCATGCGGATGGTGGAACGCATAGACCGCCGCCGCGCCGAGGACGCTCGCTTCGATGGCCAGCGCCGGCGCGTGCCGCGCGCGCTTGAGCCCGGCGGTGACCTCGAAGAGCGCTGCCGACGTAGCGGCGCCGGCCATGAATGCGAGCACGGCCGAGGCGCCGAACTTCACGGCGCCGAGCTCTCCGGTGGCCAGCGCCTCGCCCATGGCCGCGGTGTGACCGGTCATGTGCGAAGTGTGGACGCCGAGGATGAAGAAGCCGGCAGCATTCACGGCGCCCGCGACGGACGCGAGCAGCACGGCAAGGGTGACGTTCTGGCGGAAAGTTCGCTTTCGCCCATTCGATAGGGGCATGGCGGCGCCTTCTAGCGCTGCGCCCGGTTGCTGGGAATGACCTCGCGGGAGGGGCGCGCTGCCCGCCCAGCGTGCGGACGTAAGCCCCGCTCAGCTCCCGGATCCTGCCTACGGCGGCGTCAGGTCTCCGCACCCATCGGCGGGAAGGCCGCGCCCGCCTGGTAGAGCGCGTAGATGACACCCCAGGCCATCGCCAGCACGACGAAGAACACCACCGCGGCGACGATGTCGAAGCGTGCCAGCGAACGGCGGCCGCCGACGGCGCCCCACATCCAGGAGAACGTCGAGACGCCGTTGGCCAGGTGGTACGCGACGCCGAGCGTGCCCAGCAGGTAGACGACCAGGGTCGGCCAGTGGTGCCGCATCGCGCTGGCGATGTCGCTGAACGGTTCGGCATGGCCCTCGACGAGCCGCGGGTGGAGCAGCGCCAGCCACAGGTGCGCGCCGATGAAGAGGAGCACGCCGACCGCGGCGATCCGCTGCACGAGGTATTTGAGGTTGCCCCAGAACGGATAGGCGACGTTGTTCGGCCGGAAGCTGAACAGCCGCTGGATGCCCCAGGCGGCGTGGATCACCAGCGGGCCGAGCACGACCACCAGCGTGATGACGTGCGAGATGGGGCTGTTGTACTGGGTGACCTGCCGTTCCCAGACCTCGGCGCCCTTGAACGCGCCCAGGTTGTCCGCGAGGTGGTTCACCGTCCAGACGCCGAGCGGCAGGATCGACAGGAGCGATCCCAGGCGGGCCCACAAAAACGGCCTCGTTCCGGCGGTGGCAGCCTTCCGGTCGCTGAGGTTCTCGGTGGTCGCGGCCATACGTTGCTCTCCGTAGAGAATGCGCGTTTAACCGCCAGAGCGGGGCGGAGACAACCGAGAAGAGGAGGCGGACGTGACGGAACTGGAATCCCGCGTGGCGGAGCTGGAGCTTCGCTACACCGAGCAACAACGGCTCCTTCAGGATCTCAGCGACGTGGTTTATGCGCAGCAGAAGTCCATCGACCTGCTGATGGCGGAGGTGGCGTTGCTCCGGAAGAAGCTGGAGGCGGAGCCGGGGCTGGTGGACGCGAACGCGGTGGAGCGGCCGCCGCACTACTGACTGCCGCCGTCTACCGCCTTCCGTTGGCTGTCCTGGCTGCGGTGGTCGATTCGGGGATCGAGGACGGTTGCGATCAGCGTCTCGGTCACGTCCCAGAGTCTCTTCGCGGTCTCGTCGCTCTGCGCGGCCTTCGAGGGGGCGATCTTCTTCTTCCTTGCGTAGTAGCCGCCGGACTGGCCTTCGAGCTCGGGCGCAGTGGCCAGGTAGATCGTCGTCTCCGCGCCCTTCTCCGGGGAGATCATGAAGGGTCGGGCGATGGCCATGGCCAGCTTGAGCAGGCCGGGACGGTTCATCCCGAAGCCGGTCGCCACCACGCCGGGGTGCAGACAGTTGGCGGTGACGTTCGTTCCCTCGAGGCGCCTCGCCAGCTCGCGCGTGAACAGGATGTTGGCCAGCTTGGACTGGCCGTACACGGAGAAGTGGAAGTAGCCGCGCTCCCGCTGCAGATCGTCGAAGTCGATCCGCGCGCGCTTGTGCGCGTCGGACGCCACGTTGACGATCCGCGCCGGCGCGCTCTTCTTCATCAACGGCAGGAGCTCCTGGGTGAGAAGGAAGTAGGAGAGGTGGTTCGTCGCCAGCGTGCGTTCGATCCCTTCGGCCGTCACCTCGCGGTCCTCGAAGATGGCGCCGGCGTTGTTGATGAGCAGCTCCAGCCGGTCGAACCGCTGCTGGAGCTCGGTTGCCATCCGCCGCACCTCCCGCATCAGCGAGAGGTCTCCTTCCAACAGCTCCACGCGGGCCTTTGGAGCGGCGGCGCGGATCTCCGCGGCGGTCTGTTCGCCCCGGGCGCGATCGCGCGTGGTCAGCACCACCGTCGCGCCCCGGCGGGCGAGCTCCTTCGCGGTCACCTTGCCGATGCCGCTGGTGGCACCGGTCACCAGCGCAATCTTTCCGCGGACGTCCCAGGCCATGCGTCGTCTCCTCCCTCGTTGGAGCGTTTCTCTAACCTCGAACACGCGCGCCCGCCACGGGGATCGGGCAGCTCAGGGGCCGGCCACGACGCGTCCGCCCTCGAGCACCGCGACCTGCGCGCCCAGCGCCTCGGCGTCCTCCCGATCGTGCGTCACCACGAGCGTCGGGATACGCAGGCGTTGGAGGGTCTGGGCGAGGAACGCGCGTACGGTCTGGCGCGTGGCGGGATCGAGCGCGCTGAGCGGTTCGTCCAGAAGCAGCGCGCGGGGTTCGCTCGCCAGCGCGCGGGCGAGCGCGACCCTCTGGCGTTCTCCACCCGAGAGCTCCGCCGGCCGCCGGCTTGCGGCGTCTGGGCCCACGCCCAGCTCCCCGAGGAGCTGAAGCGCCCGGGCGTTCCGTTCTCTGCGCGCCAGCGTCCCCGAAACGTCGAGCGCGAACCGGACGTTCTCCCGCGCGCTCAGGTGAGGGAAGAGCGCGGCGTCCTGCGGCACATAGCCCAGCCGCCGCTCCTCGACCGGGACATCCACGCCGGCATCGCGGTCGAACAGCACCGTCCCGTCGAGGTCGATATGGCCCATGTCCGGCCGGAGCACGCCGGTGATCATCCGGAGCGTGGAGGTCTTGCCGCTCCCGCTCGCACCGCACAGCACCAGCGGCGCGTCGCCGAACCGGAGATCGACATCCAGCGCCAGCGCGCCGAGCTGCCTCTTCAGGCGGACGGTCATCATCGCGCCGCGCCTCCGCCCGTCACCGTGCCGGGCTGCAGCGCGCGCAGCACCAGCAGCACGAGGAAGGCGATCACCACCATGAGCGCGGCGATCGCCTGCGCCGCGTCGAGATCGCTCTCGAGCGCCGAGTAGATCGCCAATGGCAGTGTCTGCGTCCGCCCGGGCATGTTGCCGGCGAACATCAACGTGGCACCGAACTCGCCGAGCGCGCGCGCCCAGCTCATCGCCACGCCGCCCCAAAGGCCCGGCAGGGCGAGGGGCAGGGCGATCCGGAAGAACACCCGCGGGGGCGATGCGCCCAAAGTCCGCGCGACGATCAGCATGGGCTCGTCGATCCGCCGGAAGGCAGCCGTCGCCGCCTGGAGGAAGAACGGCGCGGAGACGAAGATCTCCGCCATGACCACCGCGGCGGTGGTGAAGGGCAGAGCGATCCCGGCGCGGTCGAGCAGCGGCCCGAACACTCCGCGCCGGCCGAACACCAGCAGCATCGCGACGCCCGCGACGGCAGGTGGAATCACCACCGGCAGCTGGCTGGCGGTCTCCGCCCAACGGGCCCACGCGCCCTGACCGCGCGCGATCCGCCACGCCAGCGCGGTGCCGAGCACCGCCACGCAGACCGTGCTGCAGGTCGTGGTGAACAGGCTCAACCTCAGCGCAGGCCACACCGCCGGCGAGGCCAGCCCCGCGCCGGGATGCGTGATCGCCGCGCGCACCAGCAAACCGCCGAGCGGCACCAGAAGGAAGAGCAGCAACAATCCACCCGCTGCTCCGGCGAGGGCTCCCGGCCACCGGTGGCTCACCGTGCTGTCGCCTCGTCACAGCGGGTAAAGCCGGCCGCCTCGAGCGCTGCGCGGCCTTTGGCGGAGGACAGACCGGCGATGAACGCACGCGCCCGGTCCTTGTGGCGTGAGGCGGCGACCACGGCGATCGGATACTCTGAGAGGACATCGCACTCGGTCGAAAGTGCGAACGCGCGCACCGCGTCCTTCGCCGCCTGCGCGTCGGTTCGGTAGACGATCGCCGCGTCCGCCTCGCCGAGCGCGACCTTGCCGAGCGCCTGTCGCACGTTCAGCTCGCGGGAGACGATCCTTTTGCGGACCTCGGCCGGAAAGCCGGGCCCGAAAAGGCGGGCGGCACAGTCGATCGCCTCCTCCGCGTAGCGCCCGGCGGGCACCTCCGGTGCGGCGAGCACGAGCCTGCGCGCCTTCACCAGATCACCCAGCCCGTTGATCTGCGCCGGGTTCGTGGCCGGGACCACCACCACCAGCCGATTGCAGGCGAAGAGCTCCGGTGCCTCGACGAGTCCCTGCCGCGAAAGCGCCTCCATGTGCCGTCGATCCGCCGAAGCGAAGACGTCCGCGTAGGCGCCGTTCTCCAGCTGCGTGCGCAGTTGCTGGGTCCCCGCAAAGTTGAACCGGAGCCGCGCCGGTTCGGGTTGCGTCGCCGGCAGCACGTCCTGCAACGAGGCCGCCGCGAAGACCACCAGCGGCTCCGAGTCGCCCGCGGGCGTCGAAGGACACCCCGCAACCGCCAGCACGAGCGCAGCGAGCGGTGCGAGGGCCTGCGGCAGACGGCAGACGGCAGACGGCGGACCGCTCCTCCTCATCGCCCCGACTGTTCCGGCGCCCGCGCGGCCCGTCAAGCAGCACCGCCGCCGACCTTCGTTGCGGACCTGAGCACAAAGTGGCAAGGAGCCCCGGGCTGAAGTGGGCCTCCGCCATCGCCAGGAAGGGCACCGCGCGGGCTGCGGTCGAGGAGGCGGCTCGGGAGATCCACACCCAGCTCGGCGAGCTCCGTGCAGATCTGGTGGTCCTCTTCGCCTCCGCCGAGGTGGCGGCCGACGAGGATGGCTTGCCCGCTCTGGTACAGGCCCACTTCCCGGGCGCGCTCGTCGTCGGCACCAGCGGGTTGGGCGTCATCGGCGCCTCGCACGAGGAAGAGGATCTGCCGGCGATCGCGCTCAGCGCGGCGTCGCTCCCCGGCGTGCAGCTCGCGTCGTTCCAGGTGGACACGGCGCAGTTCCCTTCGCCGAACGCGCCCATCGAGCGGTGGCACACCACCCTCGGCGTCCCGCCGGACGGGGACCCCAACTTCCTGCTCTTCACCGATCCATACACCTGCGACACGCGCTCGCTGATCGCCGGGCTGGACCGTGCGTACCCGCGGTCGGTGAAGACCGGTGGGCTGGCCAGCGGCGGACGCGGGCCGGGCCGGACGCGGCTGTACCTGCACGGCATCACCTGGCGCAGCGGAGCGGTGGGCGTCGCGCTCAAGGGCCGCGTGAGGATGGACACCATCGTCGCGCAGGGCTGCCGGCCGATCGGCACGCCGATGCTGGTGACCCGCTGCGATGGCCAGGTGCTGCTGGAGCTCAACCAGCGCCGGCCGATCGAAGTTCTGCGCGAAGTACACGAGGCCCTGCCGGACGAAGACAAGGAGCTGTTCCGCCAGGCGCTCTTCCTCGGCGTGGAGATGAAGAGCGACCAGGTGGAGTACGGCCACGGCGACTTTCTGGTCCGGAACATCGTCGGCGTGGACGCGCGCACTGGCGCGCTGGCGATCGGCGCGGAGCTGCGGCCGTTCCAGGTCGTGCAGTTCATGCTGCGGGATGCGGCCACCGCCGCGGAGGATCTGAACCGGACGCTTGCGCGCTACCGCGAACAGCACCCCGGCGTCGTTCCCAGCGGCGCCTTGCTCTTCTCCTGCACCGGGCGCGGCCGCCGCCTGTTCGGCCACGAGAATCACGACACCGGCCTGTTCGAACAGGTCTTCGGGCCGGTGCCGCTCGCCGGGTTCTTCTGCAACGGGGAGATCGGCCCGGTGGGCGGGACGACCTTCCAGCACGGCTACACCAGCGCCTTCGCCCTGTTCCGGCCAAAGTAGGCGCGGCGCTCCTCGCGTGGCCTCAGGCGGTCGTCCGCGTCTGGCGCGAGAAGCGTTCGATGACCGGCCACACCTCCTGCGGCGCGCGGCGGCCGACGATCAGATCGCAGTGCCCGTACTCGTCCGCGTGCCCGAAGGCGCGGCCGAAGCGTTCGACGCGCGCATGCGCGCCGATGCGCCGGCCCGTCTCCTCCACCGCCTCCAGGGGACACTGCTCGTCGCGCGAAGCGGCGAGCAGCAGCACCGGCACGTCGATCCGCGCGGCGCAGTCGAGATAGCGCAGGGAGCGATCGCGGCTGCACAGCCCGGTCTCTTCGAAGGTGGTGCCCAGGCTGAGCAACAGTGACGTGGGAATCCACTCGAACACGTTGGCGTAGAAGGCGCGGATCAGCTCCGGCTCCACGTTGGTGGGCCAGAAGTTGAAGGTCTCGATCGGCGTGCGCACGCGGCCCAGCAGCGGGGCGATGGCGTGGGAGAAGGCGCCGAAGGGGATCGCCGGCAGCCGGGACACCACGGCGCGCGCGGCGTACAGGCGTGAAAAGCCGCTTCTGCCCACGCGATAGTCGAGCGCGCTGCCGATCGCCACGCCGCTTGCGATGCCGTGATCGCGGATCCGGATCGCGTAGCAGCACATGAGGATGCCGCCCATGCTGTGCCCCACCCAGTGCACCGGGCGCGTCCCCGCAGCGCGGCGGATCCCCTCGAGGATCGCCGGGAGATCCAGGGTGAGGTAGTCGTCCAGATCCCACGGGCGGGACGGCGTCTCGCTCTCGCCGGCCCCGCGCAACTCGGGGACGTAGACGTCGAAGCCGCGCTGCGCGAGGTGCACCGCCAGGGACCGTTGGGGCCACAGAAACGCCAGCCGGTTCGCCGCCAGCCCGTGCAGCAGCATCACCACCGGGGCACCCGAGGCCTCGTGCAGCGGTGGTCGCACACGGTGGATGGCGAGCCGCACGTTGTCATTCGTCGTGACGAAGATCGTCTCGGAGGGGCGCGCGTGCGCCGCAAGCCAGCGGGACCACGGGCGCGGCGTGTGGGGAAGGCGGAGCGGCAGCATGACGGGAAGCTTAGTGTCCCGAAGGCTCAACGGCCGCGCCGCTTCAACTTCGGCGGCTCCGCCCGCGTGGACTCGTCAACGGCCGGTTCGGCCGCGGCCTCCAGCCGGCGCACCGCGTCCGCCAACGGATCCTCCTCCTGCTGCGGAGCCTCGCCGCCCAACACCACGCTCGGCCGGCGGAGCGGCGCCGGAAAGGCGGCCTGGACGGAAGGTTCCTGCGGGAGGACGTCGTCACCGAGCTGGCCGAGCGCGCTCGCCAGCGCATCGCCGGGTCCGGGCGGTTCGGTGCCCCAGAGGGAGGGCGAAAGCTGCAGGTGGGCCTGCTCCACGTCGCGCAGCTTCTGCTCGCGGTAATGCAGCTCGCGCAGCTGCGCCTGTTGCTGTGCCTGTTGGGCTTCGCGGCGCCGGTCGAAGTCGCGCTCGCGCTCGATGAGCTCCTGTTCCCTTCGGGCGATCCGCTCGCGCTCGCTGGCGAGCTCCGCCTCCACCGCCGTCTTCCGGGCCTCGAAATCGAGCCGCACCTCCAGCGCGCGCCTCCGCTCCTCGTGGAGCACCCGGGCCTGTTCGTCGAGCTGGGCGCGCTCCTCGGCCGCCCACCGCCGAAGCTCCTCCGCCTCGGCACGCGCCTTCTTCGCCGCCTCGCGCGCGTCCGCCGCGAGCGCCTGCGCCTCCTCCAGCTTCGCCTGATGCTCCCGGGCGAGCCGCTCCAGCTCGCGGCGCTCGTCGCGCCAGGCCGCCTCTGCGCGCTCGAGCCGCCCCTGGAGGTCTTCTGCGGCCGCGCGCGCCTCCTCCAGTTCCTGACGCAGCTTCGCCGCGCTCTCGCGGGCCTCGCGCTCGGAGCGCTGCGCCTCGTCCAGCTGCTCCTGCAGCTCGGCGGCGCTCTTGCGGGCGCGCTCCCGCTCCAGCGACAGCTCGGTCTGCGCACGCTCCGCCGCGCGGCGCTGCACCTCGAGCTCCTCGCGGACCTCCGCGACGAGCCGCCGCTGTTCGTCGGCGTCGGCCTGGGCCCGGCGGAGCGCGATGCGCGCCTCGGTCTCGCCGCGCTGCGCCTCCTGCAGGGCGGCCTGCATCTCCTCGCTCAGCTGCGCCAACCGCGCGGCCGCCGCCTCGCGCCCGGCCTGGTCCGCCTCCCGGGCGACGCGCTCGCGCGCGCGGGTCGTTTCGTGTTCCTCCTGTTCGCGCCGCAGCTGGAGCTCCACCTCCCGGAGCTTCAGCTCCAGCTCGCGCCCGCGCTCGCGCTCCGCTTCGAGCTGCTGTTCGATGCCCGAAAAGAGCGCCCGGTCGTGTTCGCGCAGGCCTTCGAGGTGCGTGCGCTCCGCCTCCGCCTTCTCCGCGCGCAGCCGCTGCTCCGTCTCGGAGGCGCGGGCCGCGGCCAGCTGGGTGGCGTGCTCGCGCTCGAGCTTCGCGCGCAGCTCCGTCAGCTGCAGCTCGAAGCCGGCACGCTCCAGCGACAGCTTCTGCTCCAGCTGGGTGCGCGCTTCGATCTCCACCGCACGCGCCTCCTCCAGACGCGCCTGGTGCTCGGCCTCGAGCTGCTGCACGCGGCGCGCGGCGGCCGCCTCCGCCAGGCGCCACGCCTCCTCGTTGCTGCCGCGAGCGCGGGCGAGCTCGGCGTCGAAGTCCCGGGCGAGCTGTTCCTTCTGCGCCTTCTCCTCCTCCAGACGCGCCTGCAGCTTCTCCAGCTTCTTCTGCAGGTGCCCCGTCTGAGCGCGGGCCGCCTCCAGCTCCACCTCCAGCTCGCCGCGCGCGGCCTCCAGTTGGCGGCGGGACTCCTCGGCATCCGCCAGCGAACGGCGCAGCGCCTCCTGCGCTTCCTCCAGCTCGCGGGAGAGCGCGCGGGCACCCTCGCTGCGCTCCGATTCGAGCGCCTCCAGCCGTTCGGCCAGTCGGGCGCGCTCACGTTCCAGCCGGGCCCGTTCCTTCTGTGCCGCCTCCTTCTCCGCTGCGAACGCCAGCGTCAGCTCGTCGAGAGAGGCCCGCGCCTGTTCGGTCTGCCGCTTCGCCGCGGCCTCGGCCTCGCGGTGCTCCTCGGCCCGCTGCTCCGCCAGCGCGAGCCGCTTCTCCAGCTCCGCGCGCTCTTCGGCGATCCGCGCCTGCTGCTTCTCGAGCCGCTGGAGCGCCTCGTGGTGCGCGGCCTTCTCCGCTTCGAAGGTGGCCCTGAGCGTGTCCAGCTCCTCGCGCAGCTTCGCCGTGGCGCGCCCCGCCGCCGCCTCCGCCGACTCCAGTGCGCGCGTCCGTGCGGCCAGCTCCTTGCGCAGGGCCTCCCGCTCGCGGCGCTCCTCAGCGAGCTTCTCGGCCTGCGCGTCCAGCTTCTGCACGAGGCGCGTCTGCTCCGCGCGCGCGTCCGCGACCGTGGCCTCCAGCGCCTGGCGATCCGCCTGGATCTTGCGCAGCTGCTTCTTCGCCTCCGCCTCCGCCGCCGCGGCCGCCGAGAGGCGCTCGTCCGCTGCCACCTGCGCCGCCGCGCGTTCGGCGCGCTCTGACTCCATCTTCGCCTGAAGCGACTGGAGCTTCTGTTGAGCGCGCGCGAGCTGGGCCTCGAGCTCGGACACCGCCGCGCGGGCCTGGTCCGCTTCGGACTGGGCGCGGCGGGCGGACTTCTTCGCCTCCGCCTCGGCCGCCTGCGCCTGACTGAGCTGGACCTTGAAGTCCCGTTCGAGCTGCGCGATCCGCTTGTTGGCGGCCTCGGTGGCCTCCGCCAGCGCCTCGGCGTGCGCCTTCTCCCGGAGCCGCTGGAGCTTCTCCTCCTGCGCCCGCCGCGCCGCCTCCTGCGCGCGCTCCGCCTCTTCGCGTCGGCGGCGCTCGGCTTCCTTGCGCACCCGGTCCAGATCGGCGCGCGCGCGGTCGAGGACCTCGGAGGCGCCGAGCCGCCCCGCGTCGGAGAGCGCGGACTCGAGCTCGTCGAGGAGCGATTCCTCCGCGCCCGGGGCCTTCGCGCGTTCGGCGAGGCGGGCGACAAAGTCCTCGCACGCCACGAGGCTCTGGGGATTGGCGTGCCACGCCCGGCGGCAGAGCGCGAGCGCGTCATCGCCGCGGCCGACCTCGTCGTACCAGGCCGCGAGCAGAAGGACCTTGTCCACCGAGCGCAGCGAGCGGGAGACGGTCTCCTCCAGCTTCGAGACCTGCTGCTGTTCGAGGAAGGCGCGCAGCTGTTTGAGCGCGCGGTCCTGGCCGTCGTCGAAGCGGATGGGGACGGCGCCGTCGGGTTCGGGCGCGCCGACGATCCCGCGCAGCTCCAGCGGGCGCTCCTTCGATCCGAGCGAGAGGGTGAAGACGCGTGTCTCGCCCTCCTCGAGGCCGCGCGGCCCGCGCAGCGCCAGCTCGGAGACGCTGACCCACGCGGAGTAGGCGAAGGTGCCGCGGCCGTCGACCTCGTAGTCGACGCGGACCATGGCGGGGAACCGGACGTGCGACGTCTTCTTGCCTCGGGGGAGTTTCGCCACGGTGGAGGTCGGAGCCGCCGCCGAGTGTAGCAGGACGATCGCCGGGGGCACGGATCGACGGGCGGAGCGGACTGTGGCACAAAGAGCGGGACTCACCCGGAGGTAGGTCATGGTGCGTTCCATCCTGGCGGGCGCGGTCGCCCTCACCGCGCTGATCAGCTTCGGCGCGAGCGCGGTGGAGCCCGCGCCGGCGGCGCAGAAGAAGAAGGTGGACGTGAAGGTCGTGGCGCCGGAGGGAGAAGACGGCCCGGCGCGGGTGGAGACGCGGGCAGGGACCTTCGAGGCCGCCAATCAGAAGTCCGCGGAGCTGGTGCGCAAGGCGATCGCCGGGGACGCGCCGCTTTCCGAGAAGGTCTACGCCGACAGGTTCGAGGTGTCCGCCGACATGGACCTGCCGTGACCTGCGCGCGCGGCGATCAGGCGCTCAACGTGAAGGCCCGAACGCGCGGACGAAGAAGATCGCCGTGATCACCACGCCCACGACGGTGACGAACGCGCGCACGCGCTTCGGGTCTAGCCGCCGGGCGATCGCCGCAGCGCCGTAGCCGCCGGCCATGGCGCCGGCCGTCATCACCAGGCCCTCGTGCCAGTGGATCACCCCGGCGACGACGAAGGTGGCCAGCGCGACGCCGTTGATCGCCACCGCCAGCAGCGTCTTGAGGCCATTCATCCGGTGGATGTCGTCCATCCCCAGGAGCGAATAGGCGGCCAGCATCATCATCCCCATTCCACCGCCGAAGTAGCCGCCGTAGATGGCGATCGCCAGCTGGACCAGCGCGCCCGTAAGCGGCGAGCCCGGGCCTGACGTGCGGCCGGAGCGCTCCCACAACCTCCGGGTGATGCGCGGGCCGAAGGCGAAGAGCACCGTGGCGATCAACATGAGGAACGGGACCACCACGTCGAAGGCTCTGGGCGGCGTCCGCACGAGGATCCACGCACCCGCCACGCCACCGGCGAGGCTGGCCAGGCCGAAGGGGAGAATCCGGCGCCGTTCACCCGCGAGCTCGCGCCGATAGGCGGCGGCGCTGGCGAGCGAACCGGGCCACAACGCCAGCGTGCTGGTCGCGTTCGCAGGGATCGCCGGGACACCGGCCAGCACCAGAGCAGGGAACGTGAAGAAGCTGCCGCCGCCGGCCACCGCATTGAGCGCGCCGCCCAGCGCCGCCGCGCCGACGAGCAGGGCGCCTTCCGCGAACGTCATCGTCCCTCCGTCGAGATCGTTCCCAGTCGACGATCGGCGGTGAGAGCGCCGATGAGGTCTTCACGGACATCGAGAGGGGGCATGAGACCGGGCGTACTTACTACGCCGGATGGCGAACGCCGAAGGGTTGGCGCAGGGCGAATCAGATGGTGGCGAGGAGGCCGGATGGGTGTTCCCGCAGGTCCCTCGAGTACGCTTCGAGCGCCTCGATCACAGTGGCTTGCGCCATCAGCGGGCCGGAGCCGAAGGCACTGCGCAGAACCTGATCGCACGTCGCGCCGCTCGCGAGCCGGTCCCGAACCGCATCGAAGCCTTCGACCCGGATCAACTTGAGGACGATCTGCTCGAAGCAGATGACGCGGCCTTTGAGGCGTTCCACGATTGGCGGCGCTGTCCTCCCACCAGGAGGGGAGGATCTTCGAGCGGACGAATGCCTTCGGAAAGCCGAACTGCGTCAGGCGGGAATAGAGGTCAGACATTGGATTCGTCTTCATCTCGATGCGACCTCCCTTCATCCGGCCGCGGCTCAAGCCAAATGAGCCGTCGGAGTTGCCAACGCCATGTCACGGTCGCATGACGGGCCGTCGCACGTGCTCTGACCGCCCGACCGGACAGTACGGTTCCCGGGCTCCGAAGAAAAAACGGGCCTCCTGCCCACCGCCAGGTCGGCGGCTCACTGAAACGGGCTCAGCGCGACTCGGAGAGGGGGCCCCAGCGCTCGAGGAACTCTTCGGGTGTGGGCGGGCGCGAACCTGGCGCGGGCCGGGACGGTGGAGGGCGCAGGCTGGACGTCGCGCCGGGCGGATGGAAGGGCGGGTGATCGAACCCGTTGCCGTCCGCGTCCACGTAGATCGGATTGGTCAGCGCGAACGGAAGCGCGGGTTTGACGGTGCTTCCGGGCTTGAGCTTGTCGAACACCAGCGGGAAGAGCGGCCGCGATCCGTAGACGAAGGCCACGATCCAGTTGTCCTCCTCCGGCGCGGGAAGCCGGAAGGTCACGGTGGTGTGCCAGCGCTTGTACGTCACGCCGTCTTCGGTCAGCACCGGCTCGAGCTGCGCGGGGCCGAGCGCGAGGTTTTTCACCGCCGCGGCGCCGTCGGCGGGCCAGTTGGTGTTCGTCACGCCGTTGCAGGCCACGCGCGTGGTGCGGACGTTGGGCCCGTTGGGGTCAATCGGACAGCGGGCGTCGTCTTCGGGGCGGTGCATGTAGAGCTCGACGCGCGTGACGTCGAGGTACTCGGGCGCCTGGATGTCCACGGTGACCTTCACGTCGTCGTCCGACGCAGCGAGGGTCTCGCCCATTCCGGCCGGGAGGCTGGTCTCCGCGCCGGTCTTGTCCACCCGCACCGCGCGGACGCGCACGAACGGTCCGTTGGACGCAATCGCGCGCTGCGCGTTGAGCGCGCTGGAGAGCGCCTCGGGGCTGAACTCTGCGGGGGTGTCCGCGCCCAGCTCCACCCAGGTCCGCCAGTAGCCACCCACCAGCGCGCGCTGGGTGTGCGTGTCGGAGACGCCGGTGCCGGCGATCCGTAGCCCGCGCGACAGGAGCGTGAACCAGTCGTTGAACTTGGGGAACATCTCCGACCACTGGAACCCGTCCTCCCCGGCGTTCAGCACCTCGAGGGCGTTGAAGTCGGTGGAGAGGATCTTCGTGTCTTCGGGGCTGGCGCCCTCGGGTACCGCCATCCGGAAGTCGGTCGGGTTCGCGTGGGTGGCGAACGTGTCGGTGTCCGCCAACACGTGGGTCAGCCCGCCCAAAAAGCCGCGCGGGTGGTTGAAGTGGATGGTCTTCGCGCCCTTCTTGCGGCCCTCTTCGAAGATCTGCCGGACGGTGAGGGTGGGGCCTTCGCCGCCCGCCCAGTCCACTGCGCCTCCGGTGATCCGATCCGTGGAATCGGCTTGAAGCGGGAAGAGGTTGTAGTGCCCGAAGTCCATCGTGGACACCTCTTCGCCGACCACCGTGGCGAGCAGCGCCTCGGCGCCGATCGCCTTCACCGCGGGCCCGAAGTCGGTCACGTAGTCGTGGTCGGTGGAGACGAGCACGTCCACGCCTTCGGCCGCGAAGCTGAGCGCGCGCGTCTGGTTGTCCACCGCGCTGTCCGGGCTGTTCACCGCGTGCACGTGGAAGTCGGCGGACATGAACCCGGTGGTGTCGATGACGTGCGCCAGCTTCGCCTCCACCGTGGCGTCCCCGGTGCGCAGGTCGACCGGCGCGCCGCCGGAGCCGGGCCAGCCGTTGGGGAAGATGGAGTACTCGGGCCCGCGGCTCACCACCACGCCGTACTGACCGCGCGGCAACGTCAGCGTCACCTCGCCGCTCACCGGCACGAGCGCGACCCGCTGGATCCCATCGGGCACCGGGTCGCGGACGGTGTCCGTGTAGAAGTTGAGCGCGCTGGAGGTTGCGGGGCAGGTGCCGGTGCACAGCACGGTCACCTTCGCCGGCAGCGGCGCGCCGCTTCCGGCTTCGCGGACGCGAACGGTCAAGTGACGCGGCTCCTCCAGCGTGAAGTCCGCCGCCTCCTCGGCCCCGGCGCTGAGCTGAAGTGCGCGCTCGGCGGTGGGCACGTGTCCGTCCGCCCACGCGGAGACGAGGTAGCTGCCGGCAGGCAAGGTTCCGGAGAAGCGGCCCTGTTCGTCCGTGACGAGCACCGAGGTCACCTCGCCCTCTTCGCGGACGGCGACCCGCGCGTTGGCCACCGGCGCGCCCCCGGCGGTCACCTGCCCGTGCAGATGGCCCAGCTTCTCCCCGGTCACCGCCGCGCGCGTCTCGTAGATGATCGACGCGACCTCGCCGAGATCGCGCCCGACCACGAAGTCGCGGACCACCGCCCGCGGGTGCCCGGGCTTGACCGTGAGCTGCCCGGCGCGTTCGTCGAGGTCGGGGTTGAACCAGTCGAGCAGCCCCTGGAGCCCGGGCGCGCCGAGGATTGTCCCGGTCACGCCGCTGATGGTGAGGATGGCGTTCTGCGGTTCGGGCTGCCCGGGCGCGTTGGGGTTCCACGGCGCGTACCCGTACGCCACGCCGTCGCCCTGGTAGCCGAACCAGCTGGCGCGATCGAGCCCGAAGCAGAGCCCGCCGGATCCGAACCCGTTGGTGCAGGACTGGCCGTTGAAGAACTCCACGGTGTAGCCGGGATCGAAGAGGTCTCCCACCGCCAGCCGGACGTCCTTCTTCCCGGTGTTGCAGAAGGCGGTGACGAAGCGCACCCGCGGCTCGCCGGGGTTGAGGATGAAGTAGTTGGTGATCCGCAGCGGCACCGGGGCATACGGGTCCGCCACGGGGATCGTCCCGAGGTTGTTGCGCAGCTGGTTGCGGATCGACAGGTAGTCGTTGTCCGCGCCCTCTCCGGTGGCGGCGAGGATCGCCGGGCCGCCCGCGCTGCCGTCGGAGAGCACTTCGAAGAGGGTGGGGCGGACGGTGCGGCCGAAGTTGTAGAGCAGCCCGAACTCGCCGAACTGATCCCTCCCGGGCCCGTCGCGCACCAGGTCGGCGTCGAGGATCGTCCCGCCCCAGGGGTTGGCGCCGATGTGGCGGTCGACGCCCTGCACCACCACGCGGATCCGATCGTTCTGCAACAGGTAGTCGCCGGCCTTGCCGTGCGCGTTCGGTCCGCCGATCCCCTCGGCCTCGCTCCCGAGCACCTTCACCGACGCCCCGCTTCCGCCGGTGGAGACGAACCGGGAGAGGTCGACCTCGCAGCGTTCGGAAGGGACGGGATCGGGCTCGCCCGCGTCGACGGGCAAGACGGTGCCCGCATCGGGCAGCCCGGAGATGGCGCCGCAGTTCGCCGGGCACCCGGTGGAGAGGATCGACAGGAGGACGACAGATGCGAAGAGGGGGAGGGGACCGGGACGCAAGGCAGGCAATTCTCAGGGGCGGACGAACTTGCGGCAAGCGACTACGCTTCGTCCCATGTTCGCCGCCACCAACGAAGCCGTCGCGATGAAGTGGCTCCAGGCCTTCAACGCGCATGACGTCGACGCGCTCGTCGCGCTCTACGCGGATGACGCCACGCACACTTCACCGAAGATCCGGGCGCTCCACCCGGAGACCGGCGGGAAGCTGGTGGGAAAGGCCGCGCTCGCGCAGTGGTGGCGGGACGCGAACGCGCGGCTGCCCGGCCTCCGCTACGAGCTTCTGGCGCTCACCGCGAACGACGAGCGCGTGTGCATCGAATACCTCCGCCACGCGCCCGACGGACCGCCGATGCCCGTCGCCGAAGTCTTCGACATCCGCGACGGGTTGATCGTCGCCTCCCGCGTCTTCCACGGTTGAAGCGGGGGCAGGCCGGAGCCTGGGGAGGCTCAGCGGCGCTTCTTCGACTTCGGCGCGGACTTCTTCTTCGGCGCCGCCTTCCGGGACGCCTTCTTCGCCGGCTTCCTCGCCTTCGTGCCGGCCTTCTTCGCCGCGGTGCGCGCCCGGGCCTTCACCGGCGCGGCCGGTTCGTGGGTGCGCTTCTGATACTTCGGCTCATAGAGCTGAACGCGGATCCCGCCGGGAATGGTGAAGTACGTCACGTAGCCATAGCCGTGATCCGCCACCTCGGACTCGAAGGTCACCCCGCGCGACTTGAGCTCCGCCACCGTGCCGTGGATGTCGTCACAGTAGAAAGACACGTCGTGCCCGCCGCCGGGCTGGCCCGGATCCACCGGGTGCACGCCGAGATCGCCCTCGGGGAGATCGAAGATCAGCCAGCCATCTCCCACGTCGGTGAACGGCAACTTCAGCTTGTCCTTGATGAAGTTCCGCGCCGCTACGGGCTCGGTCGAGTACAGCAGTCCGTGCAGACCTCGGATCATGGTGCCCCTCCTTGCGCCAGGGCGCTCTGGGTGCGGCGTCGCTATCACGGGGAGAGGAGCGCCTCAACGGCGCCGCCTCAGGGGCCGGCGGCCAGATCACCCGGGGCTTTGTCTCCCACAAGCACGGTGGCGATCCGCGGCAGGACGTCGGTGACCAGCGCATCGAGCTTCACCGTCGCCAGCGGATCGCCCCGCGTCTCCCCGGCGTTGACGATGGCGATCGGCAGCTTGCGCTCATGGGCGCGCACCACGAAGCGGTAGCCGGAGTAGACGTGCAACGACGATCCCGCCACCAGGAGCGCGTCCGCCGCCTCCACCTTCGCGAACGCCTCCTCCACCAGATTGGGCGGCACGTTGTCGCCGAAGAAGACCACGTCCGGCTTGAGCATCCCGCCGCCGCAGCGTCCGCAGTCCGGCACCCGGAACGTCTGCTCCACCTCGGGCGGGAGCGCGGCGTCGCCGTCCGGCAACAGCTCCGGCAGGAACGCCTCCGCGAAGCCGGGGTTGAGCGCCTCCAGCTGCGCCTGCAGCACGTCCCGGTGGAGCACCGCGCCGCAGGAGAGGCACCGCACGCGCTCCAGGGCGCCGTGGAGTTCGACTACATCCCGGCTGCCCGCCTTGTGGTGGAGGCGATCCACGTTCTGCGTCAGCACCGCCGACACCACCCCCGCCGCCTCCAGCGACGCGAGGGCACGGTGCGCGGCGTTGGGCTGGAACGCGGCAAACCGCGGCCACCCCAGGAGGCTCCGGGCCCAGTATCGCGCGCGCACCTCCGCGTGCCGCACGAACTCCTGGTGCTGGATCGGCTGGCGCACGCGCTCGCGCTGCCGGTCGCTGCGGTAGTCGGGGATGCCGGACTCGGTGCTGCAGCCCGCGCCGGTGAGCACGCACACCCGCCGCCCCGACAACAGCGCCGCCAGAGCCCGCACCTGGGGATCCGGAGCGGGCGGCCGGTGCGGCGGGACGAAGACGCGGGGTGCGGAAGCGGTCATTCGGACAAAGAAAGAGGGCGTCCCCGGAAGGACGCCCTCGGGGTGTAACGGCGAACCCGGCGCCGGCTACCGGCGCTCGGAGGCCGCCTTCTTCTGGTACTCGGCGATCATCGCGTCGGCCTGGGCCTTGGGGACGATCGCGTACTTCGCGAACTCCATCGTGTACTCACCCTTGCCCTGGGTGGCCGAACGCAGGTCGGTGGAGTAGCCGAACATCTCGTTCAGCGGCACCTCGGCGGTGCACACGAAGTAGTTCTCGCGCGTCTCGGTGGAGACGATCACCCCGCGGCGCTGGTTGATCTGCCCGACGACCGCGCCCTGGAACTCCTCGGGCGCCTGGATCTCCACCTTCATCACCGGCTCGAGGATGGCCGGCTTGGCGGCGGCGTAGCCCTCGCGGAAGGCCATGATCGCCGCGGTCCGGAACGCCATGTCGCTCGAGTCGACCGCGTGGAACGCGCCGTCGTTGATCACGCAGCGGATGCCCACCACCGGGAAGCCGATGAGCGAGCCCTTCTTGGCCGCCTCCTGGAAGCCCTTGTCACACGAGGGGATGAACTCGCGCGGGATGGCGCCGCCGACGATCTCGTCGACGAACTCGTACTGCTGCACCGCGTCCGGAGGCAGCGGCTCGATGTAGCCGCACACGCGCGCGAACTGGCCGGAGCCACCGGTCTGCTTCTTGTGGGTGTAGGCGAACTCGCCGCGCTGGGTGACCGTCTCGCGGTAGGCCACCTGCGGCTTGCCGGCGATCACCTCGCAGTTGTACTCGCGCTTCATCCGCTCCATGTAGATCTCGAGGTGGAGTTCGCCCATCCCGGAGATGATCGTCTGGGCCGACTCCTCGTCGCGGTGGACGCGGAAGGTCGGGTCCTCCTTGGTGAAGCGGTTGAGCGCCTTGGAGAAGTTGTTGGCGGCCGACTTGTCCTTGGGCGCGATGGCCAGGGAGATCACGGCGTCCGGGACGTGCATCGACGTCATCGTGTACTTCACGGTGCCGTCGGTGAAGGTGTCGCCCGAGGCGCACTCCACGCCGAACAGCGCCACGATGTCGCCGGCGTTGGCCTCGTTGATGTCGTGCATCTCGTCCGCGTGCATCCGGACGATGCGCGGGATCTTCACCTTCTTCCCGTTGGACATGTTGACGATGAAGTCACCCTTCATCGCCCGGCCCTGGTAGACGCGCATGTACGTCAGCTGCCCGTAGCGCCCGTCCTCGAGCTTGAACGCCAGGCCCACGAACGGCTTGGTCGGATCCGAGGCGAGGACGACCTTCTCCTCGTTGTTGTTCTGGTCGTGCGCCTCGTTGACGACCTCGGTCGGGTTCGGGAGGAACTCCACCACGCCGTCCAGGAGCCGCTGCACGCCCTTATTCTTGTAGGCGGACCCGCAGAACACCGGGGTGAACTTGAGCGCGATGGTGGCGCGCCGGATCGCCGCGCGGAGCTCGTCCGCCGGGCACTCCTGGTCATTGAGGAAGTACTCGGCGACCTTGTCGTCGAGGTCCGCGATGGTGGCCACCAGCTCGTGGCGGAGCTCCTTCGCCTTCTCGACGAGCTCGGCGGGAATGTTCGTCTTCTTCACGTGCTCGCCGTTCGCGCCCTCGAAGTACCAGGCCTGCATGGTGAGCAGGTCGACGATGCCCTCGAAGCGGTCCTCGGCGCCGATCGGCATGGTGATCAGCGCGGCGTTGTGCCCGAGCTTCTCCTTGAGCTGGTCCTTGACGCGGTACGGGTTGGCGCCTGCGCGGTCCATCTTGTTGATGAACGCCAGGCGCGGGACGCGGTACCGCTTCATCTGCCGGTCCACGGTGATCGACTGCGACTGCACGCCGGACACCGAGCAGAGGACGAGGATCGCCCCGTCGAGCACGCGGAGCGCGCGCTCCACCTCGATGGTGAAGTCCACGTGTCCCGGGGTGTCGATCAGGTTGATGTTGTGGTCCCCCCACATCGCGTAGGTGGCCGCAGACTGGATCGTGATGCCCTTCTCACGCTCCAGCTCCATCGAGTCCATCTTGGCGCCCACGCCGTCCTTGCCGCGGACTTCGTGAATCGCGTGGATCCGGCCCGTGTAATAGAGGATGCGCTCAGACAGCGTGGTCTTGCCCGAATCGATGTGGGCAGAGATACCGATATTGCGGACCTTCTCGATGGGAACGTGCGATGCCATGACGTGATTTGCCTCAGGACTGCTTGAGTAACGGCCTCGGGAACAAGGCGCGCGGGCCCCTTACTTCCCCACGCCCCAAAAGGCAACAACACCGGCGGAAAGCCGGGATGGGCGCGCCGCCGAGGCCCGGGTCAGGCGGGCCGAAGGAGGAGCAGGGTGGCGACATCCGAAGAGAGGAAGAAGAGCGGGGATGCAGGGCTCGAGCGCGACTTCGGCTACCTGATGCCCTTCTTCGACAAGGTGGCCATCCGTGCCCGCGCCCTCCCCGGGCCGGCGCGCGAGGAAGTGCTGGGGTTGATCGCCGGGGAGAAGGAGCGGTGGACGCGCATCCGTTCGCTCCTCCTCGGGACGGCCGAATCGGCGCCGGCCCGGTCGGCGTCCGCGCCGTCGGGCAGCGCGCGCGATCTGATTGGACGACCCGGGCCGACCCCGGCCGCTTCGCCCGAACGCGTGCGCCGGGGCTTCACCGTCGGCCCGCTCCGGGGCCAGAAGGGCTAGTGTTCCGGCCGAGGCGGCGCAATGCAGCGACGGGCGTCGCGGTTGGCCGTTGACGCCCATGCTGGTCCGCTACGCAGATTGGGTCCGCCCCACCGATGGCGACTTTGCCTTCTCGCTGCGCGAGGACGTGGTGCCGTCCATCCCGCCCTCCGGGACGCGCTCCGAGGTCCGGCAGATCGCCGCCCGCGCGCTCACGCCCGAATCCGCCGCCCGGTTCGAACGGTCCGTCCACCGCTGGTCCGGCCCCGAGGACGTCATCGACGGTGCGCAGCCGTACGCGGTCGAGCAGCGCTGGTTCGAGGAGGCCCCCTTCTCCGCGGGCCTGGACGTGGCGGCGCTGGAGGGGGTGCTGCGTGGCGTGGTGCGGGTGATGCGGACGCCCGAACGCGTGGACTTCGTGATGCGCGATCACCACACGCTGGATGCGCTCCTCTACCACTACGCCACCACCGGCCAGCTTCCGGCCGGCCTGTTCCACGCGGACCGCCACTCGGACTGGTGCACCGATGCGACCCTGATGGCGCGCGTGCCCGAACAGGCGGCGACGTGGTGGGCGCTGCTCGAAGGGGTCAAGCGGCCCGGGGTGGACGCCGGGCCCGTGTTGCGCGAGCGCGAGGTGCTCTTCTGCACGGCTCAGCCGGCGCCGGTGGACGGCGAGAAGAACGTCGGCGCGTCGCTCCGCGTGCCCGGCTGCGTGGATCGCTCCCTGGTGGGCTGGGACGATGCGCTCGGCGACGCGCGCCTGGGCGGCGTGGACTGGGTGTCGCTGGATCTCGACTACTTCCAGCCGGCACGCCAGCTCCGGCTCTCCGCGGGGCTGATCCGCGATCCGCGGTTCGCCGAGCTGATGGGGCGCGCGCGCGTGCGCCTGTTCGTGCTCTCGCCGCAGTTCCTCTCCGGGGGCGACCGGATCGGCCGCTGGGAGATCCAGGGCAGCCTGCACTCCTCCGCGCGGCTGTTGAACCTGCTCAGGCGCTGAGCCCGCTACCGCGGATGGCGCCTGCGGATGAGGCCCTCCTGCGCAGAGGAGGCCACCAGCCGCCCGTCCCGGCTGTAGAACCGCGCCAGCGCCAGCCCGCGCCCGCCGGAGGCGGAGGGGCTCTCGACCACCTGCAAAAGCCAGTCGTCCATCCGGAAGTCGCGGTGGAACCACATGGCGTGATCGAGGCTGGCGACCTGCATCCCGCCCTTCAACCAGCTGACGCCGTGCGGGTACATGGCGGTGGACAGGAAGTTGAAGTCCGAGGCGTACGCGAGGAGGTACCGGTGCAGCGCGGGATCGTCGGGGAGCCGCCCGTTGGAGCGGATCCACGCGGCGCTGTGCGGTGGCCGCACGTCGGGGTTCATCGGGTTCTGAGGGTCGATCGGGCGGATCTCCACCGGAGACTCCGCGGCGAAGCGGTCGCGCAGGGGCGGCGGGAGCTGATCGAGGATCCGGCGCGCGAGCTCCGTCTGGGAGGGGAGCCCGTCGGGGCCGTCGACCTGGGGCATCGGGGCCTGGTGCTCGAAGCCGTCCTCCTGCACCTGGAACGAGGCGGACATGCTGAAGATCGCCTGCCCCTTCTGGATCGCCCGCACCCGCCGGGTGGTGAAGCTCTTCCCGTCGCGGATTCGATCGACGTCGTAGACGATCGGCAGATCGACGCGGCCGGTGAGCAGGAAGTAGCCGTGGAAGGAGTGCACGCGCCGGTCGGCGGGCACGGTCCGCGCCGCCGCGGAGAGCGCCTGGCCCAGCACTTGTCCGCCGAAGACCTGGCCCCAGCCGAGGTCCTGGCTCTGCCCGCGGAAGAGGTTCTCTTCGATCCGCTCGAGCGTGAGCAACTGCACCAGTTGATTGAGGACGTCCGACATGCGCCGACCTTAGCGCGCGCCCGGCGGAGGCCCGAGCCTCTTCGCCACCGACTCCAGCGCGGCCCGCCACATCGCCGCCTCCTTCCGCCTCAGCCGCGACCGCCGCAGCGGAGCGAAGAGCTCCCGCACGGCGCGGGCCGCGTCCGCCCGGAGGAAGCCTCCGGCCTGAAGGAGCCGGCCGAGCGCGTCCTCCACTCCGTGGAGCTCCGCGTCGGTGGCCAGCGGCGCGTCCGGCGCCGGCGGGGGAGGAGCGAGCGCGCGGCGGGCCTGGTGGAGCTCGTAGCAGTACAGCATCGCCGCCTGGGCGAGGTTCAAGGACGGCTGCGCGTCCTCCGCGGCGATGGCGGAGAGATCGTGGCAGCGATCCACGTCCTCGTTGGTCAGCCCGCTGCGCTCGTCGCCGAACACCAGGGCGACGGTTCCCTCCATGGACCGTTCGGCAATCTCCTTCGCTGCCTCGCGCGCGGAGAGCCGCCGCTTGCCACGCACCCGCCGCGAGGAGGTCCCCACCACCCAGACGCAGTCCTGCACCGCCTCCGTCAGCGTGTCCGCCCGACGGACCGAGTCGATCAGATCGCCCGCATGCACCGCCAGCCTGCGCGCAGGCTCGATCGAGTCGAAGCCGGGCGATACCAGCACCCAGTCGGTGAGCCCGAAGTTCTTCATCGCCCGCGCGACCGCGCCGACGTTGTCCGGGTTGCGCGGCCGCAACAGCACCAGCCGCACCGGCGTCGTGGTCATGCGCGGACCCTATCTCACTCCCCCGAAGGAAAACGGGCGGGCGGCGCTGCCGGGCGGTCCTCCCAGCTCCCGACGCGCCAGCCCTCTCCCTGCTGCAACGCGCCCCCACACACGTTGCAGCCCCCAGAGCCCAGCTCGTCGAGACGCGGCGCTGCTCCCTCCGGACCTCCCCCCAACCCCGGCCGTCCCAACGTCCGGACCGTTTCGCTCTCGTACCGCTCATCGAGCTCGTGAGCGGCGCCGCCTCTCGACGCGGTCGGAGATAGCAGGGCGCATACCAGCCACGCCGGAGACTCTAAGTCCCCGGAAGATCGTGAGCGGTCGAAGCCCGCCTGCGGAACGCCGCGGGCCAGCCCGGGAAAAAACTTCAAACCCCGCGCTCCTTCCGGCGAATGAGGGCGACGAACTTACGGATCGTCGGGTCGCGAACGGTAGAAGCTGCGGTCGTCGTGCAACGGCGGTCGGAGGCTACGGCCCGTCGACGCCCTCGCACTCCGCCGGGAGCGGATCACCGCAGTGGGCCTTGAGCAGGGCGCGCGCGCAGGTGGCGACGCGCTCGGCGTGATCTTTGGACGGGACGGTGGCGTTGCTGGCCCCACGGCACTGGGCGGAGACGTCGGCGCAGCGCTGCTTGCCGTCCGGCATGCAGGCGGTGGCGTGGCAGCGGGCGCCCGCCCACAGATCGCACAGTGACTTCTCGGAGTACTCGCCCGGATGAACGCCGACGGTGAACAACAGCGCAGTGGCGGCGAGGAGCTGTGAAAGCACGTTCCCTCCCAGATCGTGGAGCGCCGTCATTGTACCGGCGTCCGCGGCGGGCGCACGTCCTGTTCAGGCCTCTGCCTGCCGCCGCGGGACCCTCGCCGCGCGGGGCTTCTGGACGGGGGGCTGTTCGCGTCGCTCGCCCGCGTTGATGGCGTGGGCCTGCAGGTAGCCGGCGAGCGTGACGAACAGGATGCCTCCCAGCAAGTTGCCGAGGACGCTGATCCCGAAGTTGTTCCACAGCCACTGGGTCAACGTGATCGGCGCGCCGAGGAACATCCCCATGAAGATGTCTCCGGCGGCCACCACCACGTGGTTGAAGCCCGCCCCGGCGATGAGGAAGCCCATGCACCAGACCATCACCATCCGCGGGCCCTGACCGCGGGTGGCCAGCATGAGCCACGTCATCAGGGTCACCGCCCAGCCCGCCGCCACCGACTGGAAGAACATCGGCCAGTGGGGCGTCGTGGCCTTGCGCTCCGCGAGGCGCCGGATGAAGTCCGCCGGCTCCGGGTGGAGCACGCCGTGGCGGGTCATGACCCAGCCGAGGATCGCCGCGCCGATCAGGTTGAAGAGGAGCGTCGTGCTCCACAGGACGAACAGGTCCCGCCAGCGCGCCCGCTCCATCCAGACGCTGGTGACCGGGACGAAGAAGTTCTCGGTGAACAGCTCGCCGCGGCCGATCACCAGGATGAGAAAGCCGATCGGAAACAGGAGCGCACCGAAGAGCGCGGCCCGTGCCTCGCCGAGATCGGCGAGCGGGCCTGCGACCACCGCCATCGCGAGGGTGCCGAAGCTCACCGCCATCCCGCCAATGATCCCGCTGATCGCGTGGGCCGGGGTCATCCGCACCAGCTGGTGCTCCCCGACGCTGGCGGCGATCTCCACGATCCGCGGGCTCTCCACGTCGAGGACACCCGCAGACCCGCTGATCGACTCCTGAAGCTCCTCCAACTCGTCGTGGAGCGTCTGGGCGTCACGGCGGTTCCTTATCGCCCGGTCGCGAACGCCGATCAGCTCGGCGCATTCGGCCTCGTCGATCGCCTTCGGTCGCCAGCGCTCGAAGCGGTCCAGCACGTCGTTCAGCGTGCCCAGCCCGAGGAGCAGCGTGGCGACCTGGGCCCGCAGGCGCTTGAGCGACTCGCCCCGGCCGAGCGGCTCGCCGCCGGATCCTGTGTGCGTGAGGTGCTCGTGGTGTGCGTGGAACCGCGCCAGGACCTTCTCCATCGAGTCGAGGTCCTCCGCGGCGATGAGCGCGAGCAGTGTCCCCGGCGTCTTCGGACGGTGCGCCTCCTCCCAGCGTTCCAGCGCCCGGGGGACCAGCGAGGCGCCCTCGGGAGAGATCGTCACCGCCAGGCGCGGGGCGATGATCACGTCCACCCGCTTCCAGTCGAGCGGCGCGTCCGGCCGGTAGTGCGGGACGTCGAAGCGGAAGAGGGTGGTGCGGCGGATCTGCACGACGCCGGGCACCAGCTCCGGATTCTGAAGCTGGCGGACCACGCCGAAGTCCAGCCCGAGCCATTCGCCGAGCCGGGCCAGTGCCTCCTGCGAAGGTTCGGTGAGGTGGACCGTGCGCGGCGACCCGTGGCGGAACCCGCGCCGGGGCAGCGCGCGGAGCGGCGGTGCGCTCATCGGTTCATGTGCCTCTGGCTCCGCGCGAGCGCGAGCGCCTGCGAGGCCTCCATCTGCGCGGAGAGCACGCTGATCGACGCATACTGGGAGTTGTGGTCGGTCAGCTTCGACCACACCGCGCCCAACTGCTGCTGTGCGCGAACGAGGTGCTCGTTCTCCCGGGGCGTGGCGAGCTGCGCGTGCGCGGCTGCGTCCTCCAGCTCCGCCGCGGCGCCCGTGAGCGGCGGAGCGATCTCGTCCAGGTCGCCGCCGGAGATCCGGTCCTGGACCTGCTGCAGATACGCCAGCGCCCGCTCGAAGTTCCCCACCCGGTGCTGCCGCGCTGCTTCCTGGGCCTGGAGGTTCGCGCGCACGCTGCGTGGCTCGATGCTCTCGTCCACCACCTGCGCCTGCTGCGCGTTCTCGGCCACCTGCTGCTCGAGCGCATCGAGCCGTTGAGTGGCCGCGTCCACGCTGGCGGTGAGCGCCTCGATCTGCTGCTGCAGCGCGCGAATATCCTCCGCCGTCGCCGGTGCTGGCTGCTCCGGCTGACCCTCTTGCATCCCCGGCGCGGGCTGCCCCTGAGCACCGGCTCCGCCCGGACCACCTCCGCCCCCGGATTCCGGCTGCGTCTGTTGCGCTTGTGCCTCTGCCTGCGGCGGCTGCGCGGCGGTCTCTTCGGGCTGCGGCTGATTCGGCGTCGGTTGGGTCGGAGCCTGTTGCGGCTGCGGTGCAGTCTGCCCCGCGGTCCCATCCGGCGAAGACGCGTCCGGCGCCGCCTGCGCGAGGACGAGCTTTGACGGGCTCGGCGTCACCGCTGGCCGCACCGTCGCCGCCCTTTGCGGCAGGACATCCTGCGTGGGGGCGAGTGGCTCGGGCCCTGGCGTGCTCGGCGTCACCTGCTCCGGAGCAACACGTGAGGCCGCCGTCTGAGCAGGCCGTGTGGCGATCCCCTCGGGCCGCAGCTGCGCCGGCGGAACCGAGGGAGGCGACCACACCTGAGGCGCCGGCGCGCCGTGCTCGGGCACGCGCCCGTCCTGCGCGATCGCCGCCAGGGCCCACACCGCCACCACGATCAGGAGCGCCCGCATGGTGACTTTGAAGTTGTGGACGCCCGAGGCGCTGAACACCGTTGAAGGAACCTGCCCGCTTCCGTTTGGGGCCGTGAGCCCGGATGGCAGGCGGGCATCCGGTGACCACCTTCGGGACATGGTGACGTTCGCGCGCTCGATGACGGTGGGCCGTCTTGCGGGGGTGGAGATCCGCATCCACTGGACCTGGTTGTTGATCGCCTCGGCGCTCACCGCCTCCGTCGCGCAGGTGGGGCTGCCGGAGCTCCAGCCCGGATGGAGCTTAGGCGTGCGCTGGGCCACGGCCGGGGTGATCTCCGCGCTGTTCTTCCTCTCGCTGGTGCTCCACGAGCTGGCGCACGCAGTCGCGGCCCGGAACCGCGGGCTGCCGGTGCTGAGCATCACGCTCTTTCTCTTCGGCGGCGTGGCGACGATCGGTGAGGAGCCGCGGTCGCCGCAGGACGAACTCGTCATCGCCGCCGTGGGGCCGATCGCCAGCTTCACGCTGATGTTCCTCTTCGGCGCGCTCTATGAGGCGTCGGTGCTGCTGGACCTTCCAGTGGCCGCGACCGTGTTCGTGTACCTCGCGGTGGTGAACCTCCTCGTCGGCGCCTTCAACCTGCTGCCCGGGTTCCCGCTGGACGGAGGGCGGATGCTGCGGGCGGTGGTGTGGGCCGCGCGGCGGAACTTCCAGCGCGCCACCGTGCTCGCCGGTTACGCCGGACGGACGCTCTCCGGAGCGCTCGTCGCCGGAGGATTGGCGCTCGTGCTGTGGGGCGCGATGGGCGGAGCATGGCTCGCCTTCCTCGGCTGCTTCCTCTGGAGCGCAGCGATGCCGCCGCGGCGCCGACGCACCCAGGGCCCGCATCGCTCATCCCACCAGCAACCAGCAGTGGCCAACGGGCCGGCACCGCTGCCGACGGCCGACGGTAGACGGTAGACGGACGTCACACCTCCACCCGGAAGTGCGGCTTACGCCCCATCGCGTGCAGCGCCTCCGCCGCGGCACGGTCGCCGGTCTCGATCGCTCCATGCACCGTGCCGGCGAACCCGGTGGTGCTGGTGGCCTCGCCCGCGAAGAACAGCTTGTCGCCCACCGGGCGCGCCAGCTGCTCCACCGCGTCCAGCGCGCCCGCGGGGATCACCATGTACCCGCCCAGGGCGAACGGGTCCTTCGGCCAGTTGCGCACCACCGCCATCTGCAGCCGGCGCTCCAGCTCGCCGATGGGGATCCCGAGGAGCTGGCCCAGCGAGGCCAGGCCCCGCGCCACGATGTGCGAGTCGTCCAGCTTCGACAGCGCGGTGGCCAAAGGACCTCCCGACCAGCCCACCAGCACCGGGACATCGAACGGCCGCGGGGTCCACCAGGTGGGCACCTCCAGGCCGACGCCGTGCGCGAAGCTGAAGCCGCGCTGCACGCGCTCCCAGAACGGCTCGTCGAAGCGCAGCGCCAGCTTGACGATGTCGCCGGTCAACAACCGCGTCGTGGCGGTGCGCTTCTCCGGCAGCCCGGGCGCGAAGTGGATCGCGTTCGGCTGGCCGGGCCGGAGCGCGAGGATCGACAGCGGCACGGTGATGATCGCCCGGTCCGCGCGGAGCGGCTCGCGCCCCGGGGTCCGGAGGAACACGTGCGGCCCGCTCCAGTCGATCTCCTCCACCGGCGTCTTCAACCGGACGTCCACGCGCTCGGCCATCGCGCGCGGGAGCACGTCGTACCCGGACGTGACACGGAATAGGTACAGCGCATCCACCAGCGTGGAGGCCTGCTCCATCTGGCGCAGCGCCGCGGTCCCGGCGCGGGGGAGCGGGGCGGCGTAGTAGCCCTCCACGAACATCGCCGCGAGCTTTAGCGCGGCCTTCGGCCAGCGGGCGCGCGTGCGCGGATCGTCGAGGAAGTGCTGGAAGGGAAGGTCCGCCTTGCCGCTCTCCACGAGGATCTCCGAGACCTGATCGAACACCGTGGACTCTTCGCGGAGCTCACCATCGATGCGGACGACGTGCCGGTCGCGGTGGCGCCGCACCTTCGCTCCGGCCTCGTCGAGCAGGTGCCACAGGTGGGGCGGCCGCCCGTGCACGAACTCCGCGCCCAGCTCCACCGGGCAAAGGAAGGCCGGATCCCTCAGGGTCTGCACCCGCCCGCCCACGCGGTCCCGCGCCTCCAGCACCCGCACCTTCACGCCCGCG
>JADGHL010000063.1 GCA_019686135.1 Myxococcaceae bacterium | reverse complement strand
ACTTCGGTTCCGCCCACCCCCTCCGGATCCAGCCGCTGATCCCGCTTCCAACCCTGAGGCGACGGACCCGGTCCGCCCACGACAAGGAATTTTTTTTGGACAGTCGCGCAACTTCGCTGTCGCGTGGTACGGGGAAGCGTCGCCTCAAGGAGCAAAGACGCGGTGCCCGCCGTACCTCATCGAGATGCAACGCCACAGGGCGAACCGCTCAGCACCGAGGAGGAAGCGCTGGAGGCCCTCGATCGCGGGGACCGCCGCAGAGCGCTTACCATATTGATGCGCGACTACGGCACGCCGGTCTTCCACTACTGCCAGCAGCACCTGCGGGACCCGGACCTCGCCGAGGACGTGCACCAGCAGGTCTTCGTCCAGGCGTGGACCGATCTTCCGCGCTACTCGCGTCGGTCCAGCCTCAAGACCTGGCTGTTCGGGATCGCCCACCACCGCTGCCAGGACGCGGCGAAGATCCGCCGCCGCTTCTTCGCGCGCTTCACCGCGCAGGTGGACGAGCTGCCCGAGGTTGAGGATCCGGCGCCCGTCGCGGAAGACCAGCTGGTGATGGCCGCCGAACGCAACGATCTGGCCCGCTGCCTGGAGGCGCTGGCGCCGGCCGCGCGGGTGGCGGTGGGCCTGCGCTACACCGAGGGCTTCACCTTCGAACAGATGGCGGCGATCTGCCGCGAGAAACCCGGAACGCTGCAGGCGCGGGTCGCGCGCGCGCTTCCGGCCGTGAAGAAGTGTCTCGAACGAAGGGGGCTGGCGCGATGAACGGGGGATGCCAGAGGTTCGAAGCGGAGGGGCTGGAGCGGCTGGTGCGCGGGGAAGCGTTGGGCGACCACTTCGTCCAGTGCGCGGACTGTGCGGTGGCCACCGCCGAGTATGAGCGCCTCACCACCGCGCTCCGGCAGATGCCGCGGTACCAGCCGCCGGCGAACTTCGAGGCGAAGGTGTGGGCACAGATCGCCCGGAAGGAGCGCCGGCGCCGCGCGCTGTTCGCGTTCCCGGCGGTGGCTGTCGCGGCGGCGGCGGCAATTACTGTCATGGTCTGGCCGCGCACCACCGCCACCCCGACGCTGTCGCTCCAGGTGCAGGACGTGCAGACCGAAGCGGTGCGCGGAACGGGGATGCCGAAGCCGGGGGACGTGCTGATCGTCCGGGCGGGAATGCCCAAAGCCATCTACGCGGAGCTGAGGGTCTACCGGGATGGCGCGCTGGTGATGCGCTGCTCGGGCGGCCCCACGTGCACGAGGACCGGGGACGTGGTGGAAGCGAAGGTGCCGCTCGAGGCGATCGGCCACTACGAGGCGGTGCTGTTCTACGGGAAGGACCCGCTGCCACCGCTGCCCGACGGCAGGTCGATCGCGGATGATCTGGATTGCGCGATCAACGCCGGCGCGGCGCTGATCACCGCTGCGCCGGTGGACGTGCACTAGAAACAGAGGCGCACTAAGTCGGCGGCCAGGGATTGTATTCGCCGGCCGAAGTGATCGAACCGCTTCCGTCGAGGCTGACGATCATCCGATCGTCGATAAAGGTCGGCGCCAGGTACCAACCCGCCGGCGGTCCGCCCGTGGGCTCACCGTCAAAGACAAGGAGTCGCGCCGGGTTGGTTCCGTCGAGCGTCACCTTGTCGTCTTCTTGGGGCTCCGGCGTGTCCTCCTGCGTTCGGTAGACGAGGTAATAGAATGTCGTCGGAGCTCCGGAGCCGGATTTGCCTTTCCACGAGACCTCCAGCCCCGACGACTCAACGTCGATGCACAAATTGAGGATCAGATTCGGCATCGTGAGTTCCCCCTCTCGGTTCACCTCTCCATGTGGTTGCCCATGGAGATGGTAAAAGCAGACCATACAGACACTGGTTGGTAGGCTTCAACGCGCGCTTGTGCGCGCGCCAGCGCACCCACTGGGTCATTTGCGCCCCCCTCCTCGTAGAAGGCTCGCACCAACTGCTGCGCCGCTTCGTCCGGGACGGTCCGAAGCGTTCCGAGCACCGCGCCGCTCCCGGCACGCAGGAAAGCGGTCGTCAACGAATCCGATCCGGCAGCATCCCGGCCCGCGGCGCTGGCACAGGCCGCCAGCACCACGACTCTCGCGAAGGGTCGATGCCGGAGAATCTCTTGAGCGGAGAGGTCCCCATCAGCGAGAACGAGTCGTGTGCCCTCGAGACTGATCTCCGCATGGGTGGCGAGGTGCAACAGCGCACTTCCGCGCGCGGACAGAACGGCCTTCCGCGTGACCGCTTCCCCAAGCAGCGGATGCGCCCCGACGCGTGCGGCCACCCACTCGACCTCTTTCCGGGCACCAGGCAGATCTCCACGCGGATCTCCGGCGACTACCGGTGCCCCGCCGAAATGCGGTGGGTCATCGCCTGGCGGAGTCAACGTAGGTAGGCGAGCGATGGGTCGAAGCTCAACCCAGTACCGGCCATCCACGCGCAAGGCGGCGAGCGGCAATCCGCGAAGTCGGCCCGATGCCGCCACGAAGAGTGGAACAGCCGATTGGTGGAGGCCGCCAGTCGTCCAGAGCATCCTCCCCAACTGCTCCGCCGTCTCGGCGTTCTCGGGCGCAGCGAGAAAGCCGTTCAGGAGGGGATCCAACTGCTGGAGCGGCCCTGCATCGATCCACCGGACGACGTTCTCGACCCTCCTCCCGATCCAGAGGCGACCTTCCGCCTCGTGAAGCACCAGGATGTCGCGGGGATCCGGTGCAGGACTGGACTGGGGTGGCACCCACCAGCTCGATTGCTTCCACTGTGCCTTCAGCGACTCGGCGGCGGCGAGGGCGCGTTGGATGTCCGTTCCTTCAGCGCCTTTGAAGGCGAGCGACTCTGAAAGGAGAAGCCGCGCCACCACCTCCCACGCTCCAGAGAACTCACCTCTGGAGGCGAGCGATGAAAAGAGCGCGTCATACGGCTTTCGCCGCCGGGCCAGGACCCACCCCTGGTACTCGGGCTCGGACGCGCTGAGCTTTTCGACCTCCTGGATTGCTTGCTGCCAGGCTTCTTCCGCCTCCCGACGATTCCCATCGAGCCACCAGGCCCGCCCTCGGAGGAAGGACACCTCCCACCGGAGCCCTTCAGGGACCTGTTCTGGATCGATCTGCGCCAGATGGCGGAGCGCCAGCTCCGCATCGTTCCGGAGCAGGGCAATCCGCGCGCGGAGCGACAGGACGATCCACTCGCGCTGCATACTCGGATCGACCTCGGCGAGAAGTCGTTCGGCTGCATCCGCCTCACCGGCGAGCGCGTAGGTCTCGGCGAGGTCCACCCTCAAACCGCTGACGTGCCTGCGGTTGCCTGAGGAACCAGCGATGTCCAGTGCCTTTTCGAAGTGCTTGCGCGCCAGCGCAAATGCTCCGCGATCCCGCTCGGACAGGCCCACCTTGAGCAGCGCATAGAGCTGATCGTTCGGCCAGGCCGCGGAGTCCTCGAGTGCCCGCCGAAAATACTCGGTGGCGCCGCGAGCATCGCCCAGCGTGCGAAGGACGTCGCCGCGGGCCAGTTCGGCAAGCGCGAGGGCCGAACCGTCCCTGGCGCGCTTCGCCTCGTCGATACTGAGGTCCAGCGTTTTCCAGGCCGCGGAGTATTCGCCGTGCTCCCACTGAAGTCCGGCGAGGGCGTGCGCAGCGCGCGATGCTTCACCGTGCTGCGATGTCTCGAGCGCCTCGGAAAGCGCCCACTTCAGCTCGCGCTGTGCGCCCTCCACGTCGCCACGGAGCTTGAGAACCACACCCCGGACGCGCCGCGCCCGCACCAGGTCGCGGCCTTCGGGCAGGTTGGCCCATTTCCAGGCCTGGTCGGGCTCGCCTGCACCAAGCCAGGCCATCGCAGCCGCCGCGGCGAGGGCACCCTCCCGTCGCGCTTCGAATTCTCTGGAGCACGCTTCGGCCGCGTCCGCAAATTGCCGGTCCGCGAGCATCGCTTCGCACGAGGCGGATCTTTGGGAGGGGCGGTAGACGACAACGGCTGCGCCGACACCGGCGGCGATCAGCGCCACGCCCAGAGCCAAACGGAGCCTCATGGATCGCTTCTACTTCGGAACGACCCTCCGGTACCCGGGAGATTCCCCGGGTTTCACTGCAAGTACGGGCG
The DNA here is from genome assembly GCA_019686135.1 of Myxococcaceae bacterium. Classification (GTDB taxonomy): domain Bacteria; phylum Myxococcota; class Myxococcia; order Myxococcales; family Myxococcaceae; genus JADGHL01. The sequence goes on along the minus strand of JADGHL010000063.1, from coordinate 25,827 downwards.
CCTGTTGAAAGTCTCACGCGCGCGGCGCGGGCTGTGACGTCTCCATCCAGTCGACGCCGTTGAGCGTGGGCCCGACCCATTGGTCGGGCCCGGGTTCCCACTTCGTTCCTAGGTCGGGGGCCACGGATTGGATTCACCGAAAGTCGGCCAGGTGTAGGAGCTTCCGGTCAACGTCACATGCATGCGCTCGTCGATGTACGTCGGCATCTCGAACAGGTCCGCAGGATCTGGGCACCACCACGGTCGGATCCGTCACCTCGAGATTCAGGTTCAGGAGGATGTTCGCGGACAGACCAAAGCGTCCACGCCCGGATCCGCTCCGTCGTCGATGGGTCCCGCGCAACCGGCGGCCAACAGGACCACCGCCAACGCAGGCAAGACCGTCCTTCTGATCATTTCGCACCTCCGGAACAGTGAACGGCGCGTCGACGACCGATGCAGGAACCCGATGAGACGCGCCGCGACTCGGAGCGTCGGCGGCCTTGTTGAACTAACTCTACCGTTCACTCCGCTACACCCTCACGGTGTGCAGGGACCTGACCTGCTCGAATCTCGGCGGAATGCGATGGGCTCAGTTGAACGCGCTGGCTTCGTGGCCTTCGGCCCGATGGGCGGGGTGAAGCGGGAGGGTGACGCGGAACCGCGTGCCGTCCTCGCGGCTGGAGGTGACCGCCACGCTGCCGTCGTGGCCGTGGACGATCTCCCGGACGATGAACAGCCCCAGGCCCAGGCTGGTGCGCGAGTGCGTGGAGCCCTCCTCCGCGCGGCTGAACGGTTCGAACAGCGAGGCCAGCTTCTCTGCGGGAATGGGCTCGCCGCCGTTCCACACCTCCACCTCGACCGAGCTCCGGTCCGGGCTGAAGCGGACCAGCACCTCCACCGGCGACCCGGGCGGGCTGTACTTCACGGCGTTGTCGATCAGGTTCGCGAACACCTGCGAGATGCGCGCGGGATCGCACTCGCCCAGCACGCACTCGCCGTCCACCCGGAGGCGGATCTCCCGCGCCGGGTCCACCGCGGTGTGCTCGTCGGCGATCCGCCGCACCAGCTCCACCACGTTGCAGCGCGTCTTCTCCAGCGGGATGCCCCGCCCCACCCGCGCCCGCGTGAAGTCGAGCAGCCCGCCGACGATGTGCTGGATCCGCTGCGTGCTCCGTTCGATCCGCTCGAACGCCTTGACCTGCTCCTCCTGCAGCTCGCCCCTCCGGCGAAGCTGCACCTGGGCGGTGGCCAGGATCGCCGACAGCGGTCCGCGGATGTCGTGACCGACGATGCCGACGATCTGCTTCTCCAGCTCGGCCGCGCGGCGTGATTCGATCTCCAGGCGCCGGCGTTCGGCGATCTCCAGCTGCTGGCGGCGGATCAGCTCGCCGCGCCGGTAGAGCTCCACGAAGAAGCCCACCTTGGCGCGGAGGATGTCCGGATCCACCGGCTTGACCAGGTAGTCGATGCCGCCCCGGGCATACGCGCGCACCACCCGCGCCATGTCCTGGCTCTCCGCGGTCATGAAGAGGATCGGCAGCGCGGCGGTGCGCGGGCGGGCGCGGATCAACGCGGCGGTCTCCAGCCCGTCCATCCCGGGCATCTCCACGTCCATCAACACCACCGCGAAATCTCCGCCGAGCAGGCAGCGGAGCGCTTCTTCGCCGGAACGGGCGGTCACCACCGGTGCCCCCAGCGGCGCGAGGACGGCCTCCATCGCCACCAGGTTCTCCGGGCGGTCGTCCACCACGAGCACCTGCGCCACCACGTCGCCGCGCAGCGTCTCCAGCTCCTTGTCGCCCTGAGGAAGAGTCATCCGCCTTCCCAACACCTGCCGCCGGTGTGCCTCATCCGCCACCGGGCCGCATCCCCGCCTGCCCTGCGGGGCCGGAAGCGCGCAGCGGATCGCGCCGGGGGAGCGCCACGGTAAAACGCGTGCCCTCCTGCTCGGAGGACGTCACCTCCACCGTGCCCCCGTGCGAGACGGCGATCTGCCGGACGATGAACAGCCCCAGCCCGAGCCCCCGCTGGCTGCGCTCCAGCTCGTGGTGCGGCCCGCGGCGGAAGGGCTCGAAGAGCGCCGGCCGGAGCGATTCGGGGATCACCGCCCCGTGGTTGTGCACGGAGATCCGGACCTCGTGCTCGAAGCCCTCGGCGTTCACCGAGATGGGCCGCGGGGGATCGCCATAGCGGACCGCGTTGTGGAGCAGGTTGGAGAACAGCTGGGAGAGCCGCACCGGATCGAACGCGCCCTCGAGATCGCCGGACAGCTCGAGGCCGATCCGTACGCCGTGCGCCATCCGGAAGTCGCTCACCAGCTCGCGCAGCAGCTCCCTCAGGTCGACCGGGCGCCGCGACACCGGGAGCTGGCCTTCGGTCTGGATGCGGGTGAAGTCGAGCAGATCCTCGATGATCCGCCCCATCCGCTGGACGTTGGTGGCGATGCGGTTCGCCGCGCGCTGGCGGGACGTGGCCGGCAGGCGCGGCTGGCCCAGGAGCTGCGCGGCGACGCTGATGACGTGGAGCGGATTGCGCAAATCATGCCCCATCACGCCAATCAACCGGCGGGCGAGCAGCGCGTCGCGTTCGGCGGTCTCCCGCAGGGTCCGCTCCTGGACCAGCGTCCGCGCGCGGTCCAGCGCGAGCGCGCAGTGCTGCGCCAGCACCTCCACCAGCGCGCGCTCGGACGGGTCGTCGAAGCGCGCCAGATCCGCGACGGCGAGCGCGAGCACGCCGAGCAGCTGGTCGAGCCCGGGCAGCGGGAGCACGACGAGCCCGCCGCCGCCCTGGGTGCCATGGAACACGGGCTGACCCAGCCGCGCGACCTCCGCCAGCGGCGATGGGGACGTGAGCGCGAGGCGTTCGGATGCACGGGGCAGCCCCGCCCCTTCGCCCTCGACGCGGACGACGCGCAGCTCGAGCTCCGGCTCATCGAACAGGGCCAGCGCTCCGCCGCGTGCGCCGAGCGCGGCCACGCACGGCCCGAGCGCGACGGCGATGACCTCCTCCGGGGTCCGCGTCCCGGTCAGCTGTCGCAGCCCGTCGGACAGCCGCGTCAGGCGGCTGCGGGAGTGGGACGCGCGCAGAGCGGTCCGGGGATCGGGTCGCGGATTCGGAGCCAAGGCTCCCGGAAAGCTAGCAATGGGTCCACGGAGCGAACGGAGACCGGGCGGACCACCGTCGGCGGATGGACGGCGGACGCGTGCGGGTGCGATCGCAAGGTCGGAGGCTCAACGCTGGGTACGATCACCGGTCGGACGGGCCGCACACACCGCCCGGAGCGCGCGGATCAGCGCGTCCATTTCGAAGGGCTTGCGGAGCACCGGCACACCGTCGAGCGGCCGCGGCTCGCCGGCGGTCATCACCACGCAGCGCTCGCGGAGCGCGGGCGGGAGCATCCGGAAGAGCTCCTCGCCGCCCATCACCGGCATCATCAGATCGAGCACGATGGCGCCGGGAACGAAGCCGCGGCGAATCAACGCGAGCGCGTCCGCGCCGTCGAGGGCGCTCTGCGGCAGAAAGCCCTCCAGCTCGAGCATCTCCTCGAGCGCTGCCCGGATGTCCGAGTCGTCATCGACGATCAGCACCGTGTCCACGCCCACCCCCGTGACGCTTCGGGGGATTGCGCTCAGGGGCCGGGCGCGGATCGTCGGTCGACTTGTGGACGCGCGGCCGTCAGGAGAACGCGCGACGCTCCTCTTCGCCGGGGATGACCACGCAGCAGACGCACTCCGCCTCGCGGCCGGCGAAGAGGGCCTTGTCCCCAGGCTCCCGCTGCAAACGTTCGCCCGGCTCGAACTGCCCGCCGTGGTCGTCGCACAGGCGGCCGCTGAGCACCAGGCACTCCTCGAGCGCCTTCGGTGCGGGGAGCGCGGCCTCGGGATCCAGGCGGAAGAGAGTGAGCCGTGCGCCCGGCCGCGCGGGTCCGGGGACGAGGCGGATGACCCACGCGCCGTCGACCGGGCCCAGCATCCAGCACGAGCGATCCTCGATCAGCTCGAGCAGCGCCTCGACCTCGGCGACCGGATTGCCGGTGAGCCTGGCCAATGGCTCGCGGTGGCACCACAGCGCCGACGGCGTTCGCATGTCTCCCCCGTTTCCCCCGTTGGTACTGCCGGGTGCTGCTCAACTGCGTGGTGCCACGTCGAGCACCGTGACCAGACGCTCTTCGTGGTCGACTTCGTAGAGCGCCCGGAAGGTCTTGCCGATCAGGTGTCCCTGGACCGGCTCGCGCCTGCCCTCGCCCTGCCGCTGACTGCGCGTCCGCATGGCCAGCCGCTGCAGCCGCGCCTGCACCACTGCGGACACCATCGGCGAGAGCTCCCGGATCTGCGCCTCGGCGCGTGGCGACAGACGTACCGTGTATTCGGTGTCGGAGTCAGAACCCATGGAGCGTGAACTGGCCCGCAGAAAGCAAGTTCGTTGCCGGGCGGACGCTTTGTCCTTCCGCGGACTTGTGCGGGTCCTTCTTCGCCAGTCCAACCTTTCTACAGGCCCGGACCGGTAAACCCTACAGCCCCAGCCGGGCGGCGCGGTTCGCTGTAGCGGCGGACGACGTCGATGAGCTCGTCAATCTCGAACGGCTTCTGCAGCGTCTGCTCGATGTCGACGAGCCGCTCGCGCCCGCCGGTGACGACGACGATGTGCGGCGCCTCGGCGCCGAGCGCGCGCAGAGCGTCGACCAACGGCTGGCCCCGGAGCCCGGGGACGTGGATGTCGAGGAGCACCAGGGAGGGTTCGACCTGAGCGGTCAGCCGCAGCGCCTCTTCGCCGGTGCGGGCGAGGTGGACTTCGTATCCCTCCCAGGCCAGCACCTCCCGGGTGAGATCGGCGAGGTCGTCGAAATCCTCGACCAGCACGATCCGTTCGTTGGGCGCGCGCATCGACTTGTCACGATGCACGGGTTGATCCACATCCGGACAGTGTGGATCCGCGCGCTTGCCTGCTGAGCTGGGCGGGCGATCCGTAATTGCTTCAGGGACCGGCCTGAAAAAGAACCAGCGCTCGTGCGCCAACCACCCGGAACTCACTTTGCTCGCGGTGCGGCACGCCGCTGGCAGCGCCGCGCGCGCATGGTCGACGCCGAGCTTTCAGCCCTTCGCCGAACCGATGGCGTCTGGCTGGTCCTCCTCACGCACGAGGGCGCCGCGCCGATGGAGTTCACGTGCGAGAACGAGCAGCAGGCGCATGCGTTCGCGCAGTCGCTGCGCTCGGCGAAGCGGCCCCACGGCGCGGTGGCGCAGGATCGGCCACCACCCTCCCGGGCAAGGTTCCACACTGCCTGAAGCAGGCGGCCGGGCGAGCGGTAAGCGCAGGTGATGGGCGCCCGACGTTGCCGCAAACGCGGGGATGCCGGCTGCGGAGCTTCTGTTAGCCTCGAAGCACCGTGGCGAACGAACGCATCCTCATCGTGGAAGATCACCCGGACGCACGGGAGATGCTGCTCGAGTGGCTGGAGGCGAAGGGCTATGCGGCGATCGCCGCCGTCCACGGGGCGGAGGCGATCGACCTGTTGCGCGCGGGCGTGCGGCCGTCGCTGATCCTCCTCGATCTGATGATGCCAATCATGGACGGCTGGGCTTTCATGAAGGAAGCCACCCGGCAGAAGCTGCTGGGCGACGCCGAGGTGTGGGTCGTCTCGGCCGTCCAGGCGCTGCGGGCTCCAGACGGCGTCAACGGAGTGCTGCCGAAGCCGGTCAATCTGGACAAGCTGCTCGATCTCGTGCGGCGCTGCTGCGGCCTCAAAGCACACGGAGTGGGTGGCCGATGATGGACCAGGTTGAACTCTTCGAGCGGTTTTTGACGCTCCCCGGCTTCGCCGGACGATTCCGCGTACCGGCGCGCGCCGAGCTCAGAACGGGCATCGCCGCGCACGTCGGCCCGCATATGCAACCCTCCACCCTTTCCCGCTGGCGGCCGCAGATCGCCCCGCCACCGGGACGCATCCTGAGGAAGAAGGCGTGAGCGCAGGCGTGTTCGTGCCGCGGCTCGCGCGGGTCGCTCTCGGCGTGACGATGGCGTGGTCGCTGGCGGCGTGCCAGCTGGACGCGAAGATCGACACGCGGGAGACCGAACGCGCGCGCCTGGATCTGAAGAACTTCGAGTCGGCGCTGAAGATGTACCACCGGAAGAAGGGCACCTGGCCGACCGAACAGGAGGGGCTCGCGGCCGTGCAGCGGTCGGGGATTCTGATTGAGCTCCCGAAGGATCCGTGGGGACGTCCGTACCACTTCGCGGTGGAGAACGGGATCCCCGTGGTGACCACGCTCGGCCGGGACGGCCGCCCCGGCGGCAAAGGCCCCGACGCGGACCTGTCGACGCAACTGGCACCCGTTTCCGCGCGCACCCCGTAGCTGAATGTCCCGCCCGTTCATCCGTCGACGGCGCGTGCGTTCATCACCGTTCCTGCTGCTGTGGGCGATCGCCTCCTCTGCGCCGCTCTCCGGCTGCGCCAGCATGTGGCTCCTCTCCGAGGCGACCGACATGAACTGGAGCACCTCGTCGTACGACGAGGTGACACCCGGCGCCGAAACCGAACGCGGCGTGCAGGTGCGCACACGCTACGTGCCGCCGCCGCCCGTCGAGCCCGCGATGGTGCCGAGCGAGGCGGGCGGCACGGACGTCTCGTCACCCGCCGCGCCTTTGCCGTACACGGCCGGGGCGACGCTGCCGGGTGACTCGAGCACTTCGTCTCGCGCCGGTTCCGAATCTGTGCCGCAGACTTCTTCCGTCGCAGGCGCCACACCGTCACCGAGCCTGCCCGCGGTGACATCGCCGGATCACCCGCACAGCTCTGCGCCGGCGCGGAGCGAGGCCGACATCTCCGTCGCCGTACCGGCGCCTCCGCCCGGGCAGGTGTTCGTCCCGGCCCCAGCGCCTCCCGAAGGCGCGCTCGCGCTCGATTGCCAGCTCATGCAGCGCCCCACTACCGAGCACGTGCGTTCGCACCTCTTCCGTTACGAAGGCTCGTGGAAGCCGCTGACCGCGTTCAGTTTCCTGGGCGAGGCGGCGATGGCCACCATCCTGCTGCTCAATTCGCGCGACGCCCGCACGTCCGACGATTCCCGCGCGCTGCTGATCGGCTTCGGCGCTGGATTCGGGCTCGATGCGATCGGCACCGCGATTCTCTTCTTCCACCCGAAGGAGGAACGCGTCGTCGAGTACGATCGGCCAGGCAACTGGTCGCCCATCGGTGGCTGCCCGGAGGATCTCCGCCTGCGCGTTGGCCACACCGAAGTGCCCGTCGCGCCCGACGGCAGCATTCCTCCGCCGATCGATCGCGAAGCGCTGCTCTCCATCTCCAGGCCCGGAGGCACGTTCGACCTGCGCTTCGGCCGGGACAGCCGGACGATCGAGTTGAGCGCGGGCGAGCGCTGCGAATGGGCGAAGACGCGCGGGCTGGACCCGAGCGCTTTCTGCGCTCCGCCGGGTGCCCTCGATGCGCCGTTGCTGGAGTGGCGCGCGCCCACGACCGAGCCGTTCTTTCTCGAGGAGCGCGGGAGCGATCGGGCCAGCGCGAGCGTGACGCCGCCGTGAGGATGTCTGCCGTCTGCCGTAGACTCCTGGCGCGGTGAGCGTCGCTTCACTCGCAACCGCGAACGCCGTCGCCCAACTTATTCGGCTATCCGCACTCCGCCGCGCTCGTATTCTCTGCCTGCCGCGGATCGCCGCGCTCGGGTCGCCCCTGTCCCCTCCGGCGCCTGACCAGCGCTTCGCTCGCAACTGCCATCTCACTCGCCGGGCCCATTCCGACCCTCGCCCCGCTCGACTGCTGTCGCCTGCAGCGCGCGGGCGCTCCTTCACTCGCGACCTCGATCGCCCCCACCGGCCTCAATCCGCGGATCGCCGCGCTCAGTGTTCCGTCTCCTCCCGCTCGTGAGCGTCGGTTCACTCGCGACCGCGATCGCCCTCGCGCCCTGGTTGAGTCCGCTGATGAGGATCTGTTGCGGCCGGCGGGGCGCGCGCGCCCTCCACCGCTTCCAGCACGGAAAAGTCAATCATCCCGCTCACGTCGGCGTCGCGCAGATAGCCGACCGCCTGCGCGTGCGCCGCGGCGATCTCGAGCGCGCGCTGTGACGGGTACAGGTCCGGCCCGAGCCGCGTGAACGCATCCCGCACCACGGCCTCGTCGAGCCGGCGCGTGGTCGCCTTCTCGAACCCGTCGTTCAGCTGCCGCGCGAACGCCTCCGGGTCCGCCTGCCAGCGCCGCGTGAGCTCGACGTGCGCTCGCATCAGCGCCTCCAGTTGCGGGCGCCGCTCCTTCAGCGCCCGGGTGGTCGTCACCAGCAGCGTGGTGGGGAAGCGCCGGCCCGGCCACAGGTCGCGCTCGTCGACGAGCACGTATCCCCCCTCCGCCAGCATCCGCGTGCCCCAGGGCTCGGGGACCCAGGCGCCTTCAATCTCGCCCCGCGCGAACAGCGACACCACCTCCGGGTTGGCCACCGAGACGACCTCCACGCCGCCCTTGCCCACTTTGAGGTTGTGCTGGCGCAGCCAGTACCGCAGCGCGATGTCCTGCGTGTTCCCCGCCTGCGGCACGGCGATCTTCTTTCCACGCAGCGCTTCGGGCGTCCGCGCAGAGCGCGTCACCAGCATGGCGCCGCCATCCGAGGCGGAGGCGATGACGCGCAGCTCGCGCCCACCTTTGAGGTACGCGTTCACGGCCGGACCGGTGCCCACGTAGGCCGCGTCGATGGAACCGGAGAGCAGTGCCTCCATCGCGGCGGGCCCGGCGTTGAAGAGCTTCACCTCCACTCCGCCCGGACCGGCGTACCGCTCGAGCGTGCCGTCCGCGTTGCCCACCAGAGCCTGCGCGTGCGTGACGTTCGGGAACGCCCCCAGCCGGAGGGGTTCGGACGGAGATCGGTGCTTCTTGCAGCCGCCGGCCACCAGGACGAGCAGCACGATGGCGACCACGGCGCGGGTGATTCTCTGCATGCGGGTGAGGCGAAGGTGGCAATGCCCGCTCCACCGTGCCAGCGCGCGGACAGTCGCGCTGTCGGGTGGCCCACGTCTGGGCGGCCGGCCCGGCGTGCGCGCGGCCAACGCTACGCCATCGCCACGCCCCATCGGCGCCGGACGCGGAACTCCACGGTGCGGAAGAGCACCCGGTCGATGAGCACGCCGATCAGGATGATGGCGATCATCACCCCCACGACCTGCGGGATGTCCATCAGCTCGCGGCCCACCTGTAGCAGCTGGCCCAGCCCGCCGCTCACGAAGAGCATCTCGCCCGCAAGCAGCGCGCGCCAGGCGAAGCTCCACCCGAGCTTGAGCGCAGTGACCACTCCGGGCATCGCGGCCGGGAGGAGCACGCCGCCCGCATGCCGCAGCCCCTTGATGCCGAAGGTGGCCGCAGCGCGCAGGAGGATCGGATCGATCCCCAGCACCGCGTCTTCTGTGGCGATGGCGATCGCCAGCACCGAACCCATCACCACGACGAAGACGATCGCCGTGTCGGAGAGCCCGAACCACAGCAGCGCCAACGGCAGCCAGCAGATCGACGGGAGCGCCTGCAACCCGACCACCAGCGGGCGCAACAGCGTGCGCATCAGCGGGATGCGAGCCAGCGCCACGCCGAGCGGGATGCCCACCAGCACCGAGATACCGTAGCCGCGCCCCAGGCGTCCCAGCGAGGTGAGCACCGCGTGCAACAGCCGGCCGTCGCGGGCCATCGCCACCAGCGACTCAGTGACCGCGACGGGTCCGGGGAACAGGTGGGACGGCCACGGTCCCAGCGCCGAGACCGCCGCCCAGACGACCACCAGCCCCACCAGGAATGCCACCCGGCGCAGGATTCGCTCGGAACGCATCCGACTCCCCCTCTTCGTTCTCCCGCATCAGCGCGCGGATCCGCCCGGACAGCTCGGCGAGCTCGGCGCCGTCCGGGTCGCGCCCCGGCGGCAGCTTCACCTCGAGATCGGCGATGACCCGCCCCGGCCGCCGCGCCATCACCACCACCCGCGTGGCGAGCATCAGCGCCTCGTGGACGTCGTGCGTGACGAAGACCACTGTCTTCTGCTGTTCGGCCCACAGCCGCTGCAGCAGCTCGTGCATCCTGAGCCGCGTCTGCGCGTCGAGCGATCCGAACGGCTCGTCCATCAACAGCACCGGCGGGTTCACCGCGAGCGCGCGGGCCAGCGCGGCGCGCATCTTCATCCCGCCGGAGAGCTGGTGCGGGAGCGTGTGCTCGAAGCCCTCCAGCTGCACCAGCTTGATGAACTCGCGGGCGCGCGCGCGGCGCTCGGCGCGGGGGACCTTCAGCGCGGCGAGCACGAAGGTGATGTTCTGCTCCACCGACATCCAGGGGAACAGCGCCGACTCCTGGAACATCATCATCCGGTCGGGCCCCGGCCCCACCACTGGCCGCCCGTCGATGCACAGCACGCCGCCCGAGGGCTTCACGTGCCCAGCCAATGCGTGCAGCAGCGTGGACTTCCCGCAGCCCGAGGGCCCCAGCAGGACCATGAAATCGCCGCTCCGCACGTTCAGCGTCACGTCGCGCAGCGCCTCCACGTCGCCGTAGTGGTGGCGGACGTTGGTCATCTGCACCTGCGCCTGCTCGCGCGTGACGTGCGACGGGACGAGCAGATCCTCGCCGGTCTCCTTCGCCCGCCGCCACCAGCGCGAGAGGCGGCCGTAGAGGCTGTCAGGCTCCACCGCCTTGACCGCCACCGCCGCCAGCGTGGGCTCCTTCCGCGTGCGCGGGCCGATGAAGTCGTAGCGCAGCCGGCGCTCCTCGCAGCGGCCCCGCCTCCGGTCGAAGACCAGGCAGCGGTCGACCGGCTTCGCGTAGACGTGCACCGAGACCGCGAGCTCCTGCTCCGGCGCAGTGCCGACCGCGTGGATCTCCGAAAGCCCCGGGCGCGCGTCGACCTCGCCGGTGCGGAGGATGCGCTTGTCGCCCAGAGGCTCGAGGTACGCCGGGCCCGGCCTGCGGCCGCCCACCACCGCGCGGAAGTCGCACACCTCCAGCGCGCCGTGGACGACGAGCATCCAGCACCGCTGACCCGCGTGGTCGTGCACCGGCGTCTTCGCGCCGCGCGCCCAGGTGAGGACGAGCACCTCCACGTTCTCGTCCCGATAGGCGAGCGTCCGCGTGTACCGGCCCGACCGCACCCGCACCCAATCTCCGACCGAGCGCCACGATGGACGGAAGCCGGCGATCGCCTGGCCGATCGCCTGCGGATCGTCATGGGCGGCCGCGTCGCGCACGCGTTCGATGAAGCGTTCGAGATCGACGCGCGCGTCCTGCTCCGGGGCATCGCGGACCCCAGTCTGAGGAAACGACGTTCCCTCTGGGAAGTGTGGAGCGTCCAAGGTGCGATCCGACTCCTGTCCGGAAGCGACGGCTGCAATCCATCGGCCGGCCGCAAAGGTGCGGATGGACGTGTGGCGTTGCACCTGCACGGGCTGGCAGCCGGGCGGCGGTCGAGCCGTGCGCCTCGCACGCGGCGTGCAGAGGCGTTGCCCACAAGGCATGGATCGGCGCTGCGACGTGGCGGTGGTGGGGGCGGGCGCGAGCGGCACGCTGGTCGCCGCGGCCCTGTTGCGCCGTGCGCGCGAACCGCTGACCGTGGCGCTGCTCGATCCAGAGGAAGCGTTCGCGCGAGGCGTCGCCTACTCGACGACCGATCCCCGGCACCTGCTCAATGTGCCGGCGGAGAACATGGGCGCGGACGACGCGGACCCCGCCGGCTTTCTGCGCTGGGCGCGAGCGCGCGGCGTGGCGGCGGAGCCCGGCGACTTCCTCCCGCGGATGCTGTTCGGCGACTACCTGGAGGAGGTGCTGCGGGACGCAGAGCGCGCCTCGGTCGCCCGCGTGCACCGCCTCAGGGTGCGCGTGACCGGCGCACGGCGCGTCCCGTCGGGGGGCTTCGTGCTCAGGACCTCCGGCGGCGCGCTGCGCGCGAAGGTGGTGGTGCTCGCCACCGGGAACCTCGCACCGGCGAACCCGCCCGTGCCGGACGCGGGCGTCTACGAGTCCGATCGCTACATCGAAAGCGCGTGGCGGCCCGAAGCGCTGGCGCCAATCCGCCCGGACGAAGACGTGCTGCTCATCGGCACCGGGCTGACCATGGTGGACGCCGTGCTGACCCTGAGCGGGCGCGACCACCGGGGGAAGATCTACGCGCTCTCGCCACACGGGATGTTGCCCCGCACGCACCGGGCCGCGACGGAGTCCGCGCGCAAGCGGTCGGACACGGCGGACGAAAGCATGAGCACGGACGCTCTGCCCGCATCGCAATCACGAGAGCGCGAGTCGTCCGGGGTGGCCGGTTCACGCGCAGCCGAAGAAGGGGCAGCGTCCGTCACGAAGCGCACTTCGGTCCCCGAGCGCGCAGCAGCCGCCTCACCGGGCACGAACGAAGATCGCGACGACCGTATGGCTTCCGCGCAGCGCGACGCGAGCAGCCGCAAGGTCCGACCGGCTTTCGTCGTAGAGCGGGTTTCAGTATCCGACCGCGTAGTCGCCACCACGTCGAGCGCGAACGAAGATCGCGACGAGCATGCGGCTCCCGCACAGCGCGACACGGCACACGAGCAGACCGCGCGCGGCCGCAAGGACCGGGCTTCCGTCACGCAGCGCAGTTCGGTCCCCAAGCGCGTAGCCGCCGCCGCACCGGAGACGGGCGGAGATCGCGACGGATCCGCGCTCCTCGCGCAGAACGCATCCGCCCGCGTGGACGCCGGACACCGCGCAGCTCACCGACATGACGGCACGGGCGCGAGCACCTCCGCCACGACTTCCTCTTCAGGCACCGACGACACGGGCCCGCGCGAACCGCGGGGGCTCACCGCACGCGCGCTCCTCCGGTCGATCCGCGCCCGGTCCGCGCACACCGACTGGCGGGAGGTCATCGACGCGCTCCGGCCGGAGACGATCCGCCTGTGGACCGCGCTGTCGGACGAAGAGCGGCGTCGCTTCCTCCGCCACCTCCGCTCGTTCTGGGAGGTGCACCGCCACCGGATGGCGCCCCAGGTCGCCGCCGAGTTGGAGACGCTTCGCGCGCGCGGGCAGCTCGAGGTGATTGTCGGCCGGCTCGTCTCGCTGGCGCCCGACGGCGCCGAGGGCGTGTGGGTCCGCTACCGTCCACGCGGTGGGACCGGCGAGGCGCAGCTGCACGTCGCCCGCGTGGTGAACTGCACCGGACCGCGACCGCCCTTCGTGGCCACTGAACGGCTCTTCGCCTCGCTGATACGTCAGGGGCTCGCGCGGCCGGATCCGCTGCGCCTGGGATTCGAAACCGTGGGCGGCGCGCTCGTCGACGCGGCGGGGAACGTCGCGGCGGATCTCTTCGCCATCGGCCCGCTCCGTCGCGGCGAGCTGTGGGAGACCACGGCGATCCCCGAAATCCGGCGACAGGCGGAGGAGGTCAGCGGCCGCGTGCTGTCCGCGACCGCGCGCGACGCTCAGGTGAGCGGCGACTGCAGCACGTAGTAGATGCCCTGGAAGTACGCATCCAGCGCGTTGACGAGGAGCCGAATGAACGGCCAGCCCATCACCGAGAAGCCGAGGATCGCCGCGGTGATGACCGCGTACTCGACCATCGACTGACCACGCTGGCGGCGATCGCGCGTCGACGTCCGGCTCACGGCATCCCCTCCGCCTTGCAGGAGTCCTGGCAGTCCTTCTCCACGTCCGTGCAGGCCTTCTTGCACGCGGCCGCGCCCTGGCTGTTGCCGACGACCTTGCACATCGCCTCGCAGTCGGTCTTGTCGCGCTGGCAGCGGCCGGCGCAGGTCTTCGGCTCGGGCTTGCCCTCGCTGGGCAGCTGGAACGGAAGCTGGTTCCTATAGCGGCGCGCCGCGGCGTCCGCGTGGTCGTGTCCGTCTTCGGCCATGACCGGAGTCCCGACGAACAACGCGGCCATCACCACGCCGAAGAACAATCCGCTCAGTCGCTTCATGATCATCCTCACCTTGTCTGGGTCACGCGAACCAGGATCTGGACCTTCTCCGCGTCACGTTCGCGTCTGAGGAACGCGGTTCCGCGGCCATGGGCGCCCACCACTTCCAGCAGGGCCTCGTCGTCCGAGGGGTGGTCCACCTTCGCCACCTTCCAGCCCTTCGCCTCGAACCCGTTCCGATAGTAGTCGACCCAGTGGGCCAGGTTCCCGCCGGGCAATGAAGCGCCCACGTTGACGTCGGTGGCGCCCTCCTGATTCATCCGCATCACCACCGTGTCCTCGGCCTCGGGCGGGTGCGGCAGGTCGGCGGGGACCTCGGGGTCCTGCTCGAGGAAGGACTCCATGTCCCCGTTGGAGACCAGCACCACGGTCTGCTGGCCCTGCCGGGTCGCGGTGACCGAGCGGACGACGTGGTTGGTGGGCACCATGTACGCGATGTAGCCGCCGTTGGGTCCGGGCCGGTACTCCACCGCGGGCACGCCGGCGTCGTAGAACTGTCCTTTGTAGTAGTCGAGCACCTGGTCCGGCGCGTCCTTCGTGGTGAACCACGCGGCAGCGATGTCCGTGTTGGGGCCGAGGAAGTCCGCGGCCAGCGCGTGCGGCTCGGCGCCGGGGTACGGCGGCAGCCCGAGCGTGGCGCGGCTCACGACGTCGCGTTCCCACTCGGACGGGCCCTCTTCCCCGCGCGAGGCCCCGGTGTCCAGCGCGAACACCTCGTCGAGCTCCGACTCGGAGACTTCGTCGCTGACCATGCGCTCCAACATCCACCCCAGGAACAGCCCCAGCACGCAGACCGCGCCGAGGAAGCCGACGATCTTGTGGAGCGGCCGTTCGGGCCGCGCGTTCAACAACTCTTACCTGCCTGCCGGCAGCCCATGTAGTAGTCGCCCCGCCGGTTATACGTTTGCTGCGTGTTGTTCTTCGCCCAATCCATCCACGCCGAGTCGAAGTAGCTGCGGTTCGAGCCCTCCTGCTTCACCGACTTCGTGGGCGCGCCGTTCCGCGCGTGGATCGACACGTTCACGTCGAGCAGGTGGTTGGGATTGACGATCACCGCCTGCGATTGCAGGGCGGCGGCCGTGAAGATGTAGGCCATGCCCTTCCAGGCGAAGGAGAGCGCGGGCACGTTCTCGTAGACGTACGCGGCGCGCTCCTGGAGCTTGCCCTTGCCGCCGGGATCGATGTTCTGGACCTCGGTGAGCGCCCAGGTGTCAGTGAGCAGCGAGAAGGTGTCCTCCTGGAAGACGTAGGAGTTGCTGCTGTCGCCCTGGCTCCCGTACTTGTGCACGTCCTCCCCGCTGTTCACGTCGTACTTGTGCTTGGTGAGGTCCACCTTGCTGAAGCTGTCGTTGAAGAACTTCTGCGGCAGAAGGTGGTTCTGCACTTCGAGCCGCGCGCTGCACGTGAACATCCCGCCCTGCTGGAACTTCTGCGCGTAGCCGTTCGCCGCGCTCACCACGCCGACGTTCTTGTCCGGGCTGGTGCAGGTGACCTCCTTGCCCTGGCCCAGCCAGCACGCGTGCGCGGCCAATTCCCCCATGTGGTGGTCCTTCGACGTCCCGCCGTTGTGGTTGCAGTCGACGTAGGACTGATACGAGCTGCTCCCTTTCTGGACCGTGACCTGCTGCGAGCCATCCGAGTCGAGCGCGCCCTCGTGATCGCAGTAGGTGCTGCGCGAGTACTTCTGCACCGCGGTGCGGTTCCCGGGGTTGTCGGCGTCGGTGGTCTCCGTCGGCAGCGCCTGGTCGTAGTTCTGGATCGTGTAGTCCCAGAGCGTGCTCACGGTCGCCTCCTGCTGATCGAGGCGGAACTTGAGCAGGTCGTTGAGGAAGAGCGTGTAGAGGAACACCGGGATGAGGACGATCATGCTGAGCGCCATCTCCACCATCGCGGCGCCACGCTGTTTCTTGAGCTTGCGCATGGTGACCCTCATCAGTCCGGCAGGTTGGTGGTGGCGGCCAGCTGCGCCGCGTCGGTGTTGCCCGAAACGCCGAGCACCTCGAGCAGCTCGGTCTTCTCGAATGGGTGGAGCTTGGCGCGCCAGTAGGGATCGAACATGTTCGGTGGCGCCTTCCAGCTCTTCATCCGGTGGAAGTAGACCATCGACTTGGAGACCGCGGCGGCGTCGCCCGCGGCGAGGTGGATGGTGGCGTCCCCGCCGATTTCGGTCTTCAGCTCCGCCTTCGAGTTGAGCTCCCAGGGCGCCTTGTCCACGTTGCCCATGCGGACCGGCATGGTGATGTAGCTGTAGACCGACGGCTGGCCGAAGTCGCGTTTGGGATCGGGGTCGGCGCGGAAGGCCATGTAGCAGTTGCCGGAGAGCGCGCAGGAGAAGAAGCCCTTCTGGTTGACGCCTCCGAACTTGTGGTTGCCGCTGTGCGCGCCGGAGGGCGAATGGCCGCCGTTGCGCGTGTCAGAATAGACGTACGCGTCGCTGACCGGCCAGACCATCGCGCCATGCTTCCAGGTGGTGAAGAGCAGGCCGCCGTGATCGTCCGCGCTGCTGCTCTTGCCCTCGTCCCCGTTGCCACCGTGGACGTTGCCCTTGCCGCCGTTCACCGTCTTGGCGGTGCCCTTGTAGAGTCCGGGAATCGGGAAGCTGGTGCCGCCCGCCATCCGCATCAGCTCCATCAGGTACATCGGGCTGAGCGGGGGCAGGATGGGGCTGAGCGGAATGAGCGCGTCCTCCCGGTTGGCCGCCCACCCGTTGCGGCTGGCGTTGGCCACCGAGGTCATCACCTTGCTGAGCGCCTGCGGGCTGGAGTTGCCGGGGCCACCTCCCAGGCAGGGCAGCCCGTCGATCGCGCAGTTGAAATCGTTGACGTTGAGCCCGCCCACGGCGGCGCTGATGTCGGAGGCGCGCGGGGCGTTGTTCTTCTTGAGCTTCGATAGGTCCGTGCCGGTCCCGTTCAGCAGGGCCTGCACGGTCTGCTCATAGACCAGCATCTGCTGCGCGTGGGTGGCGAGGATGAGCTTGTCGAGCGTGCCCACGGCCGAGCGGAACTTCGAGTCGAGCGACTTCACCCGCCGGTCCCACTTGTTGGCGGCGTTGCTCCAGGTGCTCATCTTCCCGAGCGACTGGATGCCGTGGATGCAGTGCATGAAGCACGACCAGCAGCCGCACTGCCCGAACTCCTCCAGGGCGATGAACAGCTGGTTGATCCGCCCCGCGCGCATGTAGTTGCCGGTCAACGACGCCAGCGACATGTACGCGTGGAGGTTGTTCATCGACACCAGCTCGGCGGCGATGGCGCGGTTGGAGACGGCGAAGTAGTTGAGCGCGCGCGCCTCCAGCACAGCCATCGAATACGCCTGCGCGTCGGAGTGCTGCTGCAGGCGGATCTTCTCGTGGACCGCGTGGCCCACGTTGAAGGAGAGGATCATCATCAGCGCGAGCAGGAACATCGACAGCGCGGCGAGCACCATCGTCTGCCCGCGGGCACGGCGCGCAGGGCGCGCTAGTAGCGGAACGAGAACTTGCATGCGGAACTCGAGGTGGGGAGCTGGTCCTTGTACGGATTGGACTGCATGCGCATCGCGTAGCTGGCGCGGATCGGGATGACGTAGGTGCCGGCCTGGCCGGCCAGCACGTAGGGCAGATGCTTCGGCCCGCCGAAGTCCTTGCCGTCCTTGCCGAGGTGGAGCAGCGGGCTGGTCGCGAGGTTGGTGTAGATGGCGTAGATGGTCGCGTTGGCGAAGGGGATGATCAGCTGGTAGTTGAACAGCACCTGCACCTTGAGCTGGGTGATGCGGCTCTTCGCCCACTCCTGCGGGAAGGCCACGGCGGGATCGTCGAAGTCGATCTCGGCCTTGCCGGCCAGCTGCTTCTGGAGCGGCCCGCAGGTGTTGACCACCACGTTGTCCATCATCGGGAAGTCGGCGAGCTTGCCCTGCAGCGCGGTGCGGTGGATCTGGTACTTGATGGCGAAGTCGGTAGCGCCGGCGGATTTGGTCACCGCGTCGCCGCGCGCGAGCAGCGGCAACAGCGCGGCGATCGCCGCGTCCTTCATCTTCGACCGGTCCGCGTTGTTGAGGCTGCCGGCCCGTGCGGCGCGGTAGGCGGCGTACTTCGTCATCAGCCGCGCCTGGTGCATCAGCCCGAGCTGGAGGATGCCCAGGATCAGGAACACGAACATCGGGAGCACGATCGCGGACTCGACCGCCACCTGACCCGACTCACGCCGGCTCTGGGAGGAGGAACGGCATCGCATCGGCCCGGAGCGTCGCGCCGGCGTTTCACCGTTCCCATCGGTCGACCGGACGATTCGGGGATTCTCTGCGACAGAGAAAGCGAGAAAAGGAATACCTGCTCACACAGGCGGGGATACGCGCGCGGGTCCGGGCGGCGGGTAAAGTGGCGCAGTGCTGACGATCGTGTTCGCGGCGGTGGTGGCCGCCGCCCCTCCGCCTCCGCCGAAGTCGTTCGAGGCGCTGGTCGACGCGCCGGTGCACTTCGAAGGCCGGTGGATGATCCCGCTGCCGAAGAAGCTCCCGCGGCGGGCGCTGCGCTACCAGACCTCGCCGCTAAATCGCGGAGAGGTGCTCAAGCTGCCGTGGGTGCACCAGCCGGGCAAGACCGACTCGGGGCAGCGGATGCCGTGGGGCGTGCTCCTCGGGGAGATGCTCTTTCACGCGCCGCGGATGATCGGCGCGCTGAACGTGCGGATGGGCGTCTCCTGCCACCACTGTCACCCCAACGGGGCGACCAACCCGGAGGTGTTTACCGAGCACTCCTATATGGTGCCGGGACGGATCGACCTCTCCACGTCGTACTTCTCCGAGCAGGGCGACGACGGGATCCTCGACGCGCACGTGGTACCGACGCTCAGGGGGATCCGCTACACCGCGCCGTACCAGGTGGACGGCCGCGTGGCCTCGCTCCGGGAGCAGACGCGGCGGGTCATCGTGGGCGAGTTCAATACGCCCGAGCCGCCGCCCTATCTCATCGACGCGCTGGTGATGTTCCTCGAGCAGCTCGATCCGCTGCCCAACCCGAACCTGGGTCCGAACAACCTTTTGACGGACAGAGCGGGTGCGGACGCGAAGCGCGGCGAGCGCGCGTTCTTCGAGCCCCGCGCGAAGCTCGGCGGGAGATCCTGCGCGAGCTGCCACATCCCCGAAGACGGCTTCACCGACGGGAGAAGGCACCCACTCGGCAGCCAGCGCGAGCCGTACGACACGCCGACGCTGCTCGGCCTTTTGAACACGCCGCCGTACTTCCACGACGCGAGGGCTCCGACCATCGAAGCCGCGGTGGCGGAGGTCGATCGCCTCTTCGGGCTGAAGCTGTCGGCGAAGGAGATAACGGACCTCGTCGCGTACCTGAAGGCGATCGGCGCCGAGGAGGATCCGTGGGAGCCCGACTCTTGGGCGGTCCGCGCCGAGGTCCCGCTGACGTTCCTCGACCTGACGCAGGAGGGCCCTTACGTCGACGATCCGATCGTCTGGAAGCTCACGCTGGAGACCATCACGTTCGAACTCACCGGACTGGGGCTCCCCAATGAACGCGATGAATCTCTCAAGCGCGCCTGGGACAGCTGGACCGCGCTGGCGGAAGGCGCGCGCGCGCGCGGCCCGAACCCGGACGATCGTCAGCGCCTCGCCAAAGCGCGCGCCGAATTGCGGCGCGCGCTCAAAGAGGCCGAAGCCCCGAAGGCGAAACCCGGCCCATCTCAGGGCACGGTCACGCGCTCATCGCTTCCTTCAGGGCGATGAGCACGCCGCGCCGAGCAACGCGAGCTGTGCGCGGTTCTCCTGCGCCAGCTTGCGGTAGAGCGCGCTCACGTGCGTCTTCACCGTGCGCTCGCTGATGCCCAGGTGGGCCGCGATGGTGAGGTTGTCCATGCCCGCCGCCACGAAGCGCAAGACGTCGCGCTCGCGCGGCGAGAGGCGGGAGATCAGCGGGAGGAACTCGTCGAACGCGCGGGCCGAAGGCACCACCACGTTGCCCGCCTCCTCCGAGACGAGGCGGCAGGCAGCGCGCGCCACCTCGTCCCACGCCGCCGGCGGCTCCGCGAAGACCCACGAGTGCGCTCCCAGGGAGAAGGCTGCTTCGATCAACGGCCGCGCCGATCGCGTCGACCACGCCAGAAGGCGCCGCGCACTCTTCAGCTCCACTGCGCGCGACAACACCTCCAGCGAGGCATCGTCCCCGTCGAAGTAGATGACGGCGACGTCCACCGGCGTCTTGTCGACCGCATGCGCCACCTCGAACGCATGCGAGCTCAGCCTCGCTTCCAGTGGCTCCCTCAAGCCTGGCGGAGCCCACACCAGGCAACGGCGTCCTCCACTCATGTTCACACCCCCGTGCTGCAGCTGGTCCAACGTTTCCAACGGTCCGGCGCTTAACCTGCGCCGTTTCTCAACTTCGATCCAAGCGACTCCTCGACTCAAGTTTCGCTCAACGGACGATGGGGCCGTTCGCCCCGTCCGACTTCACGTGGCGATCTGTTCCCTTTCCGTACCGGCTCAGCGGTCGGGGTTGCTTCGACGGGGAACAGTAGGGAGCGGACCGTTCTGCAGCACTCATCCAGAAGTTCCAGTCGAACGTACGGTGTGGGGTGCGGCGCCACAGGTTCAGCGGGCCGCGCGCGAACGGCTCCCCCTCACCGCCGACATCACCACGGAGCGGAAGCATCGGGCGCCCTCGTCGGCATCGGTGCGATCGTGCCAGACAAGTTGCATCCGGAACCGGACCGGGGGAACCGGCGGCTCGACGATCGCCAGCGGTAATTGACGGACGAACCGCTGCGCCAGCCTGCGGGGCAGCCCGGCCACCCAGTCGGTCTGCGAGGCAATTGCCGCCGCCGCGGCGAAGCTGGGCACGGAGATCGCCACGTCGCGCTTCAGCCCGTGCTCGGCGAAGAACGCTTCGACGATGTCGTGCCCGATGCCGCCCTTGCCGAGCGAGACGAGGATGTCGATGTGCCTGAGCTGGTTGAACTGCGCGCGCGTCATCTTCCGCCCGGCACGCGGGTGTCCCTTGCGGACGACGAGCACGCCCTCCTCTTCGTAGAGCGGCTCCGCGTGGAAGCCCTGCCCCAGCGCAGGCCCGGCGGGTGCGATCGCCGCGTCCGCCTCGCCGCCCGCCAGGCCACCGCCCGCCTCGAGCTGATCGACGCTGAGCAGCTTGAGCTGCGCCCGGGGGAGCTTGCGCGCGAACGCCGCGGCGATCGCCGGCACTTCGGAGATCTGCTCCGAGTCCGAGCAGGCGAGTTCGAAGGTGCGCGTGGACCGTGCTGGATCGAACGGCAACCGGGCGTCAGCGACACGCGCCATCGCCGCCATCGCCTCGGCGAGCCGCGGGGACAGCGCGGCCGCGCGCGGCGTGGGCACCAGGCCCCGGCCGCTTCGGACCAGGAGCGGATCCGCGAAGGTCTCGCGTAGCTGCGCGAGCGCGTTGCTGATGGCCGCCGGGGTGACGTGGAGCACAGCGGCCGCGCGGGTGACGCTGCGCAGCTCGAGCACCGCGTGCAGCACCCGCAGCCGGTTGAGATCGAGCGCGCCGGTATTCACGAACGCTGACATGTTCCCTCACGACATATGAGTTCCGATGACAGATGCCGGCCATTACTACGTTCGGCCCATGAGACGAGCAGTGATTGTCGGAGGTGGAATCGCCGGCCCGGTGCTGGGGATGTTCCTGCGCCGGATCGGCATGGACGCGGTGATCTGCGAGGCGCGACCGACGGTGGCCGGCGGAGAGGGCGCGTTCCTCGGCGTCGCGCCGAACGGGATGAACGTGCTGGACGAGTTGGGCCTGCGCCCCGCGATCGAGGCGATCTCGTTCCCCTGCCACGGCTTCGAGTTCCAGAACGCACGCGGCGAGCGGATCGCCGGCATCGATCGCTCGGCCGACCTTCAGCGCTTCGGAGCGCGGCTGAAGCTGGTGAGGCGCAGCGACCTCCACCGGGCGCTGACGGCGGCGGCAATGGACCAGGGCGTTCCGGTGCACTTCGGACGGAAGCTGGAGGCAATCGAAACGCGGTCCGATGCGGTGAAGGCGCGCTTCGAGGACGGCAGCGAGGAAGAGGGCGACCTCCTGGTCGGATGCGACGGGATCCGCTCCACCACGCGGCGGCTGGTGCTCCCGGACGCGCCGGCGCCCACGTTCTCCGGGCTGGTGGACCACGCCGGCTTCGCGCGCTGCCCCGAGGCGCCGCTCGAGCCGGGACTCAACGTGATGGTGTTCGGCCGGCGCGCCTTCTTCGGCGCCTTCAAGACACCGGCGGGCGAGGTCTGGTGGTTCCACAACGCCGGACAGAAGCGCCCCGACCACGCACCGCGCGATCCAGAGGCGCTGCGCGCGTCCATCCTCGAGCTGCACCGGGAGGATCCTCCGTGGATCCGCCGGGTCGTGGAGGCCACGCCGGAAGTGCTCGGGCCGTACCCGCTGCACGACATCCTCTCGTTGCCCAGGTGGCACCACGAGCGGGTGTGCCTCATCGGCGACGCCGCGCACTCCACGACGCCGAACGCAGGCCAGGGCGCATCCCTGGCGATGGAGGACGCGATCGTGCTCGCGCAGTGCCTCCGCGACGAAACCGATCCCGCCCGCGCCTTCGACCGCTTCGAGCGCGCGCGGCGCCAGCGCGTGGAGACGATCGTCCGGCAGTCGCGGCAGATCGGAAACACCAAGGCCGTGTCCAACTCGGTGGCCGAGTGGTTCCGCGACCGGCTGTTGCCGATCTTCCTGAGATTCGGCGCGAAGGCGCAGTCGCAGCAGTACGCGCACCGGATCGTCTGGGACAACCGCCCCGAAAGCCCCGCCGGTGCCCCGCCAGGCACTCTCTCGGGTCGCTCACCTCTCGCTGGTTGATTCCCCGAGGGAGACGTGCGACGCACGCCGCTTCATCTCAGGCCGCCCACCCGCAGGGACCGGGGAGACTATGCGCTTTCGGCTGTTCTCGTTCGGAGTCGCGCTGACCAGTGGCGCGTCGCTCGCGCTGTCGCTGCTCTTCACGCGCATCTTCAGCGTGACGATGTACTACCACTTCGCCTTCTTCCTGGTGTCCCTCGCGCTGCTGGGGATCGCCGTCGCGGGCGTCGTCATCTTCCTGCTTCCGCGCGTCTTCACGCCCGAGCGCCTGCCGCTCCTCGCTGGTGCGTTCGCGGTTCTCGTCGGCCCGCTGGTGATGTTCGGGCTGTACGTGGCCGTCAACAACCCGATGAGCGTCGACCTCCGGGCCGAGAACGTCCAGCGCCTCGTCCGCCTCTACGCGGCCACGGGACTTCCGTTTCTCGCGTCCGGCTTCGCCATCTCGCTCGCCATCGCCGCGGCGCGCGAGCGCGTGGGCACGGTCTACGCCTTCGACCTCGTCGGCGCGGCGCTCGGGTGCATGCTGACCATCCCGCTCATCGGCGCGACCGGTGGTCAGGGAGCGGTGCTGGTTGCCGGTGGCGTGGCGGCGCTCGGCGGGGTGCTGCTCGCGCTCTCCTCCACCTCGTACGTCAACGCCTCCCGGGCCGTCGCCGTCGTGGGCGTGCTCGTGTTCGCCGTGCTCGGGTACGACGCGGTCGGACCCGCGCGCGAGCACACGGCCTTCCGGATCGTCCAGGGCACGAAGTTCCTCCGCGAGCAGAACGTCGAGTGGGAGCGCTGGAACGCGCTCAGCCGCGTGACGGTCTCGAAGTCGGGCGAGGCCGACCACAAGTGGATCCACATCGACGCCGACGCCGCGACGCGCATCCTCTCGGGCGAGCAGGTCAAGGCCAGGCCGGACCTGGTGATGCGCTTCCCGGAGTCGCGCGTCTCGGGGCTCGTCTACGCGATCCGCAAGGAGGGTCCGGCGCTCATCATCGGTCCCGGCGGCGGCCCGGACGTCCACGCGGCGCTTATGGCCGGCGTGCCGCGCGTCGTCGGCGTGGAGGTCAACCCGCTCATCGCCGAGACGGTGATGAAGGGCGCGTACAGGGACTACAACGGCGGCCTCTACGACGACCCGCGCGTCGACGTGCACGTCGATGACGGCCGCAGCTTCGTCCGGCGCTCGGAGGAACAGTTCAGCTCGATCCAGGCGACGCTCGTCGACACGTGGGCGGCGTCCGCGGCCGGCGCGTTCACGCTGACCGAGAACAACCTCTACACGGCCGAAGCCTTCGTCGAGTACCTCCGGCGACTAAAACCGCAGGGCGTGCTCTCGATGACGCGGTGGTACGGCTCGCCACCCCTCGAGTTCATCCGGCTGCTCGGCCTCGGCCGCGAAGCGCTCACGCGGCTCGGCGTTTCCTGGCAGCAGCATGGTCAGCACTTCTTCGTCGTCGCGGACAACCGGATGGCGACGATGCTGCTCAAGCGAACCCCGTTCACGCCGGAGGAGATTGAGGCGCTGACGCAGGCGGCGCAGCAGTTCCACCTGCGCATCCCGTTCTCCCCCGCGACGATGGCCGGAGCGGATCCGCAGCTCACGAGGTTCTTCGCCGCAGAGCCTTCCGCGTACTACGCCGCCTCGCCGCACGAGCTTTCGCCGACCACGGACAACCGGCCGTTCTTCTTCTACACGGTCCGCACGAGCGACTTCTTGCGCCTGCTGGGCAACCTCGGCGGCCTGAACCACAACAACCTCGCCCTCGCGATCCTGCAAATCCTTCTGCTCATGTCCGTGGCGTTGACGCTGCTTCTGGTCGTGCTGCCGCTTGCGCTCTTCCGCCGCGACGTGCTCGTGGGCCAGCGGTCCCGGAAGCTGGGCGTGCTCGGGTACTTCCTCGCGATCGGCTTCGGCTACATCCTGGTCGAGCTCGGGTTGATGCAGAAGTTCATCCTGTTCCTCGGTCACCCCATCTACGCGCTGGCCGTTGTGCTGGCGACGCTGCTCGCGTCCTCCGGCGTCGGCAGCGCGCTGTCGGCGCGGCTCGTCGCTCGTTTCGGACTGCGCGGCACCGTCGTCCGCGTGGTGGCGGCGCTCTCGGCGCTGCTCATCGTCTACCTGCTCGCGCTCGGGCCGCTGTTCAGCGCGCTGCTGGGGCTCCCGGTCGGCGTGCGCATCGCGCTCGGCGCGGTGCTCATCGCGCTGCCCGGCCTGATGATGGGAACGCTGATGCCGGTGGGCGTCCGCACCGCGCTCGGGTACCACGCGGACCTGGTGCCCTGGGGCTGGGGCCTGAACGGCGCGACCAGCGTCGTCGGATCGGTGCTCGCCGTGGTGCTCTCAATCAACTTCGGGTTCGCGGTGACGCTTCTGGCCGGCGTCGTCGCCTATGCGCTGGGCGCGCTCGCACTGAGCCGATCCGCGAACGCGAGCCAGATGACTGTGGAGGAGGCTCCGGTCGCGTCGGTCGTCGCACCAGAAGCGAAGCAGGTCGCCTGATTCGTCCGCGCGGCGCGGCGGGTCACATCCGAGCAGCACCATCGGCCCGGTTGTTTCGCTGTGCCTTCGCCCCCGGGGCACTCAGCAACCGAGCGCGTCGCAGCGTTCTTCGTCGGCGAGGCGCTGCGCGTGTCGCTTTCGGTCATGCCCGGCGCTCAACCGGTGCTCGAGCTGGGTTGGCGGCAACGACCTGAACCGATGATCCAATCACGTGTGACGGGCCGCTTCGTGGCTCGAGCACGGATCGTTTCCCGCGGCGGGGACCCCGTGCTCGAGCCGGGTCGGCGGCCCGATCGGACGGTCCGATGACCTCACGGACGGGCCGCCTCGTCTCCGGCTCGAGGCCACCACCCTCGGTCCGACCGTGGGCACGAACGACGCCCGGCGGCGCATCCCCGTCTCCGGCGGCGCTGCAAACACGGATGGGCAGCACGGGAGATCGCTTCCACGCCTCACTGGCCGAAACACAATGAGCGCGTCATCGAGGCCTGCACGCGAACCCGGAGGAAGGTCCTCGACGGACCTCAAAGACCGGGCCGGGTGCTCGACTGCCCGCCGTGCGGAAGCAGGTCCGCGCCCGCGCCGGCTCGCGGTTCACGCATCGACGCCCGCATCCGCTCCGCGGGCCC
>JADGHL010000062.1 GCA_019686135.1 Myxococcaceae bacterium | reverse complement strand
CCCTAGGTTTGCGCCCGCTCACGCGGTGGTAGCTCAGCTGGTAGAGCACGAGCTTCCCAAGCTCGGGGTCGCCGGTTCGAACCCGGTCCGCCGCTCTGGTCGTCGAGGGGGAACCAGGCCGTCCTCGTGCCTGGTTCCCCCCTTCCCAATCCCACCCATCATTTCGGCGGCGGGTGCACCAGCATCACCGGTCTGGGCGACCGGTTGGCCACCTCCTGCGCCACCGAGCCGAGCACGGTGAGCGCGACGCCGGTCTTGCCGCTCGTGCCCACGACGATCGCATCCACGCCCAGCCGCTCGGCGGCCTGAAGGATCCCCGTCGCCGGCGCGGCGGCCCTCACCACCCGCACGTCCGTGGTCACCCCGCGCTGCGCCGCCGAACGCGGGATGCGCGCGCGCAGCATCCGCTCCAGCTCCGCGATCTCGGCGCGTTCGGTGGGGCTCGCCGGCGGCGCGAGGATGTCCCGGACCTGCCCCATCGCGGCCGCGGCCGACGTGGGTGCCGGTTGTTTGACGTGGATCAGGTGGACGACGCCGCCGTCCCCCGCAAGCCCGTACGCCCAGCGCACTGCCCCGTCACCGGTGTCGGAGAAGTCGGTCGCCACCAGTACGGATTCGACCCGCGGGACGTCCTCGGTCACCTCCTGCCGCAGCGAGGTCACCACCGTCACGCTGCAGTCCGCGTCGTGCAGCACCTGACGCGACGTCGAGCCGTTCCACATCCGGTCGAGGAAGTTGCGCTGGTGCGAACCGAGCACCAGCAGGTCCGCGCGTCTCTTCGACGCCTGTTCGAGGATCCGGTCGGATGCGCGGCCCAGCGAGAGGATCATCGCGACGTCGCTCGCGCCACCGCCGGACAGCTCGCGCACCACGCCCTCCAGGTCGCGCCGCAGGACCGCCTCCACTTCGGGGTTGGGCTCAACCCAGGTCCCGCCCGCGTAACCCAGCCGCTCGTTCTCCTCGGGCGCCCAGTAGACGTGCACGACCGAGAGATCGATCGGCGCTGCCTCGCGCAGAATCCGCACAAAGGCCAGCGCCTGACGCGACGCGCGCGTGCGGTCCACCGCCGCCAGCACGCGGAGCGGCCGGCGGCCGTCCAGCCAGAGCAGGAACGGCTCGGGATCGCGCAGTACCAGCACCGGCGACTCGCAGTGCTGGGCGATCCGGTTGGCGCGGCCGCCGAGCTGCCACGCGGTACCCGACCGCGACCCGAGCGCGGAGATGACGACGGCGGCTGCGCCCTCCTCGGCGGCGAGCCGGGAGAGCTGTTGATCCGGCTTGCCTTCGAGCACCCGCCGGCTCACCCGAATGCCGGCGGCGCGGAGCCTGTCTGCCTCACGGTCCAGGCCGGCGGAGGCGGCGTTGCGCAGCGACTCGCGCAGCGCGCCGGACACCAGGTCCAGCTCCAGCACGTGCACCAGCACCAGCTCCGCCCGGAGCCGCTGCGCGAGCCCGCCCGCCACGTCCGCCAGACTGGCCGACGCCGGTGAGAAGTCGACTCCGCAGACGAGGATCATGACGCGCTCCGGGCTCTCGCGGTGCGCACGCCACCTCCTGCGGGAAGCGCGCGCACTTCACCTTTCAGGTTGCGGCACGCGACGCGGCCTGTGGACCGCGACCTTCGGGACGCTTGCACCCTGTTCCGGACTGCAGCACGGAACCCGGCCTGCCGGCCGCAGCCAGCGCGGGGTCTCCATCATCGGAGCCCCAACGAATCGCCGGGTGTCCGCGCGGCTCGTGCGCCTGTAAGTGCCGGACGCCGGACGATCAAGCACGGCTCATCGACCCTCGTGGGAAGGGCTGGCGGCGTGCCCCCGTTCGTTCCACCATGGAACCCGTGGAACGAAAACCGGAACAGGTGGTCTGCCGTCACTGCGGGCTGCTCCCGGCGACATCGCCCTCGCGGAACGGCTCGCAGGTCGTGTGCGAGAGCCCGAAGATGCAGGAGCTCTT
Organism: Myxococcaceae bacterium; assembly: GCA_019686135.1. Classification (GTDB taxonomy): domain Bacteria; phylum Myxococcota; class Myxococcia; order Myxococcales; family Myxococcaceae; genus JADGHL01. The sequence goes on along the minus strand of JADGHL010000062.1, from coordinate 28,109 downwards.
CCAACGCACGGCGCGCTTCGCGCGGAACGACGCGCCGGTGGTGATCATCGGCGAGAGCGGATCGGGGAAGGAGGTCGTCGCGCGCACGCTGCACGCGAACAGCGAACGCGCCGACGAGCCCTTCGTCGCCGTGAACGTCGCCGCGCTGCCGGATGAGCTGCTGGAGTCCGAGCTCTTCGGCCACGTGCGGGGCGCCTTCACCGGGGCGCTCCAGGCGAAGGAGGGCCTGTTCGAGGCCGCGGACGGCGGGACGCTCTTTCTCGACGAGATCGGCGAGTTGCCGCTCGCGCTGCAGGCCAAGCTTCTGCGTGCCCTCCAGGAGGGAGAGATCCGCCGCGTCGGCGACACGCGCTCGCGTCAGGTGGACGTGCGCGTGGTGTGCGCCACGCACCGCGCGCTCGACGAGCTCGTGCAGCAAAAGCTCTTCCGCGAGGACCTCTACTACCGCCTGAAGGTGCTCACCCTGCGCGTGCCGCCCTTACGCGAACGCGTCGAGGACATCCTTCCGCTCGCGCGTGGCTTCCTCGCGGCCGAGCGCACCCCGGCGGTCCGCTTCTCGCCCGCCGCCGAGCGGGTCCTCCAGAGCCACCGCTGGCCGGGCAACGTCCGCGAGCTCCAGAACGCGGTGAAGCACGCCGCCGCGCTCGCCACCGGCCCGGTCATCGGTCCCGAGCTTCTGCCCGAAGAAGTCCAGCCGGCCGCCCCGGCTCCCTCTCCTGCGCCCGGGGAGAAGAGGAAGATCGCTCTGCGGACACTCGAGGAGGTGGAGCGCGAGTACGTGCTCGACGTGCTCGCCGCGTGCGGCGGAGCGATGACCGAGGCAGCCCGCGTGCTCGGTGTCGGTCGCAACACGCTCTGGCGGAAGCTGAAGCGGTACGGCTGATGCAGCCCGAAAGCGCCATGCTCACGACGCAGGATGGGACGACCCCGGTGGGCTCACCTGCCGGGCAGCCAGTCATGCGCGCTCCCTGGGCGGCGCCGTCCGGTCTGGACGGAGCGGGCGCCGCCTTCGAGTCCTTCTCCAGCCTGCACGCGCTGCAGTTCGCACGCGGCGGACCGTTCGCGTCGACCGACCGGGACACGGCGTGGGACCACTTCCGGCGCTCCGGTCCGCTTCTGGCCGATTGGTTGTGGAACCATCGCTTCTCGCCGGCGACACCGGCCCCGTACCCGGTCCCCGGGCTCGGGCTGTCGCCACCGTTGCCGGGATCCGACCGGGTGGTGTTCCTCAACGGTCGGTTCGAGGCGCGGCTCTCGACCCTCTCGCCGGTCTCGGGGCTGTGGCTGCGCCCCGCCTGCGGGCTGCCGTGGCCGCTGCCGAAGGTGGACGGCGCGAGCGCGCTGGTGGAGCTCAACCGGGCGCTCTACGAGGAGGCGGCGGCGATCGAAGTCGCCGGCCGCGCGGATGCGGGCGTCGTGGAGGTGCTGCACCTGATGCTCGATCCGGCCGATGGGGCGATGGCGTTCCCGAGGATCCAGGTGCACGTGGAGAACGGGGCGCGCCTGACCCTGGTGGAGACGTTCCAGGGTCCCCATGCCGGGGCGTACCTGATCGACGCGGTGACCGAGGTCCACCTCGAACCGGGCGCCCGGCTGCAACACGTCACGGTCCAGGACGACGGCCCCCGGGCCATCCACCTGGGCGGGCTGCAGGTCCGGCAGGAAGCGGGCAGCGTGCTGTCGACGCACCTGTTCCAGGTGGGCGCGGCGGTGGGCCGGCGCGAGGTGCGGCTCCACCTGGCCGGCGAAGGGGCGTCCGCACAGCTCGATGGCCTCTTCCTCACCGGAGCCGGACGCCTGCACGAGCACGACGTATGGATCGAGCACGCCGCCGCCCGCTGTACCTCGCAGCAAGAGGTGCGGGGCGTCGCGCGCGGCGACGGGCGCGCCGTGTTCGTCGGACACGTCCGCATTCCGCCGAACGCGCTGCTGTCCGAGACGGCGCAGCGGGCCCGCGGGCTGCTGCTCTCTCCGGAAGCCGTCATCGACTTCCGCCCGGAGCTGGAGCTCTACACGGACGATGCGAAGACGGACCGCAGCGTCCGCGTGGAGAAGGTTGATCCGGCGCGACACCCCGAAGGCCCCGAGCAGCTCGTCGGTCCGCTTGCGCACGAGACGCTGGAGACGCTCGCCGTCCCCGGACTGCGTGAGCGCGTGAAGGCCGCGGTCGCAGAACGCATGGGCTGAGGTCCCTTCGTGGCATCGCGCGTGCATTGGCACTCCTTCATTGGGAGGAGACTCCATGGAGCAGACGCAAACGCTGCGTGTCCAGGCTTCTGGCGACATATGGCTGGTCGTGGGCGACGAGCGGTTCGCCGCGTCCTGGCCGATGCCGGGCGACGTGACCGGCCCGCCATCGACGGGGGATGCGGCGCGGATCTCCGCCGGCGTGGCGGCGTCTTCACTTGCCCGGCTGTGGGCGCTCTCCGGCCGGCCGGCGTCCCTGCAGTCCGAGAACGGCCGGAAGCTGCTCGATGTGTGGCTGGAGCGGGTGGACGCGCGGATCGGCGTCGTGGTCGCGCGCGTGCTGAAGGACGGAGCCGTCACCGAATGATCCCCTCCCCTGTTCCGGACGCGGCGCCCGCGTGGTTCCGCAAGGGGCCCTACCTCATCTTTTATCCGATCGGCGGCGCGCTCAGCCTGATGGGCGTGCTGCCGTGGGCGTTCTATGCGGCCGGCTGGGGAACCTGGCGGCCCGGACTGCACGCGCTCACCGAGGTCCAGGGCGCGCTCGTGTGCTTCGCGATCGGCTTTCTCTTCACCTTCGTCCCACGGCGCACCGGGGCCGCGCTGCCCACCGCGCTGGAGATCTCGGCTGCGCTCGCGCTCGTGGCGCCGCCGCCCGTCCTCTCTCTGCTCCACTTCGAACGCGCCGCGCACGCGGCCTGGGCCTTGTTGGCCGCGTTCCTGTGCGGGTTCGTCCTCTCGCGGATCCCCGGAGCCGTCCACAGACGCCTCGCGGTGGCGCAACTGATGTGGCTCCCCACTTCCTTCGGCCTCGCGGCAGCCGGCGCACTGATGATGGCCCTGGCGGGTGCGGGCCGGCCGGTGTGGTTCGCGCCGCTGGGCAGCGCGCTCGTGTGGCAGGGGATGCTGGGCGGGCTCGTCACGGGGATCGGCGGGATGCTGTTGCCGATGCTGCTCCACCGGGAACCACACCGAGGCAATCGCTCGACGGTGGCCTGGTGGCTCCACGGCGCGGCCTGCGCGGTCTTCGCCGCGAGCTTCGGCGTGGACGAGGCGGTGGGCCTGCGCACGGGCTACGCGCTGCGCGGAGCGGTCGTGCTGGCGGTGCTGTGCGTCACCGCGCGGCTGTGGCGCCCGCCGCGGGTCGAAGGCGTGCACCGCTGGGCTGCGTGGTTCGCCGCATGGATGGTCCCAGCCGGCTTCCTCGCGGTGGCGGTCTGGCCCACGCACCGGGTGGACCTGTTGCACCTGACGTTCCTCTCCGGCTTCACCTTGTTGACGCTGTCGGTGGCCAACCACGTGACCATCGCGCACGGCGGGCGGGATGCGCTCCTCTGTGCGCGGCCCGTGCCGCTTCGGGTGATGTTCCTTTCGGTCGTGCTGGCGACGGTGGCTCGGCTGATGGTGACGATCGACCCGGCCCGGGTGCTCGTGTGGCTGGGCACCGCGTTCAGCCTGTTCGCGGTGGCGCTCGGCGCGTGGGCGGTGTGGGTGCTCCCGCACCTCCGCCCCGTCCCCGGCGCCGTCGACCGCCCTGTGGAGCCTTCGCCATGAGCGCGCGCGAGCAGCCACACGTTCCACGTTCTGTTCCAGCGGATCCATTCTGGAACGCCGCAAGCACGCGCGCGCGCGGGGTTCTCCGTCTCGAACCGCTGGCACCGCGGATGCAGCCTGAGCCGGTCATGGAGGACGTCAGCATCCACGAACGACAACCCGTCGCGCAGATCGTGCTCGACCACCCCGAGTGCGCGAGCGTCTTCCGCCAGCACCGCATCGACTACTGCTGCCGCGGCGAACAGTCGCTGGACGAAGCCTGCCGCCAGCGGGAGGTCGGCGTGGGCGAGGTGATGGAGGAGCTGAAGCGGGCGATCGCCACCCGGCGGCCTGTCTCCCGTCCGGACGATCCGCGGCTGCTCGACACGGAGGCGCTCATCGAGCGGATCGTCCGCCGCCACCATGGCTTTCTGCGCGAAGCACTCCCCTTCCTGGTCCCGCTCGCGAAGAAGGTGGCGCGGGTGCACGGCGCGCACAACGCCCACCTGCTCGACGTGCACGGGTACATTGAGGAGCTGTCGGACCTTCTGCTGCCCCACCTCGATCGCGAAGAGGAGGTCCTCTTCCCGGCGCTGCTCGGTCACCAGGGCGCCGGCGGGGTGGAGACGATCGCTTCCGAGGTCGCCTCGCTGCACGAAGACCACCTCCAGGTGGCCGAGCTGCTCGAGCGGCTGCGCAACGCCGCGCACGACTTCACGGTCCCGGAGTGGGCCTGTACCAGCTACACCACCCTGATGCGCGAGCTCTCCGCGGTGGAGGCGGACGTCTTCGCCCACGTCCACCTGGAGAACCACGTCCTGCTCCCGCGCTACGCGCGCGGTTGAACGGAGTCACCCACATGCCACAGGCCGTCTTGGCCCGCACCCTCACCCTGGTGTTGGTCACCGCACTTCTGTCCGCCTGTCAGGACGGGGACGACGGCGGCTCGTCCGGAACCGACGCGAGCGGTCCTGCGATACAGCGGGCCGCGGGCGCGGTGCTCTACGCCAACCGCTGCGCGGCCTGCCATGGATCGGAGGGGCGCGGAGACGGCACCGCCGGAAAGGGGCTCACGCCGTCGCCGCGGAACTTCCGCGACCCCGCCTGGCAGGCCCAGGTGACCGATCAACGCATCGAAACGGTCATCCGGTACGGCGGTGCTGCGGCCGGGCTGAGCCCGGTGATGCCACCTGGCCCGGACCTCGGCGCGAAGGACATCCGGGCGCTGCGCGCGTACATCCGGAGCCTCGGCCAGCAGAGTGCCGCGCGCTAATGGGCCCGCGCGCGGTCAGACGACACACCGCCGCGTGATCTTCTGGACGGCGGCGCCGCGCTCGGGCAGACCTCGTTCGTGGGCACCACGCCCTTCGACGACGAGGTCACCGGACGGATGTCCGCCGCAAGCGGCGACTTTGCCCGCGAGCTTGAGGTGGCGCGCCAGCTCGCGCTGGACGCCGGTAGGGAGATCCTCGCCGTCTACGCCACCGGGTTCGCGGTGACGCAGAAGCCGGACGACGCCGGGCCGGTGACCCAGGCGGATCTGAGTGCCAACGCGCTCATCCTCGAGGGCCTGCGCGCGGCGTTCCCGGACGATGCGGTGATCGCCGAAGAGTCGGACGCGGCCCAGAACGCCGCCATGGCCCGGTGCCGCCGCTGCTGGTTCGTCGATCCGATGGACGGCACGCAGGAGTTCGTCGATCGCAACGGGATGTTCGCGGTGCAGATCGGCCTTGCCGTGGAGGGGCGCCCACGGGTCGGGGTGGTGTACGCGCCGGCCCTGCGGAAGCTCTACGCGGGCGTGGTCGGCCACGGCGCCACGCTCGAGCGGGCGGATGGGTCGAAGCGTCCGCTCCGGGTCCCGCCCGCGCCCGCCTTCGCCCGGGACCTGCGGCTGTGCGTGTCGCGGTCACATCAGTCGGCGAAGACCGTGCTCGCTCGCGACGCGCTGGGGTTGACCCGGGTGATCGCGTACGGCTCGGTGGGGCTGAAGGCCGGGCTGGTGGCGGAGGGCGAAGCGGACCTCTACCTGCACCCGGGCGACCGCAGCTACCGCTGGGACAGTTGCGCCCCCGAGGCGGTGCTCACCGCGGCGGGCGGTGTCCTCGTGGACCTCACCGGGACGCCCTACCCCTACGACGGCACGGAGCTGCGAAACGTGCGCGGGCTCGTCGGCGCGTCGCCGGGCGCGTGGGCCCTGGCGAGGGCGGAGATCCTCCGGATCGCACCTCCGCCGGGTGCGGTTGACTGAACGTCGGTTCAGGCCGCATCTTCCCGGCGGATGAAGACGCGACCGGTGGCCAATCCGCCGAACCCGTGGGCGAGCACGGGGCTCGAGTACCTCGAGGAGATCCCCCGCGCGGAGCTGATAATCTACGAGGACCACACGCGGGAGATCGTCGCCCACAACGACAGCCCGGACATCGGGTTCGACTGGAGCGTGAACCCGTACCGCGGCTGCGTGCACGCCTGCGCGTACTGCTATGCGCGGCCGTCGCACGAGTACCTCTCGCTGGGAGCGGGCACCGACTTCGAGACGCGAATCCACGTGAAGACGAAAGCGCCGGAGCTGTTGCGCGCGACCTTCGAACGCCCGTCGTGGAAGGGAGAGCTGCTGGTGTTCAGCGGCGTGACCGACTGCTACCAGCCGCTCGAGGCGTCGTACCAGCTCACCCGCCGGTGCCTCGAGGTGTGCGCGGAGTTCCGTCAGCCGGTGGCGATCATCACCAAGGGCGTGCTGGTGGAGCGCGACGTGGACGTGCTCCAGCAGCTGGTCCGCGATGCGCACGCGCACGTGCGCGTGAGCGTCCCCTTCTGGGACGAGGACACAGCGCGGGCGATCGAACCGTACGTGGCCACGCCGAAGCGCCGGCTCAGGGCGATCGAGACATTGGCGAAGGCGGGGATCCCGGTGGGCGTGAACGTGGCGCCGATCATCCCCGGGCTTTCGGACGAGGACATGCCGCGGATCCTCGCGGCGGCGAAGGACGCCGGCGCCACCTCCGCCGCGTACGTGATGCTGCGGTTGCCCGGCCATGTGAAGGACGTGTTCGAGGAGCGGCTCAGGGAGAAGCTCCCCTTGCGGGCCGAACGCGTGCTGCACCGGATCCGCGAGACGCGGGGCGGCCAGCTCTACGACGCGCGCTGGGGCGTGCGCGGGAGCGGGACCGGGCTGTACGCAGAGACGATCGCCGCACTGTTCGAGCGCACCGCGCGCAAGGTGGGCCTCCAAACGCGCTGCTCCCCCCCGCCGGAGCGGACGACGTTCCGGCGGCCGGCCGGCCGGAACGGTCAGCTGGATCTGTTCGGCGAGTAGCCGGTTTGGGCCGGCTGCGCTTCAGCGGTCGTTAGCGCCCCGGCGGCCCCCCAAAACGAGCAGGCCGCCCACCGAGACGGTGATGGGGCCGCTGGCGAGATCGCCCACCGGCGCGAGGTAGTCGATGCCGGCCACGAAGTGGAACGGGCCGGGGGAGACGGCCGCGAGCGTGCCGCCCAACCACTCGGAGTGCAGCACGAGGTTCGGCTGCCCCGGAACCGTGCGGGCGATGGCCATGCGCTCCACGAAGCGCGGGCTGACCACCCACTCCCAGCCCCCCTGCTTCAGGCCGTACCAACCGGCGATGGGGATGTCGATGCCGGGCTCCACCCGACCGCCGCCACCGGACGACGAATCGAACACGCCGATCAGATCCAGGTGCCCGCCTGCACCCACCGACGCGGCGATCAGCTGGCGGGAGCCGCTCGCGGATCCGGACGACCACAGCTCGCGCTTGGCGTCGAACAGCGCGCCCACCGATACGCCCTGGGGAATCACCGCGGAGGTGGAGAGCGACAGCCCCACATCCGTGCGGGGCGCAAGCCCGGTGCGCGCCGATGCCCGGAGCTCGGGCAGCGGAAGGCCTTTCGGGGCGAGGGCGCAGCGCTCCGGGGTGAACGTCACCGAACACCACGGCGCACTGGACAGCTGCGCGCCAACGCGCCACGTCCCCGGATCGACCGTGGAGGCCGTCTGCAGCGAGGTGGGGGTGACGCAGCCGGAAGCCGCCACCACCGCCATCGCCAGGGCCGTGCGCGCGATGGCTACCAGACCTCGCATCGCTCGGCGGCCGGCTTCGCCATCTTCTGCCCGGGCTTGCACTGGAAGGCCTCCTGGAACGCGGGCAGGTTGGAGAGCGGGACGTTTACCCGGAGCGGCGGCGGCGAGTGCGGGTCGACGGTGACCCGCATGCGCGCGTTCTCCGGCCGGTACTTGTTGCACCACGACTGGGCGAACCCGAGGAAGAACTGCTGGTCGTCGTCGTAGCGGTAGGAGCCGGCGGCGGGCTGCTTCTTCTGCGCCTGCCACGACCGCATCGCCGCGTGCGCCAGCTTGAGCCCGCCCATGTCGGCGATGTTCTCGCCCAGGGTGAGCGCGCCGTTCACGTGCAGGTCGTCCACGGCGATCTCCTGCGAGTAGCGGTTCTTCACGCACTCGGCCTTCGCGGCGAAAGCCTTCGCGGAGGCCTCCGTCCACCAGTCGTTGAGGCTGCCGTCGAAGTCGAACTGCCGGCCTTCGTCGTCGAAGCCGTGCGTCGTCTCATGGCCCATCACCATGCCCATGGCGCCGAAGTTCACCGGGTCGGTGGCGTGGATGTCGAAGAACGGCGGCTGCAAGATGCCGGCGGGGAAGACGATCTCGTTGAGCGGCGGGTTGTAGTAGGCGTTCACCGTCGGCGGTGTCATGAACCACTCGGTCTTGTCCACGGGCTTGCCGATCTTGTTCACCTCCCGCTTGGCCTCGACCTCGTTGGCGCGGAGCCAGTTGGCGAGGAAGCTGGAGCGATCGGTCTCGAGCGCGTCGTACTGCTTCCACTTCTCCGGGTAGCCGATCTTGTTGGTGATGGCCCGGAGCTTCTGCCGGGCGCGCTCACGCGTCTGGTCGTCCATCCAGGAGAGGCTGTCGAGGTCCTTCTCGAACTCCTTCTCGATCTGCTGGACCATCGCCAGCGTCGTCTTCTTCCCCTCCTCGCCGAAGTACTTCTTCACGAACGGCACGGCGAGCGCCTCGCCCAGCAGCTGATCGGTGTACGAGACGCACTTCTTCCAGCGCGGGAGATCGACCTTGGCGCCGGAGAGGTTCTGGCTGACGAAGGCGAAGTGCTCCTGCTGGAAGCGGCCAGGGAGCGCGGGCACGGTCTCGCGGATAAACACCCAGGTCAGGTACGTGCGCCACTCGACCGGCTTCACTTCTTTCGCCAGCTTCGAGACTTCGGCGAAGAACGGCGGGTGGGCGATGTTGATGTCCTTCACGTCCGGCACGCCCACGGTGGCAAGGAACGCGCCCCACGGGAGCCCGGGAGCGGTCTTCTCCAGCCCTTCGCGATCGAGCTTGTTGTAGAGCCGCTTCGGATCGCGCATCTCCACGCGGGTGAGGGAGACCTGGGCGAGCTTCGTCTCGAGGTCCATCACTGCGTCCGCGCTCTGCTGCGCCTGCGCCGGCTTCTGGCCGAAGAGCTCGAACATCTTCGCCACGTGCGCGCGGTAGTTGTCGCGCACCTGCTTCATCTTCGGATCGTCCTTCACGTAGTAGTCGCGGTCCGGCAGCCCCAGCCCGCCCTGGTGGAACTCGGCGATCATGAAGTCCGGCCGCTTCAGGTCCGGCGTGGAGCCGAACTGGAACAGCGGCGACATCCCCCGCGCGTGCATCCACGCCACCGCATCCAGCAGCGACTCCGCGTCCTTCACCTTCTCCACGTGGACCAGCTGCTTCTTCAGCTCGGCGAGGCCGGACTCCAGCTTCGGCTCGTCCATGCAGGTGGCGTAGAAGTCACCGAGCTGCTGCGCGTACGGCGTGCCCTCGGGCGGCTTTCCCTGAGCGATCTCGTCCAGAAGATCGTGGAGGATCTTTTCGTTGCGCTCGGCGATCGATGCGAAGCCGCGTGACCAGGCAGCGCGATCCGCGGGGATCTCGGTGTTCTTCAGCCAGGAGCCGCAGGCGTACTGATAGAAGTCCTCGCAGGGGTCGACCGAGGTGTCCATCGCCGACTCGTCGATGCCAGGGGGCATGGGCCGGGTCGGGTCGATCACCCGCCGATGTCCTTCGGTCTGCTCGGACGATGCGGTGGCGGCCGCCTGCGCGGCCGATTCGTCCCGGGTGGGTGCAGGTTCGGTGGTCCTACAGGCGGAGACGAGAAACGCCGCGGCGAGCGCGGCGGAGAGGACGATTCGCACGGGAGGCTCCTCCGAGGTCAGCAGAAAGACCATCGGACTGTACGGACGCAGAGAGCGACCGCAACAGCATTCGCCGACCCCGGGGAGCCTTCGGGGCGGCTACTCCTTCTTGCCGAGCAGCTCGTTCTTGAGCCCCTCGTCGACCGGGTTCTTTCCCAGCCAGACCGAGAAGAGCGCCCGGGCAAAGTCCGCGCCCTCGATGGTGGTGAGCTTCTTCCCCTTGCCGCTGACCACCGTGCCGGTGCCGGGGACGTAGGTGAGCACCAGCGAATCGCCCCTCTTCCCGTCGGTGAGCACGCCGATCAGCTTGTCCAGACGGTCCTTGAGCTTTGGCATCTCCGCGGCGGAGTTCTTCTCGAAGCCCTCGCGGATGGCGTCGCCGATCTTCTCCTTCGAGAGATCGCGCAGGAGCACCAGCTTCACCTGCTTGGCCTGATCGCTCAGGGGATCTTTGGCCGGATCGGCGAGATAGAGGCCGATGACGTAGACGTCGAAGAACCACTTGTTGCGGACGCCGGCGCCGGTGAGCTTGAGCTCCTGGCCGTCGGTGTTGGCGGTCTCGGCGAGGGTGACGCCCTTGAGCTCCCGCGCAAGTGCGGGGGTGGACAGCAGCGCGACCGTGGCGATGGCGGCGGCGAATCTCTTCATCGGTACGTCTCCTGAGTGGAAGTACCCGGTTGGACCATGGCCGACCGGGGCTATTCAGCGACGACGTCCAGGTCAGCCGTTCGAACGCGCGAAGGACTCCATGAACGACACCAGGGTGCGGATGTCCTGGACCGACACCGCGTTATACGCGGAGACGCGGATGCCGCCTACGCTGCGGTGCCCCTTGAGTCCGACCATCCCCTGCTGTTTCGCCTCGGCGACGAACTTCTCCTCCAGCGCCTCCGACGGCAGGCGGAAGACGATGTTCATGAACGAGCGCGAGCCCACTTCCACCGGGCAACGGTAGAAGTCCTTCATTCGGTCGATCGCCGAATAGAGGATCTCCCCCTTCTCGCGGTTGCGCTTCTCCATCGCCGAGAGCCCACCCTCCGCCTTGATCCACGCCAGCACGTTGCGGGCGAGATAGATCGCGAAGGTGGGCGGCGTGTTGTAGAGCGAGTCAGCCTCGGCGTGGGTCGAGTAGCGGAGGATCTTCGGGATGTCCTTGCGGCCCTTCGCGATGAACTCCTTGTTCGCCACCACCACCACGAGACCGGACGGGCCGATGTTCTTCTGCGCGCCGGCGTAGATGAGGGCGAACTTCGACACATCGGTGGGGCGCCACAGGAAGTCCGAGGACATGTCCGCCACCAGCGGGACGTTTCCCACGTCGGGGTAGCGCATCCACTGCGTGCCGAAGAGCGTGTTGTTGCTGGTCAGGTGGACGTAGCGCGCGTTCGGGTCGAGCCGAAGCTCGCTCGGGTCCGGGATGCGCGTGTAGGTCTTCTGTTCGGTGACGGTGGTGGCGGCCACACGCGGAGAGCCGATGAGCTTCGCCTCGGCGAGCGCCTTCTCGCTCCAGCCACCCGTGACGATGTAGTCGGCGGAGGCGCCAGGCTCGAGGAAGTTCATCGGCACCATCGCGAACTGCAGCGAGGCGCCGCCCTGGAGGAAGAGCACCTGGTGCGAGTCCGGGATGCCGAGCAGCTCGGTCAGCAGCGCGATCGCCTCGTGGTGGACCGCGTCGTAGTCCTTGCCACGGTGGCTGTGCTCCATGATCGACATCCCGGTGCCCTGGTAGTCGACGAGCTCTTTGGCGGCCCGCTCGAGCGCAGGCAGCGGCAGCCCCGCGGGGCCGGCGTTGAAGTTGATCGCGCGCATGTTCGTTCCTCCGATACCTCCGCTTTGGCACGACCCGGGGCGGGAGTCGACCCCCTCGATGGCCGGCGCGCGCATCACCGGACGGCCCGAGCGGGGCGGCGCGCCAGCTTGGCCAGCTCGATGAGGCTGACCGGCACGAACCCGAGCGCCAGGGCGATGGCCCAGTCGGCCGCGTCGAACCGTTCCATCTGGAACAACGCCGCGAGGCCGGGCACATGGCCGATGGCCAGCTGCAGCCCGAACGTCAGCACCACCACGCCCACCAGCTTCAGGTTCGACAGCGCGCCCACCTCCCACAGCGTCCGCTGCGGGCTCCGCGCTGCGAACGCGCGCAGCACCTCGCAGAAGACCAACACGCAGAACGCCATGGTCCGCGCTTTCTCCACGCCGTGGGATGCGAGCATCCACGCGTACGCGGACAGGGTGATGGTGGCCTCCAGCGCGCCGATCGCGCCCACCGTCCACCACTGGTGTCGCCCCAGTATCTCCTCGCCGGGCCGTCTGGGTGGCTGCGCGAGCACGTCCCGGTCCGGCGGGTCCATCACCAGCGCCAGCGCGGGGAGCCCGTCGGTCACGAGGTTGATCCACAAGAGCTGGATGGGCAACAGCGGCACGGGCAGCCCGATGATGGAAGCGACCAGCACCGTCAACAGCTCGCCCGCGTTCCCGGCCAGAAGGTACGTGAGCGTCTTGCGGATGTTCCCGTAGATCGCGCGCCCTTCACGCACCGCGGCCACGATGCTGGCGAAGTTGTCGTCGGCGAGCACCATGTCCGACGCCTCGCGCGTCACCTCCGTCCCCGTGATGCCCATGGCGATCCCGATGTCCGCTTCGCGCAGCGCGGGCGCGTCGTTCACGCCGTCCCCGGTCATGGCCACTACGTCGCCGCGCGCGCGCCACTCGCGGATGATGCGCAGCTTGTCCTCCGGCGTCGCGCGCGCGTGCACGCGCTCGGCGAGCTCTGCGTCGTTCGTCGCGATCCCCAGCTCGCGCGCGATCGCCCTGGCGGTGACCGGGTGATCCCCGGTGATCATCACCGTCCGAATCCCCGCGCGCCGCGCCGCCGCGACCGCTTCGATCGCCTCCGACCTCGGCGGATCGGCGATCCCCACCAGGCCCACCAGCGTCAGCCCCTGCTCTTCGGCGGTCCGCCCGGTCGCCACGCCGATGACCCGCAGCCCGCGCGCGGCCATCTCCGCGTTCGCCGCCAGGGCGCCATCCACGCCCGCGACGCACAACGGCACCAGGTGGTCGACCGCGCCCTTCACGTACAGCACGCCGTCGGCGCGGAGGACGGACATGCGCTTGCGGCGCGCGTCGAACGGGTGCTCGGTGACGCGCGGCGCGCGCGCCTCGATGTCCGCGCGACGGATCCCGAGCTTCGCCGCCTCGACCAGCAGCGCGAGTTCGGTGGGATCGCCTGTCCCCCAGCGTTCGGACTCGTCCAGCTCCGCATCGCAACACGCCGCCGCCGCGCCCAGCACGCGGAGCCGATCTTCGCCCCACACCTCCCGCACCTCCATCCGGCCGGTGGTGAGCGTTCCGGTCTTGTCGGTGCAGATGACCGTGGCCGCCCCGAGCGTCTCGACCGACGGCAGCCGCCGCACCAGCACGTTCCGCGCCGCCATCCGCTGCACACCGATCGCCAGCGCGATGGTCACAATGGCCGGGAGCCCTTCGGGCACCGCCGCCACGGCGAGGCTGATCGACGTCAGCAGGAGCCCGAGGATCGGCCCACGCCGCAAGAGCCCCACCGCGAACACCGTCACCACGACCGCGATCGACAGGAACAGGAGCGTGCGGCTCACCTGCGCGAGCCGGCGCTGCAACGGCGTCTCCCCATCGCGCGCGGTGGACAGCAGATGCGCGATCTTCCCCAGCTCGGTGCGCATCCCGGTGTGGGTGACGAGCGCGCGCCCCGTTCCGGTGGCGACCGAGGTCCCCATGAATACGCGATCGCTGCGCTCGGCGAGAGGCGCGTCGTCGGGCACCGGTTCGAGTGACTTCTCCGAGGGGAGGCTCTCCCCGGTGAGTGCCGCCTCGATCGTGGAGAGCGCGTGCGCGTCGATGAGCCGCGCGTCGGCGCCGACCACGTCGCCGGCCTCGAGCAGCAGGAGATCGCCGGGTACAAGCTCGGCGGACGGGATGACCTGCGCATGGCCGTCGCGGACGACGCGAGCGCGGGGCGCGGTGATGGCCCGGAGCGCCAGCACCGCCGTCTCGGCGCGGTACTCCTGGAGGAACCCGACCGCGGCGTTGATGACCAGGATGGCGGCGATCGCCACGGCGTCCGCGAGCTCGCCCATCCACAAAGAGATCGCCGCGGCCGCCGCGAGCAGGGCGATGAGCGGCGACTTGAACTGGGCTCCGAGGATGGCGAGCTTCGACCGGCGCGGCGCGCGCTGGATCTCGTTCGGACCGTGCATCGAGAGCAGGCGCTGGGCCTCCACGCCGGTGAGGCCGGTGGACGCGGGCGTGGCCATGCGCACAACAGAGCGCGGCGCCCGCGCCGGTGCGATGGGACGAGAAGGCGGGCACGCCCGAAGCGGCGAACATCGGACATGCCGCGCGTATCTAGGCGTCCATGCTGCGGGCGGTGACCGTGAGCGCCCTTCTCCCGCCCTTGCGCCACACGTCGAGGTGCAGCTCCGTGTCAGGGGCCAGGGACATCAGCCGCTGGAGATCGTCCACGCTGCGGACCGGACTGCCGTTGACCCCGGTGACCAGGTCGCCCTCGCGCAGGCCGCCCAGCGCGGCCGGGCTGCCCTCGCCGACGCGGTGGATCCGGACCGCGCGCGACTGGCCGACCTCGAGCGCCTGGCTCCGCGGCAGCGGGACCGCCGAGGCGGCGACGCCGATGAACTTCCGCGGGACCTTGCCCTTCTGGATCAGCATGGAGGCGATCCAGCTCGCGGTCCCGGCGGAGATGGCGAAGCCAATCCCCTGCGCGTACGGGAGCACGATGGAGTTGATCCCCACGACTTCTCCGCGCGCGTTGAGCAGCGGCCCGCCGGAGTTGCCCGGGTTGATCGCCGCGTCGGTCTGCACCAGGCCCTCCATCAGTCCGGCGCGGGTGCCGAGGCTGCGGTTGAGCGCGCTCACCACGCCGACGCTGACCGAGCCCTCGAGCTGGAAGGGGTGGCCGATCGCCACCACGAGCTGCCCCACCCGGACCTGGGCGGGATCGGCCAGCGGGAGCGTAGGCAGATCGCGCGCGTCGACGCGGAGCACGGCGAGGTCGGTCGGCGGATCGGCGCCGATGACCATGGCGGAGAGCGCCTCGCCGTCGTCCCTGCGGACCTTCACCGTCCGCGCGCCGCGGACCACGTGGCTGTTGGTGAGCACGTAGCCGTCCGGCGTGAGCACGAGGCCCGTCCCCTGCCCCCGCTCGAGCTCCACGCCGACCACCGCCGGCATCGCGCGGGCGACGAGCTCGTCGAGGTCGTTGGAGAGGCGCTCCAGGAACGTGGGAGGAAGGGTGGTCATCGCCGTTCTCCGATCGTGATGGAGAGGTTGTGGAGCGCGCCGGCCCGGAGCAGCTGCGCGGCGACCGTCCGCCCGACGTTGTCCTCGCTCAACGTGCCGAGGAGCGCTTCGAGCGAGCCCGTCTTCACGCTGTCGATCGACAGGAGCACGTCACCGAGGAGGATCCCGGCCTTCTCTGCGGGCCCGCCCGGTTCGACGGTGAGGATGATGAGCCCCACGTCCGACTGCGCGATGTCGCGCGCACGGCCGGTGAGGCGCACCGGGTGGCTGCCGATCCCCAGGTAGCCGCGCCGGATGCCACCGTGCGCCTTCAGCGTGTCGATGATCCGGCGCAGGTTCTCGACCGGGACCACCATGCCGGCGCCGGAGACGAGGCCGGTGGTGCCCAGCCCCACGAGTCGGCCGGAGACATCGATGATGGGTCCGCCGGAGAAGCCAGATGGGAGCAGCCCGTCGAGCTCGAGGTAGCGATCGAGCCTTGCGCCGGCCGGATTCCTCCAGCCTTCGGCGGAGGCGCCGACGATTCCGAACGACGCGCGGACCGTGCGCCCGGGCCGGCCAAGGCCGAGCACGAGGTTACCCACGCGCGGGATGGGCGCATCCGTCCACGAGGGCGGGTTCGGCACGGCGGCCTCTGCCCTCAGCAGCGCCACGTCCGTCGCGGGGTCTCGGCCGATCAACTCCGCGGAGACCGTGGAGTCTCCGTCGAAGGAGATGCGGATGTCCTCGTCGCGTTCGACGGCATGGCTGGCAGCGACGATGAGTCCGTCGGAAGTCGCCACGAAGCCGGATGCTGCGCGGCGGCGGCGGCCTTCGACGCGGACCACGGCCGGTCCGGCGCTGGCGACCGCGTCGGCGAGTCCGCGGGAGAGTGCTTCGATCTCGTTGGACATGTTTCGTTCCTCCGCCGCGACGGTAACGGGCGGGTTTTCGCGTCACATCCGCCGGACGGGGAGGATGGGACCTGCCCGATCGAGCAGGTGCGCTCAGATGGTCACCAGCCCGAGCCGCGCGGCCCGAACCACCGCCTCCGTCCGCGTCTGCGCGCCCAGCTTCTGGAGCACGGCGTTCACGTGGAACTTGGCGGTGTGCTCGCTGATGCCGAGGCGCGTGGCGATGGACTTGTTCGAGATCCCTTCCGCGAGGAGGGCGACGACCTCCATCTCGCGCGGGGTGAGCTCCTGAGCCGCGGAGGACGCCCGGCGCGCCGTCGATGACTCAGGCACGAGCGACGGCGAGGAGACGATCAGCCCGGCGGCCGCTGCGCGGCAGGCAGCCACCAGCTCACGACCCGTGGCCTGTCGGCTGAGCACACCCCGCGCGCCCAGAGCCAGCGTCTCGGCGGCGGTGGCTGCATCGGGGACGATCGCCACGACCGGCTGGTCCAGGGTCCACAGGTCTGCGGCCGGATCCAGCGCCTCCTCCGGGCGGACGCCGAGATCCCAGAGAACCGCATGCGGAGGGCGCGCAAAGGCAAGACCGCGCACCGCAGCGGGAGCCTCGGCCGTCGCAAGCACCTCCGCGCCGGCGCCGCGCAGCTTGTCCGCGAGCGCCTCGCGCACGATCGGATCCTCGGCGATCAGCACCACGCCGACCGCGCTGTCCAGGTCCAGGCCGTCCACGCACGATGGATAATGAGCGCGAGTCCCGATTCACGCCGAACGCAAGCTTCGGGGCGCTCAGCCCCGGGCCATTCGGGCGGGAAGCGATCGCCCGGCGTCCGCGTGGATTCTGTTCGTGAGGGTCCCAAGGGTCATGGTCAAGTGAAGGGACCGCACACACACGAGTTCGGACCGCCGAACGTCGACCCGTCCGGCAAAGTCCTGGCCCGGGAATGAGATCAACGTTCGTCCTGCGACCCCGGACGAACTTCCGAAATACCGCGGGGATCAGTTGAGTTGAGAGAAAGATGGGGCGTGACGGAACCAACCGTTGATTCTTCCGAGCGGCGTTGCACAGCGAGTCTTGCGGACTGGTGGTTCCAGAAATTCTGATCGGTCGCCTTCCGGAAACTCTGAGCCGCGCCGGAGGAAGGAGCGCGAAGACATCACCAGCTGGATCCCGGAGCAGATGCCCGGAGCCCCACTTCTCTCGCACTACCCAGGAGCGCAGCTCCGCGGAGGCACGCTTCGGGAACTGATGGGCGCCTTCGATCCGGCGCTTTCCTCGTCGCCCCGGCCCAGGACGCATTACAAGCAGCAGCCAGTGAAGGAGCGGTCCAGCCTCGGCGAAGCGTTCGCGCTCAATGATGTGCGGCTACTCCCCAATGCACTCGCGTACAACTTGGCGCATGCCGCCCGCACTCTCCTCGAAGCAGCCACCGGTCAGGGCTGGAGCATCCAGCGTGTGCGCCTGCGCCTCTTCAAGGCGCAAGCCGATTCCTGCTGCACGGTCGCCGCGTTACCGTTGTCCTCATGTGCGACGCCGCGCTCCACTGAGCAAAGGTCTGGCGCCGGCTTTCGCCATCTTGCTGCCAGTGTCCACATGAACCGCCGACAACGCCGATCAGGTCAGGCCAGATTGGATGGCGGAAGGGGAGGCTCGTCTCGACTGCTGCATTCTCCTGACCGCGATGATCAACATGGCGGTGACTGCGTCGATCGATGATCCCTCGCGCTGGTTCCCGTCCGCTGGGAATAGGGTGGGCAGCTACAGGATCGAAGCAGAATCAGTCTGCGTTTCTTGAAAAAAGCAAACTCCGGATTCCGCTGAACGCGCTTCGACGAACTCAGCCGTCCGCATCCGCCACCGACCCGGGTGCGCCCGTTACTGGGCGTCCTTGTCGTCAGCGTAGTAGTCGACCTGGTCCTTCTCCCGGAACATCACCCGCTTCATGGCAGATCCCCTCCCCGCCCTCGCACCGACCGTCCCGCTGTCCGGATACGTGACGAGGTCAGCATCGACCGGGTTGGCGGACATGCCCAGGTACATGAGCGGCTCAGTGCCGTCGTTGACGAGCTGGTGCGCAGGACCGCCGGGCGGGAATGAGACGAAGTCTCCCGGACCGATTCGCGTCTCACCATCGGGAGTGCGCACGATCGCCTTCCCGGAGAGGACGTAGAGCGCCTCTTCCGTGACGTAGTGCGCGTGGAGCGGGAACGACTTCTTCCCCGGCGCCAGCTCCCAGACGCTGCAGAACAGGTACTTCTCGCCGGCGATGAGCTCCTTCCGGCGCTGGCTGTACGCCCCCTTCTGGATCGCATCGGACCAGGAGAGCTCGCTCGTGCGGACGACTTTCATGTGTGCCTCCCTGAACTGTGAGCGATGACCAGACCGTCCTCGGCTGCACGCTGGATTCGCGCGGTCACCTCCTCCACCGGAATGCCGCCCGCCTCCGCGGCGTCCTCCGCGCGCAGGCCCTCCACTGCGAGCTTCAGCACCAGCAACGCGCCCACATCGGCCGCCTGGTACATGGTCCGGTGCGTCACCGGGTGCCGCCACAGCAGCAACGTCTCGTCACCGGGTTCGGGGGAAGCCGGGCGCAAACGGGGCGCGCTTCGCAGCCACGGCGAAAGGCGCCACGGGTGCTGCAGGACGGTGATGGTCGGATTGGCCGTCAGCGTCGAAACGTTCGTGGGGATCTCCTCGCTGGACGCGTAGACCTCGAAGTCGGTCCACTCGAACCGCGCCAGCGCGGGAACGAACGGCGGCAGCGAACGCGCCTCGACTTGATCCGCCAGGAACGCCGGAAAGCTTTCGCAGAGCCGATTGATCTCGAAGTGCCGCGCCGGATCGGTCGCGTAGAACGCGCGCACCAGCTCGGCCCACACAGGTTCGCCCACCACCCCTCGGGTCAACGGGAAGTTCTTCTGCAGCGTGTCGCGCACGTGCGCGACGACGAAGCGGCCGTAGATGGCGAGGCGTGAAGGCGAAGGCTCCCAACCGGGATGGGCCTGACGAAGCCGGGCGAACGCCTCGTCGCGTTCCTGTGCGGGCGAGGCCGCCGCCCGGAAGTACGCGTCCATCGTCTCGAAGAAGCGGGCCACGCTCATCGCCCGCCTCCCACTTCGGCGAGGATCGCCCGCGCGCGGTCGGCCTGATCGAGCACGGCGTCCAGCGAGGGAATGAACTGGTCCCATTCGATCAGCGTGGAGACCGGTCCGGTCCGTTCCAGCGTGTAGCGGTACAGCGACCACACGTCCTCGCAGACCGGCGCGCCGTGCGTGTCGATCAGCACGTCCGGGTTCACCTCGTGGCCGGCGAGGTGGATCTGCACCACGCGCTCCAGCGGCAGCGCGTCGATGAACGCCCGCGGGTCGTAGCCGTGGTTCTGCGCGTTGACCCAGACGTTGTTCACGTCCAGCAACAGGCCGATGTCCCCCTCCTCCACCACCGCCGAGAGGAACGCGGCCTCGTCCAGGGTGCCGCCCGGCATGCGCGCGTAGTAGCTCGGGTTCTCCAGGACGAACGGCCGGCCGATGGCTGCCTTCACCTCCCGGATGCGCGGGACCACGTGCTCGACGATCGCCTCCGAGAAGGGCAGCGGAAGCAGGTCGTGCAGATAGCGCCCGGCGATCCGCGAGTAGCAGAGGTGGTCGGAGAAGAACGGCGCGTCGAGGCGATCGCACAGCGCGCGCAGCCCGCTCAGGTACTCGCGATCGAGCGGATCGAGCCCGCCGATGTTGAGCGCCACGCCATGCGGCACCACCGTCCAGCGGGAACGAGCCGCCTCCAGCGCCGCGCGCGACCGCCCGCCGAAGGTGATGAAGTTCTCGGGGATGATCTCCACCCAGTCGAGCGCGCGCGTGGTGCCGGGGAGCGCTTCGTAGAACTCCCGCCGCAGGCCGATGCCCGCGCCGAGGAACGGGATGCTGTGGCGCTCGCGGAAGGTCGGCACGCGAAGGACTCCAGCTCATGAGCGCGACGGGAGGGAAGGCCCTCCCGCCGCGCCCGGATCAGCCTCGGCCGTGGGGCAGCCGGGTTACTGCTTGCCGCCGCAGGAGCCCGCGCCGCAGGAGCCGGCGGCACACGAGCCCTGCGCGCCCTTCTCCGGAGTGGCCGCGGCACCGTCGGTCGCGGCGCCGTCGGTGGCGGCGCCCTGGTCGGACATGCCGCTGCACGAACCCTGTGCGCCCTTGTCTTGGGTCGCAGACGCCGAAGCCGGCTCGGTGGCCGAGGCGCTCTGGGTGGTAGCACATCCGGTGGCCAGCGCTCCGAGGGAGATCGATCCGACCAATGCCGCCAGGGTCTTCATCTTCATGGGTGGTTCCTTTCTGGGTTGGGTACTGCTGCTGCGTGAACCGGTGCGAACCATGGCGCGAAATCCCGCGAACTGCGAGAGGCACCTGACAGGTCCGCGCGGGATACGCACCGGGGGCCGGGAAAGTTACAGCGGGGCACCGCGCGTAATCGCGTCACGGATGGCCGAATCCGGCGCGCCGCCCAGGCGGACCTCGTCTCCCGCTTCGAAAATCCCGAGGCGCTCGAGAAGCGCGGCGGATCGCGCGAAGACCGGCTCCTCGCTCCGCGCGTCGACCACGCGTTCGAAGATCTTCGCGCCGGCCGTCTCGTCGATCGCGCGCGCGAAGCTGCCGACGCTGGCGGTGGATCCCCGCCGCGCGAGCAGCGCCAGCGCATCATCCAGGGAGCGCCGCCCGAACGTGGCCCGGCGGATCTCCACATCCAGCTCCAGCGCGATCAGCGCTCCGGCCCAATACAGTGGCTGATACGTCCCGCGCCGGAGCCCCTCCTCCGCGTCCTTCAATGTCCACGTCGGCCGTTCCTCGAAGCCGGCGCGGAACGCCCGGGCGAGCGCGACCCATCCCTCCTCCGGTCTGATCCGCCCGGACCGCATCCGCGCCACCTCCTGGTAGTAGGTGGCCAGCCCTTCGGGGATCCACGGCGCCCGGTGCAGGAAGCTGGGGTGGACCAGGTGCAACAGCTCGTGCACCGCCACCCAGTCACGGTCGAAGTCGTCCTCGCGAGCGTGGCTGCCCACGAGGATCGTCAGCGACGGCGGCGTGGACCAGAGCATCAGCCCGAGCGGGCTGGCGCCGTCGCCATCGATCGGCATCAGGTGCACCACCACGCGGGGTTGCGGGAAAGGCCGGCGGACGGTGAGCACCTCCTCTGCGGCGCGCTTCACCCACTCGCAGAGCTGCTGGCGCCCCACGGAGAGCACGCCCCGGTGGAGTGCGATCTCCAGCACGCCGCCTTCGACCTGAACCGTGCAGCGCTCGCCGCCGAAGCTGTGAAAGCCCGAGTCGACGAGGTCGGTGCCGGAAAGGTGCCAGGCTCCGTCCGCGTCCGAAGGCCAGGGCAGAAGCGCCGCGGCGCCGGTGATCCGCAGCGTGGCGGTGACGGAGTCGGCGACGCGCGGCCGGATGAGGTACGTGCGGCCGGCGACCACGATCGAACCGGGCGTGCCCGCGCCGCCGTACACGTCCCAGCGGCTTGCCGCGCCATCCAGCGGGTAGCGGTACCGAAGCTGCGTCGTGCCCGAAGGCAGCGCGACACGTCCGTCGTCGTCCACTGCGATGGTCGCTTCCGCGCCCCGGACCGTCGCGGTGACGGCGTGTACCCGCCCGGGCTCGGTGAAGAGGAAGTCGCGCACAGGCCCGTGGAGCTTGATGTCCACGTCGATCGCATGTGGCGCCGTGCGGTAGGCGACCTCATACGTCAGCTCGAGCGCCGGCCAGGTCCCGGAGCGGGCGGGGCCGGGCGCGTGCGCGCAGGCAGCAGAGAGCAGAAGGAGGACCGCCGGCCACGGCGTCGATCTCGCATCGAAGGCGGGTCTGGAATCGGGCAAGCGCTGCTCCGCGCGCAGGCCGCACGCAGAGCCGGCACGCGGCCGGAGTCTCCTCCGAGGTCCGTCCCGGATCCAGGTGACGATCGCGCTCGCGCCACGGCAGTGCTTCGGGGACACTCGCCGGGGTGTTGCCCACGTCCATGCGACTCCACCTGACGGCGCTGCGGACGTTCTTCTCGAAGCACGGCGGAGTGCTCGCCGGCGCGCTCGTCGGCTTCATCTGGTTCGTGCGCTGCGCGGGGTTCCAGGTGCTGGATCCCACCGACGTCGGATGGGTGCTCAGCGGCGAAGACTGGACGCAGCACTTCCTCGGCTGGGCCTTCTTCCGCCATGCGCCGTGGGCCTTTCCGCTCGGGCGGATCGACGGCTACCTCTACCCGCTGGGCGTCGCGACGGTGGCGATGACCGACAGCAACCCGTGGGTGAGCCTTTTGCTCAAGCCCATCTCCCCTCTCCTCCCCGCCGACTTCCAGTTCCTCGGGCCGTGGCTGGCCTTCTGCTTCGCGGCGCAGGGCGCTGCGGGCGCGTGGCTGGCCCGCACGTTCACGTCCAACGCGTTCGCCCAGGCGGCCTCGGGAGCGCTGTTCGCCCTCTCGCCTGTGCTGATCAACCGCATCGGACACGACACGCTCTGCGCGCAGTTCGTGCTCGTCCTGCTGATCGGCCTGCACCTCGTCCGCGCCCCGGAGCGGAAGGTCGTCCGACGGCACCTGGGGATCGCCGCAGGCCTGGTCGCCTTCAGCGCCGGCGTCCACCCCTACCTCGCGGCGATGGCGCTGGCGCTCGCGGCGGCGCTGGTCATCAAGCTCGCGCTCGCCGATCGCGCCTTCGGGTGGCTCGGTGCGGGCGCGGCGATCGGCGCCTTGTTCGCCGTGGCGCTCCTCGTGTCCGCGCTGTTCGGGTACTTCGCGCCCGGAGTCAGCGCGGGGATCGGCTTCGGCTACTACAACTCCGCGCCGCTGGCGCTGGTGAACCCGCGCGGGCTCTCCCACGTCCTGCCGTCCTGGGCGCCGGAGCGCGAACACTACGAGGGCTACGGGTTCCTCGGGCTCGGCGTGTTCCTGGCGATGGGCGCCGGGGCCGTGAGCGCCTGGTTCCGGCGAAAAGACCTCCGCCGCCTGCCGTGGCGCCGCACGTGGGCGCTCGCGGCGATCAGCTTCGCGCTGTTCTTCTTCTCCTTCGGGTCGCAGCTCCGCTGGGGCAACCGGACCCTCCTCGACCTCTCCTTTCTCTACCGTGGGCTTGACATGCTCACCGGAGCGTTCCGGGGCTCCGGCCGGTTCGTGTGGGTCATCCACTACGCGGTGATCGCCTGCGCGGTGGCCTTCCTGCTTTGGGCGTGGCGCGACCGCCCGCGGATCGCCGCCGCGATCCTGGCCTCCGCCGCGCTCGCCCACGCGCTCGACTTCATGCCGCGCATCGAGGGCGTCTTCTCGCGGGCTGCGCTGGGACGGGAGCTCCGCTCGAACCTGTGGGACCGGATCGGCACCGAATACCGGCACCTCGCGATCCTGCCGCCGCAGATCAACGGCAACTGCCCGGGCGGGCTGCACGCGGGGACGCTCCACTACGTGCTGGGCCATATCGCCGCGCGGCAACAGATGACGATCAACAGCGGCTACCTCGCTCGGGTCGCCCCCGACATGCGTCGAGCGACGTGCGAACGCGCTCGCGAGCTCGTCGTCACTGGGGAACTCGATCCCCAGACCGTGTACGTCGTAGATCGTCCGAGGCTGGCGCGGCTCCTGGTGAGCCCGGGCCGACCGATCTGCGGGGTCATCGACGGCTACGACGTGTGTGTGGCGCGCGGACGCGACACCGAGTTGGTGCGCGCCTTCATGCGGAGCCCCCCGGCGGCCGGTTCCGTTCCGTAGCGCAGCTACACGGGAAACGGGACCGGCACCGGCCGCCCGACGAGCCACGCGTCGATCCAGGCGATCGCCCCAACCTTAAGCCCGTGCGTATCCGAGCCGCCGACCACGACGTCGGTCTCACCGGGCAGCGTCCTCACGCGCACGCGGCTGAAGGCACCTCCCGTCCGGGAGTTGCGGAGGCGATCCACGCGCACGACCGAACCTGCGAACGTGGCGGTCGCGCGCCGGGCGTTGTTCCCCGGAGGTTCGAACATGCCGATCGGGATGAACGACTCCACGGCGAGACGAAAGGGCGTTCCGGTGGACGGAAGCGGGTTTTGCCCCAGCTCGGCACCCTGGGCCTCATCGAACGCCGCCTCATCCGCGAAGAAGCGCGCTCTGTGCGCAAACGCCACGACCTCGATCTCGAACGTCCGCGGCTGCGACAGCCAGTCCCGATACGGCGCGAAGAACAGCCACTGCAGCGTCGCCCGCGTCACCATCTCGCCTTCCGGCGACAGGAGGTTGCAGTCGGCGCCGCCGCAGTGGTCGCACTCATCGAGCGTGGGGGCGGACGTCGACACGCGCCACCGCATCAGACCGTCCGGCGGATCGAAGAACGGCGTGAGGCACGCGACCGCGTTCCCTTCGACATGGATGGCGACGGCGGCGCCGGACGCATCGACCCACAACCGGTGATCGAACCTCGCCGGCAGCCCGCGGACCCGACGCGAGGCGCCGAGGATGCCGTCCATCGTGAGAGCGAACTCCTGGTCGTCCTGAAACGGCATCCCGATGCATTCGAAGTTCGAGCTCATGCGGCGACCTCACGCCCCCAAAGGCGCGGCATCGAAGGGGTGGAGCACCAATCCGCTGCGGAGCTTGGGCTCGAACCACGTCGACTTGGGCGGCATGATCTCGTTGGCGTCCGCGATCGCCATCAGCTGCTCGAGGCTCGTGGGGAACATGGAGAACGCGACCGCGTACTCTCCGGAGTCGACCAGCCGCTCCAGCTCCTCTGTTCCGCGGATCCCTCCGACGAAGTGGATGCGCCGGTCGGTGCGCGGATCGCCGATCCCCAGCACCGGCCCGAGCAGGTTGTTCTGGAGGATCGACACGTCGAGCCCGCCGACCGGGGTGTTCGGGAACGTGCCGGGCTTCGGGCGCAGCCGGCGCCAGCGTCCCTGGAGGTACAGGCCGAAGTGGTGCAGCGCGCCCGGTTTCTTGCCGGGAAGCTCGTCGTCGATCTCGAACTTGCCGGAGATGCGGGCGAGGAAGGCCTCCGGCGTCATCCCGCGCAGGTCCTTCACCACCCGGTTGTAATCGAGGATCTGCATCTGATCGTGCGGGAAGATGACCGCGAGGAAGCCGTCATGGCCCGCTCCCGCCTCGCCGCGAGCGCGCCGCAGCTTCCGCACGCGCGACGCAGCCGCGGAACGATGGTGGCCATCCGCGATGTACAGGCGCGGGACCTTCTCGAACGCGCGCTGGATGCGCGGGTTCATGGACCGGTCCAGCACCCAGAAGGTGTGGCCGATTCCGTCCTCGGTGGTGAAGTCGTATTCGGGCGTGCTGCGCGTCGCTTCGGCGATCAGCGCGTCGATCGCCGGGTCCGCGCGGTAGGTGAGGAACACCGGCTCGTCGTTCGCCCCGAGCGCGTCGATGTGGCGCGTCCGGTCGTCCTCCTTGTCCGCGCGGGTGAGCTCGTGCTTGCGGATGCGGCCGTCGTCGTACTCCTCGACGCTCGCCGCGGCGACCAGGCCGGTCTGCACGTGCGCGCCCATCTTCTGCCGGTACACGTAGAACACCGGCGCCTCATCCATCCGCAGCCAGCCGGCCTGCCGGAACCGGTTCAGGTTCTCGCGCCCGCGCGCGTAGACCACGTCCGCGTGCTCGTCGACGTCCGGGCCGAATTCGATCTCCGGGCGCGAGACGTGGAAGAACGACTTCTCGTTCCCGGCCGAAAACGCGCGCGCCTCGTCGCGGTTCATCACGTCGTACGGCGGGGCGGCGATCTGCTGCACCAGGTCCTTCGGCGGGCGGAGACCGCGGAACGGTTGGAGGAGGGCCATGGCCCGGAGCCTCCCCGCCCGCCCTGCACCGTGCAAGCGCCGCGACGGCAACAAATCTTCCCCGGGTGCCCGAACGACTGTCCGTAAGCGCACGGGGTCTGCGCACCCGGGGAAGAATCGTTGCCGGCCCCCAAGCCCCTGAAGTTCCGGACGTTTCATGCGGTCACGCCGCGCGCCCGCTCCCCTGGCCGCTGGCCGCACCATCAACGAGTCAAGCCTTTTAGTAAAAGTTGTAAACGCCCCGGGCCTGTGGCGTTAGTGACGTCCGCCATGAACGAGAACGCGCTCAACGCGAACGTGGGCCTCAAGCTCCGGGCGCTGCGGCTTCAGCGGAACATCAAGCAGACCGACGCGGCGCGGGAGATGGGCGTCTCGCCCGCCTACCTGAACCTGATCGAGAAGGGGAAGCGGGTGATGCCCTTCCCGCTGCTGTGGAAGGCGCTCCGCTACTACCAGCAGGATCCCGAGCAGTTCATGTCGTCGCTCGGCGAGGGCCGGGTGGACGAGGCGTTGGCGAAGCTGCTCGACGAACCGCTCCTCAAGTCCCTGGACATCGACCGCGAGTCGCTCCAGCACCTCTCCGCCGAACCGAAGCTGGCGGGCACGGTGGCGGCGCTGTTCAACCTCTACAAGAACACGCGCACCCAGCTCGAGAACGTGATGGCGCAGCTCTCCGCCGAGGAGAAGGCGCGCACCAGCGGGTCCGGATCGAACGGCGCCTCCCCCGGCGTGCGCTTCGACTACTCCCCGTTCGACGAGATCACCGACTTCCTCGAAGCGCACAAGAACTGGTTCCCGGAGCTGGAGGAACAGGCCGAGGCGTTGCGGCGCGACTTCGATCTCGATCGGCAGGTGACCAGCGCGCAGCTCATCCGCATGCTGGAGAAGCGCTTCGGGTACCGGGTGGAGTTCGAACCGCCGCCGGAGGGTTCGTCGGTGGTGCGGCGGATCGACGCAGAGAACCAACTCATCTCCCTCTCCCCCACCCTCACCGAGCAGCCGCTGAAGTTCCAGCTCGCCGCCTCCGTCGGGCTCCTCACCATGGACCGCGAGCGGCTGGTGGAGCGGATCGTCGGCGGCTTCAGGATGCGGCACTCGGAGACGCTGCGCCTCATCAAGGTCAACCTCGCCAACTACTTCGCCGGCGCGCTGATGCTCTCGTACGGCGACTTCTTCAAAGAGGTGCAGCGGACCCGCTACGACGTGGAGCTGCTCTCGAACATCTTCGGCACCACCTACGAGACGGTGGCGCACCGGCTCTGCAACCTCTCGGACCCGCAGCGGCTGGGGATCCCGTTCCACTTCCTGCGTTCGGACATCGCCGGGAACATCTCCAAGCGGTACTCCGGCACCGGGATCAAGTTCACCTCCGGCGGCGGCTCGTGCGCGAAGTGGGCGGTGCACCTCGCGTTCCTCAACCCGTCCCAGCTCACCCGCCAGTACTCGGCGATGGCGGACGGCACCACCTACTTCTGCTTCGCCAAGGTGCAGCTCCAGCCGATCGAAGGATCGATCGTCCGCGGGACTGCGTACTCCATCGGCCTCGGCACGCACGCCGAGAACGCGAAGATGCTCGCGTACGGGTTGCCCACGACCGATTTGAAACGTGACGCGGTGCCCTCCGGCATCTCCTGCCGCTTCTGCGAGCGCACCGACTGCAACCAGCGCGCGGCGGCGAGCTACCGATTCGCGTTCTCCTTCGACGAGTACACCAAGAAGGACTGCTTCTTCTCGCCGCTATTGGTGCACGAAGCGCACAAGAACGGCAGCCACGAGCGCCGGCACGAGCCCGCGCCCGCAACGCCTCCGAAGGACACGGTCAAGCGCTGAACCCGGCGCCGACCGCGACGGCGAGCAGCAGGACGATGCAGCCGGTGAACAGCGCGTAACGCCACTCGCCCCGCGTGCCGAGCATCACGCCTGCGGCCACCAGCCGGGCGATCGGCGTGGCGATGAGCAGCATCATCCCGCTCTTGCGGAGCAGGTCGACCAGCCAGGCCTGGGACGCTGATGCGGGCCACCCTTCCGCCAAGAGCGATCCGACGAAGCACAGCCCGGCGGAGATCGCCCCCAAGCGGAGCAGCCGCGCGATGTGGTGCTCGCCGGCCAAGCCACGCGCCTTCGGGACCACGGCGCCCGGGGGACCGGGCCGGGGCGCCTCGGGCGTGAGTGGTGCGGGAGGAACGGTGGCGGGGGGAGCGGTGGAGACGACGG
>JADGHL010000191.1 GCA_019686135.1 Myxococcaceae bacterium | reverse complement strand
ATCGCCATCAGCCCCCCCACCCCGACGGTATCGAGGGACACGAACGGATCGCGCGGGAGGATCTTCTCCTCCACGTACTGGTAGAGGAACTTGCCGGCGTCGTCCCGCGAGTAACCGAAGGTGAGCTGCGTGAGATCGTTCGTCCCGAACGAGAAGAACTCCGCCTCGCGGGCGATCTCGTCCGCGGTCAGCGCCGCACGCGGTACCTCGATCATCACCCCCACCTGGAACGGAACCTCCACCTTCGTCCGCGCCTGCACCGCCCGGGCCTCTTCGACGATCAACCGCTTCTGGTGCTCCAGCTCCCGCGCCACGCCCACCAGCGGGATCATGATCTCCAGCCGCACCGGATGGCCCTGCTTCAGGCATGAGGCGGCGGCCTCGAACATCGCGCGGGCCTGCATCCGGGTGATCTCCGGATAGGTCTCCCCCAGCCGGCAGCCCCGGTGCCCGAGCATCGGGTTGAACTCGTGGAGGCTCTCCACTTCGCGCAACAGCACCTGCAGCCGCTGCAGACGGGATCCCTTCAGCATCCCGGCGGCGTCCCCGCGCCGCAAGAGGGCGTCGATCTCCGCGAGCCGCGCGCGAGGGGGCTTGCGCCCGCGCTGGAGATCCGCCACCGCGCGCTGGAGATCCTCCCGCGGCGGGAGGAACTCGTGCAGCGGCGGATCGAGCGTGCGGATGGTGATGGGATGTCCGCGGAGCGTCTTGAACAGCGCGGCGAAGTCCCGGCGCTGCAGCCGCCCGAGCGCCGCCAGCGCGCCCCGGTACGCGTCGATGTGGGGGCCCCAGGTCTCCTTCACCGTGCGCAGCGCGTCGCGCGCGTCCTTCGCACCACCGCTCTGCCGGACCCGCTCCTTCGCCGCCTCCAGGCGGACGATGCCCTCGCGGCCCTTCTTCGCGGAGAGGATCATCTGCACCACGTGCGGCAAGCGGTCCTCGGCGAAGAACATGTGCTCGGTCCGGCACAGGCCGATGCCCTCCGCGCCGAAGGCCAGCGCCATCTTCGCGTCCTTCGGCTGATCGGCGTTGGTGCGCACGCGGATCCGCCGGTGCTTGTCCGCCAGCCGCATCAGCCGGTTGTAGACGTAGAACGTGCGGCTACTGCCGGGTGACAGGCGTCCGGAGAGCACGCGGATCACCTCGGAGTCCGAGGTCGGCACGCGCCCGCAGATCACCTCTCCGGTCGAACCGTCGAGCGAGATCCAGTCCCCCTCTTTGAGCGTCTTCGTGCCGATCCGGAGCGTGCCGTGTTGTTCATCCACCGTCAGCGCGGTGCAGCCGACGACGCACGGACGCCCGAGCTGGCGGCCCACCACCGCGGCGTGCGAGGTCTGCCCTCCGGTCGCGGTGAGGATCCCCCGCGCGGCGATCATCCCGTGCACGTCGTCCGGGACGGTCTCCTTGCGCACCAGCACCACCGGCTCGCCGCGGCGCGCCCAGGCCACCGCGTCCTCGGCCGTGAAGACCACGCGGCCACAGGCCGCGCCGGGTCCCGCCGCCAGGCCCTTCGCCACCGCCTGGAACTGCCGCCGGGCCTTCGGTTCGAACACCGGGTGCAGGAGCTGGTCGAGCGACATCGGGTCGATGTGCATCAGCGCCTCGGTCTCGGTGAGCAGCCCCTCGTCCATCAGATCCGAGGCCCACCGCAGCGCCGCCAGCGCCGTGCTCTTCCCGTCGCGCGTCTGCAGCAGATAGAGCTTCCCCTCCTCCACGGTGAACTCGAAGTCCTGCGGCCAGCGGTAGTGCCGCTCCAGGCGCGCGGTGATCTCCCGGAGCTGCTGGTACGCCTCCGGGAGCACCACCTTCATGCGGTCGATCGGCAGCGGCGTGCGGATCCCCGCGACCACGTCCTCTCCCTGCGCGTTCAGCAGAAACTCGCCGTAGAAGACCTTCTCGCCGGTCGCGGGATCGCGCGTGAAGCCCACGCCGGTGGCGGAGCGGTCGCCCCGGTTGCCGAACACCATCGCCTGCACGTTCACCGCGGTGCCGAGCTCGTCGGAGATGTGGAACTGCCGGCGGTACTGGACCGCGCGATCGGAGTCCCACGACCGGAACACCGCGTCGCGCGCCAGCGCGAGCTGCTGGTGCACTTCCTGCGGGAACGCGCGCCCGGCACCGGCCCGGAACACCTTCTTGAAGGCGGGCACCACTTCGTTCTCGAGCACCTCGGCGGTGACGTCCACGTCGGTTCGGAAGCCGTGCCGCTGCTTGATGCGGGTGAACGCCATCTCGAACCCGCGGCGGTCCAGCCCGAGCGCGATCGTCCCGAACATCTCGATGAAGCGGCGGTAGCTGTCGAACGCAAACCGGCGGTCCCGGGTCCGCCGGGCCACGCCCTCCACCGTCTGGTCGTTGAGCCCGAGGTTGAGGATGGTGTCCATCATCCCGGGCATGGAGATCTCCGCGCCGGAGCGCACCGAGACGAGCAGCGGGTTCTCCGGGTCCCCCAGCCGCTTGCCGGCGCGCTGCTCGAGGAGCGCCAGCGCGCGGTCGATCTCCTTCTGCACGTCCTGAGGGATCCGCCCCTGTTCGCGGAACAGCGCGCAGACGCGGGTGGAGATGGTGAAGCCCGGCGGTACCGGCAGGCCGATCCGCGTCATCTCCGCGAGCCCGGCGCCCTTGCCGCCGAGCAGCGAGCGCATGGTGCGGTCGCCGTCCGCCTGGCCTTCGCCGAACGAAAAGACCTGCCGGGTGTGAGGGGGCTCCTTGACTCGCAACATTCGGGGGATCTCCGGGAACGACACTCGGATCCCTCAGGTGTGCATTCGTCCCCCGGGTGAACAGGTGTCCCCGGCGGTCCCCCGTCCATCGGCTGTTCACCGTTCAATCGAACGGCCGGGGCGGCTACGGCGCGCGGGTCCCCGTGAACGTCCAGGAGAAGGTCGAACGCTCCTCGCCGCTCTGGGCGTCCCCAGTCAGAGACAGGTTGAGCTGCGTCGGCGACGCGGTGATCCGGCTGCCGCTCCGGCCGACCAGCTTCCACGTCTTCACGTTCACCTGCTTCTGGCACTCGAAGTCATCCACCTCGAAGGTGGTCTCACCCGAGGCCCGCGCCTTGACGGCGCAACCGGCGAAGAGGAAGTGCACGTCCCCGCCGTTCTGGGTCACCGAGATCCCCTCGCTGCCGGCGAGCGTCTCCCCCGCGGTGACGATGAGGTTGTACGTGCCGCTCCACGGGCCGGACACGTCCAGGGGCTCCGGTCCGCATCCCGCACCGGACACCGCCGCGGCCGCCACCGCCAGCACGCTCAGCATGTGCTTCATCCGGCTCAGACCTCCGCCTGGATCTTCGAGAAGTCGGCGATCCTCCCGAAGAGCCCGCCGATCTGCATGAGCAACCGCACGCGGTTCTCGCGCAGCGCGCGGTCCTCGGCCATCACCATCACGCGGTCGAAGAACCGGTCCACCGCCGGCTTGAGCGCGGTGATCTCCCGAAGGGCGCCGGCGTAGTCGTCCGCCTTCACCAGCGCGTCCACCTTCCCTTTCGCCTGCGTGTAGGCCTCGAAAAGCGCCTTCTCGGCGTCATCCTGGAAGCGGCCCGGGTCGGGAGCGCCGGCGCCGATGTCCCGGCCCTGCTTCTCGACGATGTTGACCACGCGCTTGAACGCCACCGCCAGCGGCGCGAAGTCCGCCTGGCCGACGATCGCCGAGAGCGCCTTCAACCGCAGGTGCGCGGCCACGAGGTCGTCGAACCCGGCGGAGAGCACCGCCTCCACCACGTCCGGGCGGTGCTCTTCGGCCCACATCACCTTGAGGCGGCCGCGGAAGAACTCCAGCACCTGGTCCCGCACCGGAGGCTCGTTCGCCTTGCGTTTCTGATCCGCCAGCTTCGGCTCGAGCAGCTCGAGCGCGCGGTCGATCGCCGCGACGAGCGAGAACCGGTACCCGCGGTGCAACACGATGTGGATGATGGCCAGCGTGGCGCGGCGCAGGCCAAACGGGTCCGCCGCCGCGCTGGGCCCTTTGCCGATGCCGAAGATCCCCACGATCGTGTCCAGCCGATCCGCGATGCCGATCAGCGCGCCCGGATCCTGGGTGGGCAGAGAGTCCTGCGCGTTGCGGGGCAGGTAGTGCTCGAAGATGGCCAGCGCCACCTCCGGCTTCTCCCCGGAGGCCTTGGCGTACTCGCGGCCCATCACCCCCTGCAGTTCGGGGAACTCGCCCACCATCCCGGTGACGAGGTCCGCCTTGGCCAGGGTGGCGGCGCGCTCGAGGATCGGCAGGATGTCCGCCTTGCCGGACCTGCGGGCGATGAAGTCGGCGAGCAACCGGAAGCGTTCGATCTTCTCGGCGTAAGTTCCCAGCTTCTGCTGGAACACCACGCGCTCGAGCTTCGGAACCCGTGTCTCCAGCGAGTGCTTGCGATCCTCGTCGAAGAAGAACCGGCCATCGGACAGGCGCGCACGCAGCACGCGCTCGTAGCCGCGCAAAGACACGCGCTCGTCCTTCACCGGCGTGTTGGACACCGCGACGAAGCGCGGCAAAAGCTTCCCGTGCTCATCCACCACAGAGAAGTAGCGCTGGTGGCTCTTCATCTCCTGAATCAGCACCTCCGGCGGAAGGTCGAGGTGCCGCTCGTCGAACGACCCCACCACCGGGTTGGGCAGCTCGACGAGGTACGTCACCTGATCCAGCAGCGCCTCGTCCTCCAGCAGCCTGCCACCCGCCTTCTCGGCCCCGGCGCGCACGCGCTCGTGCACCAGCTTCCGGCGTTCGACCGGATCCACGATCACGTGCGCCGCGCGCAGGGCCTCCACGTAGTCCGCCGGCCGGCGCAGCTCGATCGGCTGCGGCGCCAGGAAGCGGTGTCCGTACGTCGTGCGCCCGCTGCGCACGTCGCCGAACACCACCGGGATCACCTCTTCGCCAAAGAGCGCCACGATCCAGTGCAGCGGCCGCGCGAAGGACAGCTCCACGTCACCCCAGCGCATCGACTTCTTGAAGTTGATCCCGTGGACGGCCGCGTGGAGCACCGCGGGCAGAAGCTCCGGCGCGGGACGGCCCTTCTCCTCCAACTTCGCCGCCAGGTACTCGCCCTTCGGCGTCTTGACGCGGAGCAGGCGGTCCACGCTCAGGCCCACGCTCTCGGCGAACTTCTCCGCCGCGCGGGTCGGCTTGCCGGCCGCGTCGAAGGCCGCCTTCACCGAGGGCCCGGTGACCTCCTTCGTCACGTCCTCGCTGCGCGCCGCCACGTCGCGGACCAGCACCGCGAGGCGCCGAGGCGTGCCGAAGGTCCGCACCTCGCCGTGGGTCAGGCGCGCCTCCTTCGCGCGCTCGACGATCACGCGCGCAAGGTCCGCCAGCGCCGGTTCGACGAACGAGGCGGGGATCTCCTCCGCGCCCAACTCCAGGAGCAGATCACTTGCCGGCACGGGCGCCCTCCTCCCCTTCTTCGCGCTTCTGGAACGAGACGGTCTTCCAGTAGTCGGACGCGGGCCGGCCCTCCAGCACCTCGGGCTGTTCGCCCACCGTCCACTTCGTCTTGAGCAGCGGGTAGCCCAGCCGCTCGCGCATCGCCAGGTACCCTTCGGCGCACAGCCGCGCGTTGTCGCGGACCCGCTTGATGAAGTTGGCGCGCTCGGTGACGGAGATCGCCCCGCGCGCATCCAGCAGGTTGAAGGTGTGCGAGCACTTGAGCGCGTAGTCGTACGCCGGCAGCGGCAGCTGCACATCGATGAGGCGCTTGCACTCCTTCTCGTAGAGGTCGAAGAGCTGGAACAGCATCGGCGCGTCCGAGCACTGGAGCGCGTACTTCGACATCTCCACTTCGTTCGCGTGGAAGATCTCGCCGTAGCGGATCCCCTTCGTGTACTCGATGTCGTACACGTTCTCCTTGTTCTGCAGGTACATGCAGATCCGCTCCAGCCCGTAGGTCAGCTCCGCGGAGACCGGCCGGCACTCGAAGCCGCCGCACTGCTGGAAGTAGGTGAACTGGGTGATCTCCATCCCGTCGCACCACACCTCCCAGCCCAGCCCCCAGGCGCCGAGCGTGGGCGACTCCCAGTCGTCCTCGACGAAGCGCAGGTCGTGCTCCAGCGGGTCGATGCCGATGGCCTTGATGCTGTCCAGATAGAGCGCCTGCACGTTCTTGGGTGCGGGCTTGAGGATCACCTGGAACTGGTGGTGCTGGAACAGCCGGTTCGGGTTCTCGCCGAAGCGGCCGTCCGCCGGGCGCCGCGAGGGCTGCACGTAGGCGACGTTCCAGGGCTCGGGCCCCAGCGCACGCAGGAACGTGGCCGGGTGCATGGTGCCCGCGCCCACTTCGAGGTCGTACGGCTGCTGGAGGATGCAGCCCTGCTTCGCCCAGTGCTGCTGGAGCGTGAAGATCAGATCCTGGAAGTACATGGCCTCACCGAAGGCTCCGCCGGGGAACCGAGGGCGCGGACCGTATGCACCGTGCTGTGGTGCGTCAATCCTGAGTTGGATCGAGCGGGAGATCGGAGACCCGGATCTTCAGCTTCTGCTCCTCGCCCGCCCGGATGGGCACCGAGAGCATGCGGTACTTCGAATCCGGATCCATCACCCGGAGCCGGTAGACGCCTTTGGGCAGCGGAACCTTGATGAGCGGCGTGGTCCCAAGGCGCGTGTCTCCGTCGTACACGAACGCGGGCGGCACGGTGTAGAGCGTGAGCCACCCCACCCCGTCCCGCTCCGCCGCGCGCGCGTTGTGCGTGTCCAGCACCTCCACCTCGATGGGCTCGTCGCTGGCCGTGGTGGCCGTGGTGGCCGGGGTGGCAGGCGGCTGTGGCTGCGCCGCGGGCTTCGGCGTCTTCTTCACCGCCGCGACCGGCTTTGCCGAAGCCGGCGTCTGCGTCGTCTTGCGCTCAGGCGCGGCCGGTTGGGGAGCGGTCTCGGCAGGCGGAGGCTGGACTGCGGGCGCAGGTTCGGGAGATGGGGCTGGACGGGCGAAGCGCGCCGCGAGCTCCGGCGGAGGGCCCGGGGGCGTGCGGGGGATGATCGGACTCGGCGGAGGCGGCGGAGGCTCGCCGGCGAACTCCGTGCGGACCCACTGCTCCACCGCCTCGACCCCGGGCTGGACGAACCGGCCCAGCGGGCCATCCAGCCGGGTGGTCGCGTACGTCACGCCGCCGGCGAGCGCCAGCAGCACCAGCCACGTCGCGCGCACCGAGTACCACGCGCGCTTCTTCGGCCCGCGGTCCCGGGCGATCGCCGGCAGCACGCCGGTGGGCGTGGGGTGGCGCGAAGCTTCGGCCGCGCTACCCACCGGGCGATCGCGCCGAAGCTCCGTCTCCGCGTCGGCGGTCTCGTAGAGCGCGTAGCTCTTCGCGACCGAGGACGCGAAGCGCTCCCTCGGATTCTGTGGCGCCTCGTCGGCCTCGGGGGACGGCCGGCGGCGGGGCGGTGCGTCCGGCATCCCGGGCCCTGGCGTACGGGAGGGCGGCTCTCTCTTAA
>JADGHL010000190.1 GCA_019686135.1 Myxococcaceae bacterium | reverse complement strand
CTCGAAGCGATGAACCCGAAGCCGGTTATCAAGAAGTCAGCCTGAAGCACTCACACGATGGCGTGAGCTCGAACACCACTTGACGGGACACAACCGGTGTAACCTTCAGCAGCGTCGGATCGCCGTGACGCGATCCGGGCTGTGACCGCGGCGCGAGGCGCAAGTGTCGGCACCGTCCCTCGCAACAAGGTCGGCTCGCCGCCACGCGATCCAGGCTGTGACCGCAGGGAGGTATCAGGAGTCGCCACCGTCATGCGCAGGGGCGTCGTCCGCCGCGACGCGATCCGATCTGCTGCACGCGCAACCCGAAGCCAGTGCAGCACGGGACGAGCGCAGCGGTGTCGCTTCCCCGCAACGTGATCCGAGCGTCGACCGCTGCACGTTCGCGTCCGTGGCGGCACCGTCGGTCGCGCCAGACTCGCCTCCCCGCGACGCGATCCGCGCTGCGCCCGGGTCAGCGCTGCGCCATCCACTTCAGCGGGTGATCTCGCGGATCACATGATGAAAGGAGTCACTCACGTAGATGCGTTCGTTGATACCGAACGTGAGCCCCGCTGGCGCGACGATGTCGGCCGTTGCTCCATTGCCGAGGCGCGTGCCCACCATGCCGGAGCCGGCGATGGTGTAGACCTGCGTCGCCTCGGGCGTGGCGCCCGACACGACCTTGCGGATCCGGAAGTTGGCGGTGTCCGCGACGATCAACTCTCCGCCCGCTCCGACGTCCATCCCCATCTGGGCGCTGAAGCGCGCCACATGGCCGGCGCCGTCGGCGAAGCCGAACCAGGTGTCCCGGTTACCGGCGACCGTCGTCACCGCGCGTGTGCCGGTGGGGGCGACGCGGCGGATGAGCTGGCTGCCGGCGTCCATCACGTACAGCTCTCCGGCGTTGCCCACGGCCACCGAGGTCGGGTTGTTGAACGTGGCGCGCCTGCCGACCGGATCGTCATCCGCGCCGAACGCTCCCGAGCCGGCGACGGTGGTCACCTCCCGCGTGGCGAGCGTGATCATCCGGATCACGTTGTTGGCGGTGTCCGCGACGTAGAGGTGCCCGGCACTGTCGACGTCCAGCGAGAGCGGGCGGTTGAACTTCGCCGCGGTGCCCACTCCGTCCGAGTAGCCGGCGGAGAAGCCGACCCCGGCGACGGTGCTCACCGTCCAGCCGCTCGGCCCGCGATCGATCCGGCGGATGGTGTGGTTGTCCGAATCCGCCACGTAGATTTCTCCGGCCGGCCCCACCGCCACACCCGTGGGCGCGCGGAACATCGCCTGGGAGCCTTCGCCATCCCGGTAGCCGAGATCGCCGTTCCCCGCGATCGTGGTGACGGTGTGCGACGCATCCGCGCTCACCAGGCGGACGCGGTTGTTCCCCGTGTCCGCGATCACCAGCTCGCCCGTGGCCAGCACCGCCAGCCCGGTCGGTGACGAGAAGCGCGCGGCGTTCGCCGGACCGTCCTGATAGCCGGGCTGGCCCACCACGCCGACGAACGCGGCCACGCTCTGGGCCCACACCGGGTTGGGTGCGGGCTCCGAGGGGAAGCCGGACGTCACCGCGGGGAACGTGCGCGCCGCTCGCCGATGCGAGAGCGCACGTTCGATCACGTTCAAGGTCATCCGCGCCACCCGGTCGTCCCTGAGCTCCGGATCGTCCGAGAGCGCCAAGGGCCACCAGATCGTCCCGGCGGAGAACACCAGCCGGCCGTTGGGCAGCGTCCGTTCCACGCTCTGGGTGAAGGACGGAATCCCCTCTCCGCTCACGACGGGGCTCGTGGTCAGCACGTGCACGCCGGACGGGTACCCAGCCCACTCGGGGAAGGCCCGGTCGTACTCGAAGCCGACGAGTGCGTTCAGTCGCGTCCCCGGCGTCAGCCCGGTGCCCTCGTAGAGCCAGTGCGAGGTGTCACCCACGATCATCGGGAACGGGATGAGCTGCCAGCCCTCGTACATCACCCCGAAGAGGTTCTGTTCGGGCTGCGCGTTCGGCTCGTCGCGATAACGCACCGTCGAGCCGGGCTCCGGATCGGACGAGACGTCGCTCTTGTAGCAAGCGATGGTGCGCAGCGGGCTGCCGTGCCCGTCCGAGAGCAGCCGGATGCGCCAGTAGCCGCCGTTGCCGCCGAAGTACGCGAGGCTCGTCTTGCCGCTGGCGAGCGCCTGGTCCACCTGCGCGCGCTCCTGCGACGGCCAGTACTCCTCCTGTCCGCCGATCACGAACGCGCCGATCCCGTCCAGCACATCGGCGAAGCGGACGAAGTCGAGCTGCGTGCCGTAGGTGACGTCGTAGCCGTACCGCTCGAGGAACGAGACGAAATACACGTCGAGGTTGAACGTCTTCCCGCCGCCGTCGGTCGCCTCGTACGGGCGGTCGAACGAGACCTGCCACGCCTTGCCTGAGGGCATGATCCCTGCGCCGTCGAAGTAGAGGCTCTCGCCGCCCCAGGTGTTGTACGCCTGATAGGTGGTGAAGTTCGGCGTGTAGAGGATCTCCGCCGCGCGGCGGTCACGCACCACGAACGGGTAGAAGCGCTTGTAGCCATCCACCCGCATCACCTTGATGACGTAGAACCCCGAAGGCCACGACGGATCGACGTCGAAGGAGAAGGTGTCCTTCCAGTCGCACTCGACGAGGCCCGTCTTCCCATCGCGCGTGCAGGCGGATTGCTTCGAGGTCGACCACGGCCCGCCGCTCCAGACCTTCCGCGCGCCGGCCCCGCCGTACCAGCCGATCCGGTAGACCGTCGCCGACACCGTGCTGGCCGTCGACGTGGAGACCTTCACGCCCAGTCGCTCGCCTGCGAAGAGAGACTCGTGGTCGGCGTACACCTCCACCTCTCCCGACCACGAGGAGAGTCCGTCCCGCCAGTCCGGATCGCCCGGCTTTGCGTTCTCGGCGGGGATCGGGTTCGGCGCGGGGCTGCGCTGGAGCGTGCCCGGCGCCGGCGGGGGGCAGTACGGCGGACAGGTCAACCGTGTCACCGGCGGACGGGTGCCCACGTCGGTACCGCCGTTGCCGTGCGGGTTCCACGGCTTCTCTGCGCCGCCCTCGTTGTCGTCGATCGGCCGCGTCTTGTCGGAGGGACAACCGGCCAACGCCAGCGCGAGCACCGCACCGGAAACGAGGAACCAGCTTGCCTGCCCCGCCATCCGCCACCTCTTCGTGCGAAGAGCGCGATATGCACGCCGCACAGACGCGCCAAGGGCGGCCGTGTGTCACGACGGGACAGCGTGTCGGATCGGGGACGCTGCCGGGGTTCCGCGCGACGCGCCACCGGATCAAAGGCGACGCTGCGCGCTACGGCTGGCAGATCACCTGATCGCCGGAGGTCGTGCAGCTCGAACAGCTGTTGGTCTTGACGAGCGTCCCCGAGCGGCAGGTGAGCGCGGCGTCACCGGTGGTGGCGCAGATCCCCTGGCCTTCGGTGGAGGCGGCGCAGGCGTCGCCCTCCAGGTTGAGGCTCATGTCGCAGGTGATCTTGTTGTTGGTGACGGTGCAGCCCCCCGGACCGCGGCAGGGCAGCTCGCGCCAGGTGCCCAGGCGGCACTCGAGCGCGCTCGTCGCGTTGTTGCAGAGCAGACCGGTGCCGCTGCAGGGGTCACCCGGGCTGGCGCCGCCACAGGCGGTGAGCACGAAGACGGCGACTGGCACGAACGCAAAGGAAAGGCGCATGGACGAATCACCTGATGGGCCGACCGGCCGGCGGAAAGGCGCGCGGAATATGTCCCATCGTCATCGTCCCGTCACGCGTTCGGATGCGGGGCGCCGTCCAGCGTCTCCGCGAAGAACCGCCGCCAGTTCTCCCCGAGGATCTTCTCGATGCGCCGCTCGGGCATGCCACGCCGCTGCATCGCCGCGGTGAGCACGTGGAGATCGCGCACGTCCCGCATCCCGCGCGGAAGGGGGATCATCCCGTCGAAGTCCGACCCCAGCGAGACCGCGTCCTCGCCCATCACGTTCACCGCGTGCTCGATGTGGCGGACCACGTCCTCGGCCTCCTTCCCGCCCACGTACAGCGTGGCGAAGATGATCCCCACCACCCCGCCGCGATCGGCGATCTTCCGCAGTGCCTCATCGGGGAGGTTGCGCCAGCCGCCGCCCTGCGCCTGCACGCCCGTGTGCGAGCACATCGGCCGCGCGGTGGGGTGCGCGAGGATCTCCGCCAGCGTGGTGCGCGAGGCGTGGGCCACGTCCACCGGCATCCGGATCCGCGCCATCTCGTCGAGCACCGCGTGGCCGAGCGGGGTGAGCGCCTTCTCGGGCTCCAGCGGGAACGAGGATCCGCCGAGCTCGTTGTTGGCCAGGTGGGTGAGGCTCATGAAGCGGACCCCTCGGCGCCACAGCTCCTCGACGCGCTCCACCTTGCCCTCGAGCGCGTGCGCGCCCTCGATGCCGATGACCGCGGAGATCCGATCCGCGCGGAGGTTGTCCTCCAAAGCCTGCGAGGACGTGGCGATCGCCACCTGGCCGTTCGACTCCGCGCAGAACCGCTCCAGCCGTTCGATCTGATAGAGCGCGCGCGACCACTCGGTGCGGCGGGCTGCGCGTGGCCAGCCGTGCCAGGCGGCGAACACGGGAAAGCCGCCGATGATGGGAAAGCCGCGGGTCACCACGGTGAAACACTGCAGCTTCACGCCCGCCTCGCGCAGGCGGGGGAAATCCACGTGGCCCCGGTCGGAGGCCACGTTGAGATCGCGGTTCCACATCAGGCTGTCTGCATGGGCGTCGGCCACGCAGGTCCGCTGGTGAAGGGTTCGGGGGTCGGTCATCTCGATTGCAGCTTCCCACCTGCCCGGCCGCTGCGATATCCGCCGCGCATGTCCACCGTTCTTCGCAGCTACGTCCAAGGGAAGTGGCAGGCCGGCAGCGGCACGCCGCAGACGCTCGTCAACCCGTCCACCGAAGAGGCTTTGGCAGAGACCTCCACCGGTGGAATCGACTTCAAGGCCGCGGTGGCCTTCGCCCGCGAGAAGGGCGGCCCGGCGCTGCGGGCCCTCTCGTTCGCGCAGCGGGCGGAGATCCTCAAGGCCCTGGCGAAGGCGGTGGCCGACGCCCGCGAGGAGCTGATCGCGATCGGCATCGCCAATGCCGGCAACACCCGCTCGGACGCCAAGTTCGACATCGACGGCGCGTCCGGCACCCTCCTCTATTACGCGGACCTCGGCGCGAAGCTGGGCGACGCGAAGGTGCTGGTGGACGGCGAGGGCGTTCCGCTCGGACGGTCGGCGCGCCTGTTCGGGCAACACGTGTACGTCCCGCGCCAAGGCGTGGCGGTGCACATCAACGCCTTCAACTTCCCGGCGTGGGGCATGGCGGAGAAGCTGGCCGTCACCTTCCTCGCCGGGATGCCGGTCATCACCAAGCCCGCCACCGCCACCGCGCAGATGGCGCACCGGATCATGGAGCTCTGGGTGGCCACCGGCGCGATCCCCGAAGGCGCGCTGAGCTTCGTCTGCGGCGGCGTAGGCGATCTGCTTTCGCATCTTGGTGCGCAGGACGTGCTCGCGTTCACCGGAGCGGGCCACACCGCCGCCTCTTTGCGCGCGCTGCCCCACTTCGCCCGCGACTCGGTGCACGTGAACGTCGAGGCGGACAGCCTGAATGCGGCGATCCTCGGTCCGGACGTGAGCCCCGGCTCGGAGACCTGGAACACCTTCCTCGCGGAGGTGACCAGAGAGATGACGCAGAAGACCGGCCAGAAGTGCACCGCCGTGCGCCGGATCTTCGCGCCCGCCAACCGGCTGGACGAGGTGCGGGAGGCGCTGGTGGAGCGCCTCGCGGCGGTCAAGGTCGGCAACCCGGCGGACGACAAGGTGACCATGGGGCCAGTGGCCACCGCCGCGCAGCTGCGCGACGTGCGCGCGGGGATCGAGAAGCTGGCCGAGGGCGCGCAGATCGCGACGGGCGGCGCCATGCCGGTGAACGGCCAGTCCGCGCCCGAGGGCAAGGGCTTCTTCGTCGCGCCAACGCTGATCGTGAACAAGACGCCCCGGGTGGATTCGCCCGTGAACCAGATGGAGGTGTTCGGCCCGGTCGCCACGCTGATGCCGTATGCGGACAACGGCACGCTGCTGACGCTGGTGGCCG
Organism: Myxococcaceae bacterium; assembly: GCA_019686135.1. Taxonomy (GTDB): domain Bacteria; phylum Myxococcota; class Myxococcia; order Myxococcales; family Myxococcaceae; genus JADGHL01. The sequence goes on along the minus strand of JADGHL010000190.1, from coordinate 1,349 downwards.
CGGGCGGTGGCGGGTTGGTCAGCTCGGTGTACTCGGACGACCGCGCGTTCACACAGGAGGTGGTGCTGGGGATCGCGCCGCACCACGGGCGCGTCACCATCGCCAACGAGAAGCTGGCGGGTCAGTCGATCTCCCCGGGCACGGTGATGCCGGGGCTGTTGCACGGCGGCCCGGGCCGCGCCGGCGGCGGCGAGGAGCTCGGCGGGACGCGCGGCATGGCGCTCTACATGCAGCGCGTGGCGGTCCAGGGTCACCGCGCGCTGATCGAGCAGATGTTCGGGATCAAGAAGGACCCCGCGAGCTGACCGGTCCTAGCGCGGCGGGGGGTGCACCGAGATCCGCGTGATCACCTGCCGGCCGGTCGGCTCTTCGCTGATGAAGGAGGCGGTGACCTCGGCGCCCCTGTCGAGCGCGAGCGCGGACGAGGGCCGGCCGTCTTCGGTGATCACGGTGTGCGTGGAGAGCGTGAGCCAGAACCGGCGGCCGTCGCGATCGGCGATGACGACGAGTGACGGCCCGGTGTCGACGATCGTCCCGTGCACGGTGCCCCCGAGCGCGCCCTCCTCCACCGGGCCCTGAGGATGGATCTCTTGCGCCTCCACCAGTTCGGGCGGCCGGCCGCCCGCGCGCCCGGCGCCACCCATGCCTCCCTGATCCGGAGGGCGACCCACCCGCGTCTTCGGTCCGCGGTCACACCCGACGGCGAGAGCCCCCAGCGCCATCGCCACCGCGAGCGCTCGCGCGCGCCTGAATCCGTTCGCCACCCGGCCCCCCCCGACTGCCGTTCAAAAATGGGATCGCCCTGCGGTGCGAGCAATCCCGGGCCGGAACCTTCGCCGTGCCATCGTCCTGGGGCGGACGCAGTGCCCGCGCTCAGCTGCGACCGAGGATCCAGAGCGAGACGAGGAGCTGCTGCTGGCGGACACTCGTGTAGTCCGCGCGGACGCGAGCGCCGGGAACGAGATCGCCCGGCGCGGTGGTCTCCGACCAGACGTAGCGCGTGTGCCGGGTGACACGGAGGTGGTGCTCGTTTCCGTTCCCATCGCGCATCACGACTTCGTCCGAAGTCTGAGAGACGAGGGTTCCTTCGAGTGAGATCACCTCGTGGGCGCCGTCGAGCGCTTCGATCGGAGCGAGCGGCGCCGTGGAGGGATCCGGAGGAGGAGGTGGTGGTGGTGGTGGTCGAAGATCGACCGGCTCCGTCTGGTGCGCAGGCGGTGCAGACGCGTCCACGCCGCCGGCTGCGTCAGGCGCTTTGGCCGGCGGAGCGTCGTCGGACTTCAGTGGAGGGTCAGAACGCTCCTGCTCCGATCGTTCCTCCCGACTCAGCGAATCGCCCAGGTCGGAGC
>JADGHL010000061.1 GCA_019686135.1 Myxococcaceae bacterium | reverse complement strand
TGTGTCTCGGGGGGTGGGTGTTGTTTATAAGACACAGGTCCGGGTCGGGTCCGCCGGCCGGCTCCGCCCGCAGCCGCATCCCCTGCGGCCCGCTACGCGCCGCCGGACGAGGACGAATCCACCCATGCAGGCGCGCGGCCGACCACCGACATCCCGTCGTCGCCGGGAATGCCGCGCACGCATTCGGGGATCTCGGTGGTGGCGCCCGAAGCCATGCTCGCAGAGGCGAAGATCTTCGTCCGCGACCTGCCCACCAGCGACAAGCTCGCCTTCATCGGCGCGGCGATCGCCGTGCTGGTCAGCTTTCTGCCCTGGAAGGAGACCTTCTCCGAAGGCGAGGTGTTGGGCTTCGTCTCCCTGGGGTTCGCCGCGTTCGTGTCCAACCTGGCGACGCTCGGCGCGATCGTCGTCCGCGTGCGCAAGGCGATGCCGCGGCTGCACCCGGTCATCCCCTGGCTGGTCCAGCTCGGGATGATCTGCTTCGGGATCGTCTGGTGCCTCATCTTCATCAAGATCAGCACCGACGACCGGATGACGGCGGCGCTGATCGGCAACCAGATGGTGCCCGCCTCCAAGCCCAGCTTCGGCGTCTATCTTGCGCTCCTGATGGAGATGGTGGCGCTCGCCGGCACGCTGATGGGGCTGAAGGAAAAGCCTGCGTAGCCTGCGCCGCTCGCGCTAGAACCCGGGCCATGGACACCAGCCGGCTCGGGGCCGCGCTCACCTCGGTGGTCAAAGGCCAGCAGCGGGTGATCGCGGATCTGATCACCGCGTTCCTCGCACGCGGACACGTGCTGTTGGAGGGCGTTCCGGGGACGGGCAAGACGCTGCTCGCGCGCACCATGGCGCAAGCGCTGGGCCTTCGGTTCCACCGCGTCCAGTTCACGCCGGACCTGATGCCCACCGACATCCTCGGCACCAGCGTCTACCGGCAGCACGAGAACGCGTTCGTCCTCATGAAGGGGCCGGTGTTCACCGAGGTCCTGGTCGCGGACGAGATCAACCGCACGCCGCCCAAGACCCAGGCCGCGCTCCTCGAGGCGATGGAGGAGCGGCAGGTCACCATCGACGGCACGACCCACGCGCTGGACGAGCACTTCTTCGTGGTCGCCACGCAGAACCCGCTCGAGCTGGAGGGCACCTACCCTTTGCCCGAGGCGCAGCTGGATCGCTTCCTGATGCGGATCCGTGTCGGCTACCCGGAAGCCGACGCGGAGCTGGCGATGCTTCAGGCCTTCCATCAGCGCCGGGGCGCCCAGCCGTCGATCGAACGGGCGATCGACGCGGCCGAGCTTTCGGCCCTGCGGGCGGCGGCGGCGGAGGTCCGCGCGGATGAGTCGATCCTCCAGTACGTCGTGCAGCTGGCCCGAGAGACGCGCCAGAACCCGCGGGTGCGGCTGGGCGCCTCGCCCCGTTCGGCGCAGGCGCTCCTCGGCGCGGCGAAGGCGCGCGCGGTGCTCAACGGCAACGACTTCGTCACCCCCGACGACGTGAAAGCCGTGGCGCCCAGCGTGCTCAACCACCGGCTGATCCTCAAAGCGGAAGCGGAAGTTGAAGGCGTCAGCGCGGACGACGTCATCCGGCAAACGCTGGAGAAGGTTTCGGTGCCGCGATGACCCATTGCTGTTCGTGGTGACTGGTGAGTGGTGAGTATGGGGTTGGGCCGGCCGCTTCCGACGAATCTGGCGTTGATCTTCTTCGGCGCGGCGCTGGTGCCGGCCGTGCTGGCGCTGGTCACGCCGGGCTTCGCGTTCGTGGCTTTGGCGCTGGATTTTGCGGTGCTGGGGTTGTGTGGCGTCGACTTCTTCCTTGCGCCGAAGGCTCGGGACATTCGGGTGACCCGGAAGGTCGAAGAGATCCTCTCCTCAGGGGTCCCGAACCGCGTGGCGTTGGAGATCGAAACGACGCGGCCTGTGCGCGTGCACGGCGAGCTCCGCGACTTCGTCGCTCCGGGCGTGACGGTAGAGGGACACCGGCAGCACTTCCGGATCGAACGTGACGATGCGCGCGCGGTGGCGCTCTACCGGGTGACGCCGCCCACCCGCGGCGAGCTCTGCTTCGGCGACGTCTGGCTGCGGCTTTCGGGGCCGCTCGGGCTGTGCGCGCGCCAGGTGCGCGTGCCGCTCTCGCAGACGGTGAAGGTGTATCCGAATCTCACCGCGCTCACCCGCGAGGCGCTGGAGCTCGCCCGGGCGCAGGAGGCGCCCGCCGAACGGACCATCCGCCGCGCCTCCGAGGGCAGCGAGTTCGAGTCCCTCCGCGAGTACCGCGAGGGCGACGACTTCCGCACCATCGATTGGAAGGCCACCGCGCGGCGCGCGCGGATGATGGTCCGGGTCCACCAGCCGGAGCGGAATCAACCGGTGCTGATCTTCCTCGACTGTGGGCGCCACATGGCGGGCGTGGTGGGCGGCCGGCGCAAGCTGGATCACGCCGTGGACGCGGCGCTGCGCCTCGCCAAAGTCTCCCTCGACGAGGGCGATCTGGTGGGCGTGGTGGCCTTCGCCCGCGAAGTGAAGCTCTTCCTCCCCCCGCGCAAGGGCGGTGAGCACCTGCGCACGCTCACCGCCGGGCTCTTCGGGATCGAAGCGGCGCTGGAGGAGAGCGCCTTCGGCAAGGCGCTGGACTTCGCGTTCGCCCGCCACCACCGCCGCACGCTGGTGGTGCTGTTCACCGACCTTCAGGATCCGGAGACCTCCGGCACGCTCCTGACGAGGACCCTGGCCCTCAGGCCGCGGCATCTGCCTCTCGTCGTTTCGCTTCTGGACGAGGACCTGGAGCGCGCCGCCCACGACGAGCCCATCGACGTGCAGGCGGCCTACGTCCGCCACGCGGCGGCGCGGCTGGAGGACGACTACCGCCGCACGACTGCGCAGCTGCGCAACGCCGGCGCGCTCGCGCTCCGGGCGCCGCCGGGCCGCTTCGGCGCTGCGGCGGTGAACGAGTACCTCAGGGTGAAGGCGCGCGGCCTGCTCTGAACGGGCTTAGGCGGCGTCGAGCTCGAACTCCTGTTCGTGCAGCGGCGCCAGCGCGCGCGGTGGTTCGGCGGGTGGCCGGCCGAGGTCCGCATCGTTCTGCGCCGCCAGCGGGATGCGTTGGTCCCCCCACAACGTCGCGATCGCCTGGTCGATCGCGTGATCCGCCGCGAGGTAGGCCTTCACCTTCTTGCGCGAGACAATCGCGAGCTCGTCCAGCGCCGAGAGCGGCGCGGGCGCGGCGATCGCCACCACCAGTGTCTCTCCGCGCGCCCCCTGAAGCGCGATCGGCACCACGCGGTGCCTGCGCGCCAGCTTCTCGCCGACCAGGTGCGCCAGCTTCGGATCCGCGGGGAAGCGGTCCAGATCCACTGCGGGCATCCCGGTCTGGATCGACAGCGCGCACAGGACGTGCTTCCACGAGCAGAACCCGTTCTCCACCGCGATGCGCCCCAGCGGAATCCCCCACCGCTTCTGATGGCCGAGCATCGCGCGGAGCTGAAGCTCGTCGATCGCCTTCATCCGAAGGAGCAGGTCACCGAGGACCGGGCGCTGGGTCATGGTGCGTTGCCTCCTGCCTCCTCTGACTGGGCGACCCGCCGATTTATGCAATCCGGCCGCAAAGAACCGTCCCCGGCGGCCTCGACGGAATGAGGCTTTGCGGCGTCGATGCGAGCGGACGTCGCTGGCAACGGGCGTGCCCGAACGCTGCGAGGCCGATTTACCGGCCTCGCCGGAGTGGGCCTTTACAGCGAGGATCGCGGGATCAAAATGCCCCGCACTTTCGGCTTCGGGAGGTCACAGGCGTGGCGGGAGCGGCTCGGGAATTGTGGCGGGAGCGGTATGACGACGGGAGCGGATCCGGCGCCTCCCCGGTGCGGCCGGCGGCCCTGGGCAAGGGCATGAAGCTGACGCGCTTCCACGAACGGCTGTTCGCGGAAGAGCTGATGATGAAGTCGGGCGACAGCCAGAGCCGGCTGGCCAACGCCCTCTCGGAAGCGAAGGTCGATCTCAACCCCCACCAGCTCGAGGCGGCGTGCTTCGCCCTGGATGCGCTCCCGCGCGGCGGCTGCATGCTCGCGGACGAGGTGGGGCTGGGGAAGACGATCGAAGCGGGCATCGTGATTGCCCAGCTGGTGGCGGAGGGGAAGAACCGAGTGCTGATCTGCGCGCCGGCCACGCTCCGCGCCCAGTGGCAGACCGAGCTCAAGGAGAAGTTCGACCTCGACGCGATCATCGTGGACGGCCGCTCGGTGCGCGCCACCGGCAACGTCTTCGACCGCCCGGTGCCGGTGATCTGCTCCATCCCCTTTGCCGCCAACAAGGCGGACCAGCTCGCGCAGATCTCCTGGGACGTGGTGATCATCGACGAGGCGCACCGGCTGCGGAACGCGTGGAAGCCCAACAACAAGATGGGCCGCGCGCTCAGGTTCGCGCTCCGCGATCGCCCCAAGCTGCTGCTCACCGCGACGCCGCTTCAGAACGACCTGATGGAGCTCTACGGCCTGGTCTCGCTGCTCGACGAGCAGATCATGGGCCCGGAGCACGCGTTCCGTTCGCGCTACCAGCCGGACCCGGAGGTCGGCGGGCTCAAGGAGGACGCCTCGCGCGAGCTCAAGGAGCGGCTGGCGCCGGTGGTGCAGCGCACGCTGCGGCGTCAGGTGCGCGAATACGTTCGCTACACCAACCGCCGCAGCATCGTGGAGGACTTCGCGCCCTCGCCCGAGGAGCAGGATCTCTACGACAAGGTCTCCGAGTACCTGCGCCGCAGCGAGGCCTGCGCCATCGAGCCGGGGAAGAAGACGCTGCTGACCCTCGCCTACCGGAAGCTGCTGGCGTCCTCGACGTTCGCCATCGCGCCCACGCTGCGGAAGCTGGCGGACTCGCTGGAGCGCCGGCTGGAGGCAGCGAGGCTGGGGCAGCAGGCGAACGCCCTGCTCTTCGAACCGGAGGAGCTGCAGCAGTACGCCGAGGAGGCGGAGGAGTGGCAGGACGAACCGGGCCGCGGGCCGCCCTCCATCGAGGCGATGGAGCGCGAGCTGTGGGAGCTGCGCCAGTACGCGGAGTTGGCGGAGCAGATCCGCATCAACGCCAAGGGCGAAGCGCTCAAGCGGGCGATCGACCGGATCTTCACCGTGGCCCGCGCGCACCAGTGGCCGGAGAAGGCGGTCATCTTCACCGAGTCCCGGCGCACGCAGCAGTACCTGTTCGAGCTGCTCTCGGACCACGGCTTCCGCGGGAAGATCAGCGTCCTGTCCGGCGACGCGGGCACGCCCGAGGAGCGCCGCGCGCTGGTGGAGGAGTTCCGCGATCGCACGCAGATCCTCTTGTCCACCGAGGCCGGCGCCGAGGGGCTGAACCTCCAGTTCTGCAACCTGCTCTTCAACTACGATTTGCCCTGGAACCCGCAGCGGCTGGAGCAGCGCATCGGCCGTTGCCACCGCTACGGGCAGAAGCGCGACGTGCTGGTGGTGAACTTCCTCAACCGCCAGAACGCGGCGGACGCGCGGCTGTACGAGCTGCTCGAGAAGAAACTGAACCTCTTCGACGGGGTGTTCGGCGCCTCGGACGAGATCCTCGGCGCGCTGGAGAACGGCGTCGACTTCGAGAAGCGGGTCCTCGAGATCTACCAGTCCGCCCGCAGCCCCGAGGAGATCGAACGGGCCTTCGACAAGCTGCGCGCGGATCTGGAGGCGCGGATCGACACGCGCATGACCCAGGCGCGGTCGCTGCTGCTGGAGCGCTTCGACGGAGACGTGCGGCGGCGGCTGCGCATCGCCGGCCAGCAGGCGAAGGAGGCGATGGACCGGCGCAAGGAGGAGGCGCGCGCGCTCACCCGGTCGGTGCTCGGGTCCGAGGGCGCTTCCCGCGCGGAGCTGGCCCGCGCCGCCGGAGAGGTCCGCAGCCGCACCAACGACGCGATGAACTACATCCGGCTGGATCCGGCCGGGTTGCCTGCGCGGCTGGCGCACCTGGCCGGCGGCGAGGGCTGGTGGTTCGTCTACAAGTTCGAGCTCAGCGGGCTCCGCACCGACGAGAAGCTGGTGCACATCGTCCTTCTCCGCGACGGAGAGACCTTCCGCCCGCTGCCCCTTCCGGACGCGGAGTGCTTCGCGCGGCTGGAGGGCGAGGACGAGACCCGGCGCCGCCCCGCGCCGATCCCGGTGGCGCAGATCCAGGAACAGGCGCTGCAGGCGGTCCGCGAGGAGCTCTTGCGCGTGGCCGAACGGAAGAACTTGTTCGAACTCGACGTGCAGAAGGAGCACGCGGACCGCTATGCGGAGGACTGCCTCCTCGAGGCGCGCGAGAACGTGGAGAAGGCGCGCCGCGAGTGGGAGAACGCGCGCAAGGCGGTGCTCGCGGCGGAGGATCCCACCGAGAAGGCCCGCGCGCGCATCCAAGCCGAACGGGCGGAGCGCGAGTACCGCAAGAAGCTGGCCTCGCTGCGCAACGAGGAGGACACCCGGTACACGCTCAAGGACCGGAACATCGCCCTCCTGGCGCAGAAAGCGAAGGTCGTAGAGCGCCGGACGTTGATCGGCTCGGCGTACTTCTGGCTCTCGTAGGCTGGGCGACGGCTTTAGGTCTTGAGCCGCATCGCCGAGGGGAGGATCGACATTCGGCACGGCAGCCGGCCGGGTTGTTCCCCGTCCACGTCCAGGAGCACCTCCCGGCCGTCCGCCGGTTCGGCGGACAGCGTGGTGCACCGCAGCCGCCGCGTCCCGGCGAAGTTCACGTGCGTCCCGTCGTAGATCGCCCGGGACTTGAACGCGAAGTCCATTAGCGTGTAGCCGCTCCAGAGCGTGACGTCGAACAGGCCATCCGACGGGTCCGCGTCCGGGGCGACCTTCATCCCGCCGCCGAAGTAGCGGCCGTTGGCCACCGCGAGCGTGGTGACGTCCACCTCCTCGGCGGGGCGGTCGTCGGCGACGAAGCGGACGCGGCGGTCCTTGTACCGGAGCAGGGCGCGCGTGCTGCCGAGCAGGAAGCTGAGCCGGCCGCCCAGAGCCTTGCTCCGCTTGTTCACCTCCTGGTCTACGAGGCCGCTCACGCCGAACGAACAGATGTTGGCGAAGTACCGCGTCGCCTTCCTCCCCTGCGGATCGGTGAACTCGAGGAGGCCCACGTCCATCGGCCGGGTCGAGGGCGACGCGAGGCGGGCCACCGCGGACTCGAGCGTGGTGTCCCAGTTGAAGGTCTTGCGGAAGTCGCCGCCGGTGCCGCGCGGAACCACTGCGAGCGCGGCCTTCGGGTTGATGGCCCTGCCGTCGCGAAAGAACCCGTTGACCACCTCGTTGATGGTGCCGTCCCCGCCCACCGCGGCGATGCAGTCAAAGCCGTCCTCCAGCGCGCGGGTGGCGATCCGCGCCCCGTCCATCGGCCCCTCGGTGAACGCGTGCTCGAACGCGCCGATGCCCCGGGCGATGGCCGCGGCCAACTCCGGCCAGCGGCGTCCAGTGTCACCGTTGGCGCTGCCCGGGTTGACGACCAGGAAGTGCCTCATCTCCGCCTCTCGTCCTTCGCGTTGATCCAGCGCCGCACCAGGGTGAGCAGATCCTCGGACCTCCGCCCGGCCCGTTCGAACATCCGCCGCGAGGTCGGGCAGGCGGTCACCACCGTCTCGCCGTCCGGGGCGGCGCGCTCCGCCTGGCGCCGGGCGATCGTCACCGAGGCCTCGGCCATGGTCCTGGGCAGAAGCCCGCCGCCGCCCGAACAGCCGGCCTCGCCGTGGTGCTCCTGCGCCTCGCGAACGTGCTTCACCGCGGCGCGCAGCAGCCGGCGCGGTTCCTCGTACTGCCCGAGCCCGCGCCCTAAGTGACAGGCGTCGTGGTAGGCGACGGTCTCCTCCATTGGCGGCCGCGAGGGCGCGTGGTCCACGCGTTCGGCGAGCACTTCATAGATGGTGCGGACATCGGTCTGCAGCGCCACGCCCACCCGCGGGTAGACCACCCGCAGCGTGTACGCACAGCCCGGATCCAGCACCACCAGCTCCGGGTAGGGCTTGAGCGCCTCCGCGGTGGCGCGGGCGTGGCGCTCGAACTCGCGCAGATCCCCCGCGGCGTAGAGCGGATAGCCGCAGCAGCGGTTCGAGCTCTTCGCCACGCCGAACGGCGCGCCCAGCGCCTCGCCCACCGCGAGCGCCGCCTCCAGCACCTCGCCCCGCTTCGCCAGCGTGGTGCAGCCGGGGAAGAGCTGGAAGCGCACCGGGGTGTCCGCGCGGTAGCGGGCGACGAGCGGCGAGAGGTCGACCCCGAACGGGTTCCCGAACTGGCTGAACGTCCGCACGGTGGAGCGCGCCCCCTGGGGAGCCAGCTCCCGGTCGATGGCCTCCTGCCGCGCAGTGAAGAGCGCGAAGCCCACCTCGTTCTCGTGCCGGCAGTAGGTGCGGCAGCGCATGCAGCCGGTGCACGCGTAGAGCGCCTTCGCGCCGCCCGGTTCGAGCGAACGCTTTTGCGTGGTGACCAGGTGGGCCTCGGTCATCTTCCCCCACGTGCTCACCGTCTCGCTCGGCACCGCGTCCGACACCGGGCAGGCGAACCGGCAGATCTTCGGGCAGTACGCGCAGTAGGCGTACGCCTGGCGGTGCTGTTCGATCCTGCTGCCGCTCACTGTGCACCTCCGAACACGCTCAGCGGATCCGCCTCACGCGCGATCGCCTGGAGCACGTCGCGGTTCGCCCAGTCGGACGGCGTCCCGCGTCCGCCCAGCGGCAGGCCGCCATCCGTCCAGCCGCTCACCACGACGGTGTCGAGTGCGATCCGGTACAGCGTCGCCGCCCGACCTTCGTCAAGCCCGCGGCCCAGCTCGTCCCAGGACACCTCGCGCTCGGGCAGCGCGGGGGCGGCGGCGGGCGGCACCGGGGTCTGGCTCCGGCCGCCGCGCGCGAACACCTCGTGGGCCAGCGAGGACAGATCGCGCTCCACGCCCTCCGGCGGGCCGATCACCTCCGCCTGCAGAAGGACGCGGTCGCGCTCGGGCTGAAGCAGCACGCGGCGGAACCAGCAGCCCCGGGCCACCGCGGTACGCAGGGACGAGAGCGCTGCGTCCGGCGCGCTCAAGGCATAGGCGGCGGTGCGCTCGGCGCGCGGGCGCTGGAAGCAGCGCAGGGTGGCGGAGGTGATCCACCCGAACCGCCCTTCCCCGCCGAGGAAGAGCGCGTCGAGATCGGGCCCGGCGGCGCTGCGCGGTGAGGGCCTGGAGATGAAGCGGAGCCCGTCCGACATCAGCGCGGTGAGCGCCAGAGGCAGAGCTTCGAGGCGTCCGCCGGGGACGACCCGGAGGCCGGCGTACGGCCCCTCGAGGAAGCTGGCCAGATCCAGCGCCAGCATCCCCGGGCTCAAGGGGCCCAGGGACAGATCGCGCTGGCGGAGCTCTTGCTCCAGCCGGGCCAGCGGCACGCCCGCGCCCGCCTCCACCGTTCCCGCCACCGGATCGATGGTGCCGATCCCGTCCATCCGCGCGCGGGAGATCCGCACGTTCGGAGGGAGCGGCTGGCGGTGCTCGCGGAAGAGGTCGAGGACCGCTTTGAGCTCCCGTTCATGGGAGGGGCTGAGGGTGATGGTCCCGTCCGCCTCGGCGGCGAACCGGGCCACCAGAAGTCGCTGGAGCGCGTCGCGCAGATCGTCCGTCACAGAGTGAGCTTCCCCGGGTTGAGGATCCCATCCGGATCGCAGGCGCGCTTGAGCGCCTCTAGCATCCGCCGCCCTTCGCCCAGCTCCTCACGCAGCTGGGTCTGCTTGAGCAGCCCCACGCCGTGGTGGTGGCTGACGGTGGCGCCCGCGCTCACCGCCGCGGAGAGCGCCGTCCGCCACAGCTGGTCGTAGCGCCGCTCCTGATCGACGTCATCCGAGCCGGAGGCGACGAAGGAGAAATACAGCGAACAGCCCTCCTGGTACGCGTGCGAGAAGTGGCAGACGACGAAGGCCACCGGGGCGACCGCCGCGCGCACACGCTCGTAGACGTCCAGCACCTTGTCCCAGGTGGCGGCCACCTCCATCGTGTCGGCGAAGGCGCCGTTATCGACGACCTTGGACATCTTGTAGGAGACCGCGTAGCGCTCCCGGTACCAGTTCCTCGCGGGCTCCTCCCCGAGGTCCTCGCCGCCGGTGCGCAGGCAAAGGGCGCGCGCGTGCTCCTCCTCGCGGGCCGTACGCCGCGCTTCGCCCTCGAACATCAGCACCAGAAGGCAGCTCCGGAAGAGGTCCGCGGCGCGGTTGATCCACCCGGGACGCCCGAGCGTGCGCGCGGAGAGCTGCCGGGTCAGCGCCGGGAGCACGTCCGCGCGCACGACGCCGCGCAACGACGGCGGCGTGGCCGGGCCCTTGTGTCTGCTCCGGGCGACGAGCGCGGTGTCGAAGGGATCGTACAGGCGGGCCACCGCCGGCCGCAGCCCGGCCCGGAACAGCCGGCGCATCGCCTCCACGCCCTCGGCCACGGTGCGGAACCGGAGCCCGCGGAAGGCGCGCTCCTCCGGATAGGGGTGGACCCGGAGCGTCGCGGCGGTGAACAGGCACAGCGTGCCTTCCGAACCGATCAACAGCTGCGCCAGGTCCGGCCCGCGGCGGGGGCGCTGGGGCGTGGCCACGACTTCGCCGGTGCCGAGCACCGCGCGCACGCCCACGGTCATGTCCTCGATCTTCCCGTACAGGCTGGAGAGCTGCCCCGCGCTGCGTGCCGCCAGCCAGCCGCCGAGCGTGGACATGTAGATCGACGACGGGAAGTGCCCGAGCGTGTAGCCCTGCGCGTTGAGGTTCCGCTCGAGGACCTCGCCCAGAACGCCCGCCTGCGCCTCGACGGTGAGCGACTCCGGATCCACGCGGCCCACGCGCTCGAGCCTCTTCAGGTCGACGGCGATCCCGCCCTGAACCGCCAGCACGCCGCCGCACACCCCGGAACCGGCGCCGAACGGGATGAGGGGGATCCGGTGCGCGCGGGCGATGCGAACGATCTCCACCACCTCCGCCTCGTCTCTGGGCCACACCACCGCGTCCGGCGGCGGCGGAATCCGGCCCTCGCGGACCCACAGGAGCGCTTTGGGCCACATGTCCCGCGAGTAGGCGAGGCGATCCTGCTCGTCGAGCGAGATGCGCCCTTTGAGCGCGCGCCCCAGCTCCGCAGCGGCGGCGTGGGCGGCCCCGGAGATCGGCGGTAGGCGTGCGGCACTGACCGGCACCACGGACATTCGGGCGGAGCGAAGCACTCACGCCGCGTTGCGACAACCGCGATCTGCGCCGTCCTGCCTCCGACGCCGGATCCATCCGCGCGTCGTTCGTTGAGCACCTGGCGGCCCGCGCCCGTTAGCGTGCGGAGAATGGGACACATCCAGATCCTGCGCGACGTCCCTTCCCGGGCGGAGGGCTTCTCGAGGACGCTGCGCATCTTCACCCCCGCCCGCTACGACCGCGCGCCCCACGAACGTTTCGGCGTGCTCTACATGCACGATGGCCAGAACGTGTTCGAGCACCCGGAGTCGGTGCGGCACGGCGGGGCGACCTGGGCGGCCGACGTCACGCTGGAGGGGCTGATCGACGCGGGGCGGATCGGCCCGTGGATCATCGTCGCCGTGGACCACGGGCTAGGGCGGTTCGAGGACTACTCGCCGTGGGACGAACCGCGCGTCGGCGTGCGCGCCCGCGGCGAACGGTACGCGCGGTTCCTCATCGACGAGCTGAAGCCGTGGGTGGACGCCGCCTACCGCACGCGTCCCGAGCCGCAGTGGACCGGGGCGATGGGCTCGTCGCTGGGCGGGCTCATCTCCCTTTACCTGGGGCTGGCGCACGCGGACGTGTTCGGGCGGATCGGCGCGATGTCGCCGAGCGTGATGTGGAGCGAGGACGGGATGTTCCGCCACTGGCGCGCCCACACGCGGCGGTGGACCCGGCTGTACATCGACGCCGGCACCTTTGAGCAGTTCCAGCTCGGCGCGTTCCCGATGCCGTACGGCGAGAAGGTGCGCGCGTTCTGTGAGCACCTGCGGGGCCTGGGCTACGGCGACCACGAGCTTCGGTGTGTGCTCGAGTCCGGCGGCGAGCACAGCGAACGGGACTGGGCGCGCCGTCTGCCGGAGGCGCTGAGCTGGCTGTTGGGGTGAGCGCGGTCAGGACGCCTGGATGTCGGCGATCGCCTCCGTGAGCCGCCCGAGGTCGGGATCGCGGATGAGATACATCTGGTCGCCCATCGCGCCGGCGAGCACCTCGGGCACGTCGCGGAAGACGAGCAGCCGGTCTCCCAGCCGCTGCACCAGCTCTTCGTGAGAGAGGCGGTATGACCGGCCGCGCCGCCGCGCGACGTGGGCCACATGGTACTTCCGCTCGTAGGTGAAGTCGGTGAGCGGATCGCCGGTGAGCATCCGCGCCCACAGCCGGTACACGTCGATGTCCGCCGAGTAGTTCATCATGTCGGTGGTGAACCCGCCGGGCGGCCGGATGTTGACCTCCAGCGCGCAATAGGAGCCGTCGGGTCGTTCGAAGAACTCGACGTGGAAGAAGCGCTCGCGGATCCCGAACCCGTCCACCACCCTCTGGCCGAGCGTCCTCAGCGCCCGGGGGATCTCGCGGCGGTTCCAGTAGTAGACGTCCAGCTTCCCGGTGACCACCTCCATGATCCCGCCGCTGTAGACATGCGAGGTCTCGAAGACGATCCGCCCATCCCGGGTGACGAGGCCGTCGTAGCTGACGATCGTCCCTTCGATGAACGGCTGCACGATATAGCCCGACAGCGGCTGGGCCAGCACCGCGTCCAGCTCCGCGGCGGAGGTGACCTTGAAAGTCCGCGCCGCGCCGACGCCCAGATCCGGCTTGAACACCAGCGGATAGCCGTGCGCCCGCGCGAACGCGCGCACCTGATCATCGGACTGGACGAGCTCTCCCGGCGGGCACGGGACGTCGGCCTTCCGGAACAGCCCGGCCATCCCGCTCTTGGTGCGGCGCCGGTGCATCTCCGCTGGCCGCGGGCCTTCGACGTTGAAGTCCTCGCGCAGCTGCGCCTCGAGGCCCAGCCAGTGCTCGTTGTGCGAGTCGATCCGATCGATTCGCCCGCGCTTCCAGATGAACCAGCCCATCGCGCGGCGTGCCTGGTCGAGGTCCTCGACGTTGGTCGCGTAGTACTCCGCCAGCGCGTCGCGGAGCTCGGGCCGGAGCTCGTGGTGCGGCGCGTCCGCCAGGCCGAGCACGTTGACCCCGCGCTCCTTCAACGCCACCGCGAAGAGGAAGAACTGCGGCGGAAAGTGGGGGGAGATGAGGACGACGTTCATGACGCTCTCGGGCGCCGCGCTCTAGCAGATCGCCTCCGGCCGGTTCCACGCACGTGCCCCGGAAGTGTCAGGCGCGGCGCTGGCGCTCCAGCCGCTCGAGCGTGGACTTCCGGCTGGCCCGAGCGGGGCCGAAGGAGGGATCGATCTCAAGGATCGCCTCCAACGTGGTGAGGCTCTCTTCGTGGCGGTTCAGCTGCGAAAGCGCCGCGGCGCGGTTGTAGAGCGCGTGAACGTCCCGCGGATTCAGCGAGAGCGCGCGGTCGAACGCGTCCAGCGCGTCGGTCCACTGGCCCAGCTCGCAGCGGACCAGCCCCAGGTTGTTGAAGACGGAGGAGAGCTTCGGGGTGAGCTCCGCGGCGCGTTGCAGGGCCGCCTCGGCGCGGAGGAGATCCGCGTGCAAGGGCGCGTTCTCCCCGCGCGGCTCAAGGCCGCCCGTGCGCCGGGCGCGTTCGAAGAGCGCCGCGCCCAGGTTGGCGTGGAACTCGGCGACGAGGGGCTCCAATTGCACCGCCTGCTCGAAGGCCTCCACGGCGCGCGTGACGTCCCCCAGCCGGAAGGCGAGCGCGCCGCGCGCGTAGTGGAAGCTCCCGAAGCGGCGCAGCTCCAACGGCGCCCGGTCCAGCAGCCGGTGCGCGGCGATGCGGTCCCCGGCCGCCTCCGTCCGGCGGACCTGATCCAGAAGTGCGCGCAACGCTTCGACACTCATCAGAAGGTCCAGGCCAGAAGCGACAGCGAGAACTGCCGCAGGTTGGTGAGGAAGTCCTCGTTGCGCAGCTCCTCGGCGGTGACCTCGTGGGTCTGCGACAGCCCCTCCTCGAACCGGACCTCCAGCGCCCGGGCGGTGGCCGCATCGAGGATGCCGATCGCGTCCTCGGAGTCCAGCCGCTCCGAGCGGCCGTTGAGGTTGACCGAGCCGACGATGCTGTAGACGCCATCGAAGGTGGCGGTCTTCGCGTGGAGCGTGCCGCCCGTCTTCTCGAACACGCGCACGCCCGCGGCGATGAGCTCGTCGTAGAAGTAGCGGGCCGCGTCCGTCACCACCGCGAGGTCGTTCGACTCGCGGCTGTTGGTCATCACCAGCACGTCCACGCCGCGCCGGGCCGCGTCGCACAGCGCCTTCCGCAAGTCCGCCGGCGGGAGGAAGTACGCGTTCTCGATCCGGATCCACCGCCGCGCGGATCGGAAGCACTGTAGATACAGCTCGTGCGTGTTGCGATCGCCATCCTCTTCCGGGCGGTGCTGCACCACCCGCACCCACGCGGTCCCGGGCATTCCGGGATCGGGGAACAGAGCGGGGAGCTCTTCGGGCGGCACGTCTTCCCCCAGCCGGCGCCAGTTCCGCAGAAAGGCCCGCTGGGCATCCGCCACCGCCGGCCCCTCGATGCGCACGTCCGCATCCCGCCAGGGTTCGGTTCCCACCTCGCCGCGCGAGAACACCAGCTTGCCCGATCCTCCGAAGGCGTACTCGTTGGCGATGTTCATCCCGCCTTCGATCGACACCCGGCCGTCGACGATCAGGTGCTTCTCGTGCCAGCGGTCGTTCATCTCCAGCGGGTGCTCGAGCGGATCGCCCCAGGCGCGCACCTCGACGCGGTGGGTGCGCATGAACTCGAAGATCGCCGCCTCGGCGCGGTTCGAACCGACCGCGTCATAGAGGACACGCACCTTCACGCCCTGACGCGCCTTCTCCACCAGCAGCTTCGCGAGCTCCCAGCCCGTCTCGTCGTCGTTGAAGATGAAGGTCTGCAGGTGGACCGAATGAACCGCCGCCGAGATCAACCGGTTGCGTTCGGCGAACGAGCTCACGCCGTCGAACAACATCTGGACGAGGTTGCCGGGGCGCGAGCGCGAGTGGGTGGTCCGGTCGAGCCGCTCCTCGAACGCGGCACTCCCCGGGGCCGGCTCCTCCGGAACCGGTACCTCGCCGGTCGCATGCACTTCCATTGCGGCGGACGCTAACGCCCGCCCCGATCGCGCTCAAGGCGACGCGGCGACCTCGAGAAGCGTGCTCGCGCGCGCCGGCTCGCCTAGCATACGGCCCGTGCGCTCCCTCCTCTGGCTTCCACTCGCCCTGCCCCTGTTCGCCTGCCCCCGCCATGCCGGCCCCGAGGAGCCGGCTGCGGGTGAGCTCCGGATGCAGGCCAACGGATCGACGACCGCTACCTTCGACTTCGATGCGAAGACCGCCACCGGGACGGCAACGACGGACGCCGGCAAAACGGATGCGCCGCCAACCGGAAAGCTGGGCCGCGACGAGCCGTGCACAAAAGACGCCGAGTGCGCCCGGGGGATGGTGTGCGAAGGCTGCAGCGACGACGACAAACGCTGCGTCCCGGGGTGCCGGACCGACGCGGACTGCCCCGTGCCCGAACACTGCAACCAGGTCCACTGCATCCGCTGTCCGTGCCCGCCGTTGTGCGGCCCGTGAGCGCGGGTCAGCGTTGGCCCGGGCGATCGCGGACGACCCCACGTCTCCTTACCACGCCCCCGCATTCCCCCGATGTCGGACACACCGGAGGGGCCCGCTTTCCGCCGTTCCGATGCATCTCAAACACATGTTTGCACATTGCATGTCTGTCTTGTTTTTTCCTATCTGCTGGAAACCCAACGGTACCGGCACTACAATGGCGGCCATGCCGATGCGGATCCTGGTGTTGGACGACGACCCGGCGGTTCGACTCTTCCTCGATCGGATCCTCCGGCGTGAGGACTACCGGGTGACCAGCGTGGCCACCGGCGCGGAGGCGCTCGCGAGTCTGCGGGCGGCTCGATACGACGGCTTCGTGGTGGACAAGCACCTGCCCGGCGAGAGCGGGCTGGAGGTGCTGGCGGAAGCGCGGAAGATCGATCCCGGGTTGCCGGCGATTCTCATCACCGCGTACCCGGAGCCGCTGCTCAAGCGGAGCGCGCGGCTCCAGGGCTATTTGAACAAGCCCTTCGAATCGGCGGATCAGGTGGTGGAGCTGGTGCGCCGGACGTTCACGCCGCGCCGGGATGCCGACGCGGCGGATCCGAAGTGGGCGCAGGAACAGGTGCCCTGACCCGTCCTTCTGGCGCCGGCTACTTCGCCGGCGGCGTGGATTTCACGTAGACCTCGCGCAGCTGGCGCTCGTCGACCTCGCCGGGGGCGCCGGTCATCAGGTCGGTGCCCTTCTGCGTCTTGGGGAAGGCCACCACGTCGCGGAGCGACTCTGCGCCGGTGAGCAGCATCACCAGCCGGTCCATCCCGAGCGCGATGCCTCCGTGCGGCGGGGCGCCGTACTTGAGCGCGTCCAGGAGGAAGCCGAACTTGTTGCGCGCCTCCTCGTCGGAGATGCCGAGGGCGCGGAACACCTGCGCCTGGACCTTCGGATCGTGCAGGCGGATCGACCCGCCGCCGAGCTCGAAGCCGTTGAGCACGACGTCGTAGCGCCAGCACTTCACCCGGCCGGGATCCGACTCGAGGTACGGCAGCGAGTCGTCGTGCGGACGGGTGAAGGCGTGGTGCGCGGCGACCCAGGCCTTCGCGTCCTCGTCGTACTCGAACAGCGGCGGGTTCACGACCCACAGGAACTTCCACACCCCGCCCGAACCGTACTCGGGGATCAGCCCCAGCTTCTTGGCCAGGTGCACGCGCAGGTTGGCCATCACCGTGTGGACCATCGCCTCGCGGCCGAACTGGAAGAGGATGAGGTCGCCCGGCTTCGCCTTCACAGCCTCGTTGATGGCCGTGCGCAGCGCGGGGGTGATCGTCTTGCTGAACGGCGACTGGGTCCACTCGCCGGACTCGTTCACCTTCGCGCGGCCCAGGCCGGCGGCGCCCATGCCCTTGACGTACTCCTCCAGCTTGTCGGTCTCCGCGCGGGAGAGCGGCTTGTCCGCGGGGATCACCATGGCCTTGACGATCCCCTTGTTCTTCACCGCCTCGTACATGAGCGGCACGCCGCCCGCCTCGCCGTGCCGGGCGATGAGGTCCGTCAGCACCACGTGCTCGAGCCCGAAGCGCAGGTCCGGCTTGTCGTTGCCGTACCTCGCCATCGACTCGTCGTAGTCCATCCGCGGGAACGGGATGGGGACGTCCACGCCCAAAAGCTCCTTCCACAGCCGCTGGATCAGCCCTTCGATCACCGCGAAGACGTCTTCCTGCGAGACGAAGCTCATCTCGAGGTCGATCTGGGTGAACTCCGGCTGGCGGTCGAGCCGCAGATCCTCGTCTCGGAAGCAGCGGACGATCTGGAAGTAGCGATCGAAGCCGGAGACCATGAACAGCTGCTTGTAGAGCTGCGGACTCTCCGCCAGCGCGTAGAACTTCCCGGGGTTCAGCCGCGAAGGGACGAGGAAGTTGCGCGCGCCGCCGGGCGTGTACTTGCCCATGAACGGCGTCTCCAGCTCGAGGAAGCCGTGCTCGGTGAGGTAGGTGCGGGTGATCTGGTTGGCGCGGCTGCGCGCGATGATCGACCGCTGCAGCGGCGCGCGGCGCAGATCGAGGTACCGGTACTGCAGCCGCTTCTCCTCCGAGGTGTCGATCCGGTCCTCGATCGGGAACGGGGTCGGCTCCGAGCGGTTGAAGATGGTGAGCTCGGTGGCGCGGACCTCGATCTCGCCCGTCTTCAGCTTCGGGTTCACCTGGTGCCCGCGCGAGACCACCTTGCCCTGGATCCCGACGCAGTACTCCAGGCGGAGCGACCCGGCGAGCTCGTGGGTCTCCTTCGAGATCCCCGGCTCGAACACCACCTGGGTCAGCCCCTCACGATCCCGGAGGTCGATGAACACCGCCCCGCCGTGATCCCTACGGTTGTGGACCCAGCCGAAGAGGACGACCTCTTTGCCGATGTCCTTCGCGGAGAGTTCGCCACAGGTATGCGTGCGTTTGACCTCGGAGATGAAGCGGACGGCCATGGCGTTTGTGTCCTGTGAAGAAAAGGGGGCGCGGACCATAGGAATGAGGGTGCGGAGCGTCAATCGGAGTCGGTGCCCGGCCACCGTCTGACGTGGGCGTAGTACGTTCCCGACATGTTCGACGCGCGCAGTCTCGCCACGGCGGTGGCGGTGCTCTCCGCGGGCTGGCTGGCCTGCGGCCCCTCGACGTCCCAGCCCGTCCGCGTGATGGCGCTGGTCCGCGGCGCCGGCGCCGAGGGGGCCCCGGGCGGCCGTTACCAGCCCACCGAGGTGCAGATCGGCTCGTTGAGCGACGTCGTGACGCTGGACGGCGCGGTGGCCTATCTCGTGGGCGGAGCGCAGATCTACGTGAGCTCGCAGGATCCGCTGCTCAGCATCAACGGCGGCGTCACCAGCGACGAACAGCTCGCGGACATCTACATCAAGCAGGACGGAAACCCGCCCCACGCCAGCTACGTGGAGAAGGACGGCGTGCTCTGGCCGGCCGACTTCCACACCTGGAACATGGTCACCACGTACTACAACGTGGAGCAGTCCTTCCTCTTCTTCCAGGACCAGGGCGTCGACGCGCAGGTGCTGGGCCGAACCCGCGTCTTCTACTTCCCCTCCTTCACGCTGGCCGACGTCAGCCAACAGGAGCAGCGGGACAACGCGCTCTTCTTCGCTCCGGTGAAGTCGCTGCTCGTGTTGCCCTTCGACAAGCTGCAGGAGGCGCCGCTGGCGATGAACTCGTCCATCGTCGCCCACGAGTACGCGCACGTGGTGTGGAACAAGCTGGTCTACGGCGGTCAGGCGGTTCCGCAGGGCCTGACCATCTGGGCGCAGAGCGGCGTCGCAACGCCGGCGGCGAATCTGCTCAAGGCGCTGGACGAGGGGTTCGCCGACTTCCACGCGCTGGCGCAGAGCTGCCGCACGAAGTTCGGCTGCGACACGCGCGGCGCGGAGAGCTCGTTCGACGCGGCGACCGCGGACGCGCGCGACATGGCGAAGAACGACAAGTGCCTCGACGCCACGATGAACAACATGCTCGCCGGCGCGAACATCAACGACTTCGTCGCGGGGGGCTACCACTACGAGGTGGGCACCGTGTTCGCGAGCGCGCTCTACCACGCGGGCAACTCGCCGGACGACTGGGCGCTTCTGTCGAAGTCGCTCCTTACGGTCTATCCAGAGCTGAAGGCGGAGATCGACGGGAATCTCCAGACGCCAGAGAACTTCACGCCCACGAAGGTGGTGGACGTCGTGCTCGGCGGCGTGACGTCCACCGAGCTGCAGACGCGCGTGTGCGGAGAGTTCCTCGGGCGGTTGAAGATTCCGCGCGAGGAGCTCACCCACTGCCCGGCCCAGGCCCAGGTCACCGGAGACTGCCCGTGATCCGATCGCTGCTGTTTGGCGCGCTGGCATGCGCGCTCGTCTCCGCCCCCGTCTTCGCGCAGGAGGAGGACGACGCCCCCATTCCGTACATCGACGAAGAAGTGGACAGCCGCCCCACCGACGACCGGGGCCTTCGCGAGCTGCCGCGCTCGAGCGAGGGGACGCCGGATCTGCGGGACGAGACCTGGGTCGGAGAAGAGGACGGCGACGTCTCGCTCGCGCGCCTCGACGATCCGAACAAGGGCGTAGGAGGCAGCGTCGTCGCCGGGCTGATGCTGCTCGACTCCTCGCAGGGCCGGTTCGCCGAGCCGAGGTTCGCGTGGGGCCTGCGCTTCACCTGGGAGTATGGCCGGCTCATCCCCGCCGATCCCTGGCACGACGCGCTGTTCGCCGACGTGGGCTGGACCTGGGGCACGCTCCACGACGGCACCGCGCGGATCTTCGCGGACAGCCACTACCACTACTTCACCCTCGCGCCTGCGTACGAGCTGCACGTGGACGCGGTGAAGTCGTTTGGCTTCTTCGCGCAGCTGGGCGCCGGGCTGGCCTACCAGTCCGAGGCGATCCAGTCCGACGGGCAGATCACCACCATCGCCGGGGTCAAGCCGCTGTTCCAGTACGGCATCGGCGTGCGCGGAAGGCCGGTGCTGCGGGAGGATCCGATGCTTCGACTCGTCTGGCGATTGGAGCTCACACGGTTCCGGCGCGGATACATGGACGACACCCTCATCGCCGCGTCGGTGGGCGCGGACTTCTAGGCGCGACGCGCCTTGCTGCACCGTCATCCGGCTGAGCTCAAAGCTGACGCTTCGCCTTCGCGGATTGCCGCGCATCGCGTTGCCCGCAACGCGGCGTCGAGCGGAACGTGTCTGGGTTTGTACTCCGTTGACGCTTCGTTGCGCTGAGCCTACAACGCTTCACCCTCGCAGTGTGCCAAGCGCGCCCGGCGCTGGCCCCTTTACGGAGTCACAAGGATGAAGATTTCGTCTGGTGCGTTCGCGGCAGTTCCGGCGCTTCTGTGCGCTGTGGGCTGCACGCAATCTGAAGCTCCCAGGCCGCTGCCCGCGCCGCCGGTGGTGGTCGACTTCTCCGCGGACGTGACCCGGATCAACCCCGGCGAGTCGGCCACTCTCACGTTCGACGTCACCGGCGCGGACGAGGTGACCATCGTCGACCAGACGGGCGGGAAGATCGCCTACGACGGCGACGCCACACACGGCACCGCCGTCGTCTCGCCGCTCGAGACGGCCTTCTACGTCCTCCGCGCCCGCGGCGCCGGCGGCCGCGCCAACGCGTTCGTGCAGTTGGCGGTCGGCGAGGATCTGCGCGAGGTCTTCCTGGTGGCGGTCCCTCCGGTGATCGACTCCGGCGAGCACGCGCAGCTGTTGTGGAGCGCCTTCCACGCGCAGAGCGCCGAGCTGCGCGATTCGCGCGGCGGGGTGACCCCGCTCGACGTCAGCGGGGGCGCCGGCGTGGTGGACGTCGCGCCGGCGCGCACCACCGGCTACTCGCTGGTGGCGACGGGCGCCAACCCGGAGACGGTGCTCGAACAGCACGCCGACATCCAGGTGCGGCCGGTGGTGGCGTCGTTCGACGCCACGCCCGCGGCGGCGAAGGTCGGAGAGACGATCCAGCTGTCGTGGAAGACCGGCGGCGCCGAAGAGGTGGTGATCACCGAGAAGACCTTCGGCCAGCTCTACAAGGCGACCCTCCCCACCGACGAAAATGCGGTGGATCAGGGCACGTTCGCGTGGACGGTGCCCGCCGAGCGTCCCGATCAGCAGGCGGTGACCGACGGATTCCCGCTCGAGTTCACGCTGACCGTGAAGCAGACCGACCCCATGATGACGTTGACCCGGATGGTCTCGGGCTTCGTGGGCGAGGGGCCGCGGATCACCTCGTTCGTCATCCCCGCGGCGGTCACCACCGGTCACACCTTCGAGGTGGCGTGGAAGACGGTGAACGCCGAACGGCTGCAGGTCCTGGCGGACGGCGGGCTCCTCTACGAGCCGCTGCCGCGCGACACAGCGAAGGTGGCCGAGGGGCGGCTCACCCTTGCGGCGCCGAAAGCGGACACGACCTTCACGCTCATCGCCTGGGGTCATGAAGGTGTCCGGGCCGAGTCGAGCAGCGTGGTGAGGATCGTGGCACCGCCGACGATCGACGAGTTCAACCTCCCGGCGTCGATCAACGCCGCCGGCAACCCTGCGAACGCGACGTGGAAGACCACCAACGCGACCCGCGTGGTCGTGCGGCTGGAGAACGGCCCGACGCTCTTCACGACCGACGATCCGGCTCGGGTGGCCAGCGGGAATGAGAACATCTTCCCCGGAAACAAGTCGGTCTTCGTCCTCGAGGCGTTCAATGACGCCGGGGAACGTGTCACCGCGAAGCAGACGGTGGACGTGCTCTCCGCGCCCGGGCTGATCACCGCCACCCCGACGCCGGTCACTCCGGGCGAGACGATCTCCGTGTCCTGGCTGCTGGACGATACGGTTTCCCCGTCGGTGATCGGCGATCCGACGCAGCCGGCGATCGTCAACAACCCCGCCGGGGACTGGTACGAGCTCGACGAGCACGTCGACGCCCGGGCGCTGCAATTCGACGATCCGGACGATGGCACCGCCACGCTGCAGGCGCCCGCCGGCTTCCGCTTCCCGTTCGTGGGTCTCCAGGAGACGGAGTTCCACGTCTCCACCAACGGCTTCATCAGCTTCGAGGACGTCGGCGCGCTGCCGGACAACGTGACGCTCGACGATCCCGACGACGGCGCGCCTGCGCTGGTGGCACCGTTCTGGGACGACCTCACCCTCGGCGAGAACGGCCGCGTCCTCTACCTGTGGGAGGGGACCAGCTTCCCGCGCCGGCTGATCGTCCAGTGGGACAAGGTGCACGTGACCGCCGACGAACAGGGCTCGGAGCTGACCTTCGAGGTGCAGCTGTGGGAGACCGGCGAGATCCACTTCGCCTACAAGACCCTTAATGGCACCGACTCCGCCGGCGAGGGCGCCACCGTCGGTTGGAAGCGCAGCGACTCGCTCTACGAGAAGCGCGGTGAACCCAACACCGCGGTGCTGACCCCGGGCGACGAGTTCATCTTCATGGCCTCCGGTTCGTCCACCGGCGCCTTCGAGATCACCGCCGACCACAGCTCCGACTTCGTGCTGTTCGCCCGTCGCCCGGTGGGCAACGGGTACGTCGTCTACAGCGCCCGCGCCAGCGTGATCCCGCCCGGGTCGGTGCTGGTGAACGAGCTGATGGTTCGCCCCAGCCCCGCCACGCCCGCCGGCCGCTGGTTGGAGCTCCACAACACGACGGATGAGGAGTTCGACATCTCCGGCGCGCTGCTCGAATCGGCCGCCACGATGACCAGCTTCGCGCTGCCGGAGGGCACGGTGATTGCGCCGAACGGTTATCTGGTGATTGGCGACAGCGCAGACCCGGCCCAGAACGGCGGCGCCAACGTCACCGTGGAATGGTCCGGATTCACGCCGGCGGACACCGCGGACGAGACCATCACCCTCTCGGCGGTGGGCGAGATCTCCCACCTCGACTACGCCGCTGCCGATGTCCAGGAGGCCGTCTCGATCCAGGGCCCGGACCTCTCGGCGATCGACACGAACGGCAACGGCCTCGTCTGCACGCAGCGTTCGATGACCTACGGCAGCGACGGGGCGATCGGCACACCGGGCGCGAAGAACGAGTCGTGCTTCGAATACGAGCTGAGCACGATCCCAGTGGCCTTCGAGGACATCAGCGCAACGGGCACGCCGCTGTTCGAGCAGGAGGTCGACGACCAGACCGCCAGCGTGGACGTCGGCTCCAACCCGATCACGTACTTCAAGACCCCAGTGTCGACGATCTCCGTCTGCACCAACGGGTGGATCGCCTTGTCCTCGACCACCCTCTCCAGCTACAGCAATGCCACCAAGCCCTCCAGCTCGGCTCCCACCGCCCTGGCGGCGCTCTTCTGGGACGATCTCGAGGTAGGCGACACGCCTGAGAGCAACGTCTTCGTTCAGCGCCTCGAAGCGGGGGCCGGGCTCCCGGGGCGATGGATCGTCCAGTACCACGCCGTTACGAACCACAACGCTCCGGACACCCTGGAGATGGAGGCCAAGTTCTTCGATGACGGCGTCATCGAGTACCACTACGCCGACATGGTGAGCGGCAGCTCGTCCAACCTCGCCGACGGCCACAGCGCCACGATCTGGCTCGAGCGACTGAATGGAAGCGCAGCGATGCCGATCGGCATCAATCAGCCGGTGATTACGTCCAACACCGCTTACCGGTTCACCCCCAGACCGTAGCCAGGACGGAGCCGAGAACCCGCCATGAACGCTTTGACGAACGACACACCCATGTCCGTTGCCCAAACGCTCCGGTTCGCGGCGGTCTGCGCCGCGCTGATGTCGCTGTTCGGTTGCCCTGCCCCCGTCACTTCTCCGCCTCCGCCCCCTGCGCCGGAGGTGGTCTCCTTCACCGTGTCCGCGTCCGAGGTCTCCGCGGGCGACAAGGTCACCCTCTCGTGGGAGACGAAGAACGCCACCTCGGTGACGCTGGTGGAGGCGGGCAGGGGCGTGGTCTCCGGAGCCGAAGGGCTCTCGGGGTCGGTGGAGGTCACGGTGCAGGCGGACACGCTCTACGTCCTCACCGCGAAGAACGAACGCGGCCTCACCGAATCGGCAGCGGCCGCGGTGGACGTCAAGGATGGGGTCGACCAGGTCCTCTTCGTGGCGACGCCCGAAGACGTGACCGCCGGCGAGCCGGTGACGCTGGCCTGGATGGCGCAGGGAGCCTCGACGGTAACGCTCGCCGAACAGGGCGGCGCGACGATCGACCTTGGGGGTCAGGTGGAGTCCGGAACGGTCACCGTCACGCCGACCGTGGACACCGTCTATGAGCTCACCGTGGATGGCACCGCGCACCAGGCTGCGGTGCGCGTGCGGCCGGCGATCGACCTGTTCTCCGTCACGCCCTCCGCGGTGCTGCCGAACGACACCGTCACGATCAGCTGGAAGGTCACCGGCGCCGCGGAGGTCACCGTCGCCGTGCCCGGCAGTGACGAGGTGGCGCACGAGACCGACGCCGCGAAGGTGGCGGACGGGAGCGCGACCTTCCATGTCCCGGCGAACATCGATCCCGCTGGGGCGATCACCTTCCGGATCACCGCGGTCAACCCGGCGGGTGATCGCACCACGACTCGCGACCAGGTCGTGTACGTGGCGGGTCAACCGAAGCTCCGGGAGGTCTCCATCCCCACGTGGGTGCGCGAAGGCGGGACCTACGAGGTGACGTGGAAGACGACGGGCGCCGACCTGGTCGAGGTGATCGTCAATGGCGAGGTCGTCTACACGTCGGCGAACCTCGCCCTGGCGGATGCGGGCAGCGTCACCCTGCCCTCGCCCGGCGCCACCGATCAGGTCGTCCAGGTGCGCGCGGCGAGCCTCCGCGGCGGTGAAGACCGCTCGGACGAGGTCACCGTCAGCGCCGTGGGAACGCCCTCGGTCACGAGCTTCGAGGCGACACCGGGGACGGTTGCCACGGGCGGCGACCCGGTGGCGCTCACCTGGACCATCCCCAACGCGCGGCATGTGGTGATCACCACCAGCACGGGCCGGGCCGTGGCCACGGTGGACGGCAAGGCGGCCGGCATGGCCGACGCCTCGGTCGACGACTACCCGAACGTGGACACCGAGTATCTGCTCACCGCGGACAACGGGCTGGGCGACGTGGTCACCGCCACGGCGTCGGTCCAGGTCACCACCCCGGCCACTTTGACGTTCGATCCTCCTACCGCGCCGCTGGGTGCGACGGTGACCGTCACCGGATCCACCGTGAACGGCGGAGGCGACATCCAGATCGGCAGCGCGCCGCCGGCCACCCCGCCGTTCACCTGGGTCGTGACCGCCACGCCCATCGTCGCCAAAGTGGCCGTGGGGACGACGGGGAAGCAGGTGGAGATCGACGGGATCACCTACCCGGCAATCCTCCCCAACCAGCTCGTGATCTCCGAGGTCAACTACAACCCAGCCGCGGGCCTGGGGGAGTGGTTCGAGCTCGAGAACCGCAGCCCGTATCCGTTCGACCTCGGCGGTACCACCATCGACTTCGGAAACGGGAACACCCACACGATCACCGGACCGCTGACGATTGCGGCAGGCGGCCTCCTCCTGTTCGGTTCTGATCCCGAGGCGGCCGAGGCCTCCGCCGGCGGTGCGGCGGTGGATTACGTCTACGGCCCGGGCCTGACGATGCCGGACGCCGCCGGTTCGCTGCGCCTGACCTCGTACGGCGTGACTTTCGCCTCCTTCACCTGGAACTCACCGGGGACCCAGGGTGTCGCAACCATCAACTCACCGGGAGTGACGGTGACCGGGGGCGGAACCGAGCTGCACTGCGCGGCCACAACGGTCTACGGCCAGAACGGGCAGTTGGGGACGCCCGGCAGTCCTCATCCGGACTGCTTCGGTTATTCGATGTCGGTGGGGCCCGCCAACACCTTCCAGTCCATCATGAACACCGGAACGGTCGTCGGGTCGCTCGCGGCCCCCAACGATTCGGACTCGGTGTACGTGACGCTCATGCTGGCGCGGCCGGTGAAGGTGTTCGGTCAGTCGTACACCACGCTGTATGTGAGCTCGAACGGATTCATCAGCACCCAGCCTTTGAGCAACAGCTACAACGGCAACAACAGCAGTCCGTCGACGAGCGCCCCCAACGGGGTGATCGCGCCCTTCTGGGACGATCTCGAGGAGAACACCGGCAATTCAAAGGTGCTGTACCAGCAGTTCGATCCCGATCCCTCGGTGATTGGTGACGAGTACACCATCGTCTCCTGGGAGAACTGGAAGGTCTGGCTGTACTCCACCCAGCTCAACTTCCAGGTGGTGTTCCACGAAGCCTCGGGCGACATCGAGTTCCGCTATGGGGCGATGACCGGCGCGGACGCAGATCGCGCTCACGGCATCAGTGCCACCACCTGGCTCGAGAACGCCGCCGGCACCGCCGCGCTCGTCTACAACGTGAACTCGGCCACTGCGCCGGGGATCGCCAGCAACACCTCCATCTATTTCACCGCGCGCTGAGCTGCGCCCGAACCCGCTTCTGGAAGAGAGACGATCGATGAAAGCGATTTCGACGTGGATCTGTGCGGCCGCGCTCGTGCTGGCGGCCGGTTGCAAGCCTCAGCCTCCGCCGGAGGAGAAGGTCCCGGTCCCCGCCACCGTCATCTCCTTCACCTCCAGCGCCACGGAGGTGGAGGCTGGCGGAAAGGTGACGCTGTCCTGGGAGGTCAAGGACGCCACCAGCGTGCAGATCTCCCCGCTCGGCGGGGCGGCGCTCGAGCTGGCGGATCCATCTGCCTCGAACGGCTCGGTCGAGGTGGCGGTGAACCAAGATACGGTCTTCGTGCTCACCGCGCGTGGAGAGGGCGGCAACGACCAGGGAGCGGTCTCCGTCCTGATCCGCCGTGACGCGCCGACGGTGGCCTTCTCCGCGATCCCCGAGAAGATCGAAGCCGGCGGGAGCGCGACGCTGGTGTGGAACGCGCCGGGCGCCGACAGCGCGACGATCACCGACGGCGCCGGCCAGGTGATCCACTCGGGCGCACCGCAGGGATCGATCGCAGTCTCGCCGCTCGGCGACACCGAGTACACACTCACCGCGGGCGACCTGAGCGCGCACGCCAAGGTGGCAGTGAAGGTGGCGATCCTCGGCTTCACCGCGAGCGTCCAGGCAGCGCAGCCCGGTGACCCGGTGACCCTGAGCTGGCACGTGGGCGCGGCGGACAGCGTCACCCTCTCGGCGACCGGCCGCGGTGTGCTCACCACGATCACCGACCCGGCGCAGATCGCCGACGGAAGCTTCACCGACACGCTTCCGGGCGTGGACGGCGCTTCGGGACAGGTAACCTATACGCTCACCGCAACCCAGGGCGGGCAGACGGTGACGGCGGCGCGGACCGTCTACACCGGCGCGGATCCCGTGGTGACGGCCTTCAACGCGCCGGCCTACGCGCGGACCGGGAACACCTGGACGGTCTCGTGGAAGACGGTCCTGGCGGACCGGGTCGACGTGATCGTGGACGGCGTCACCGTCCACCGCGCCACGACGCGCGCCGAGGTCGAAGACGGCAGCTTCACCGTGGATACCGGCGCCGCGCCTCAGGCGCTGGTGCTGGAGGTTTCGAATGCCCGCGGCGGCAAGGTGACGAAGACCGCCCTCGTCGAGCCGGTCGGTGCCCCCTCGCTGGTGAGCTTCAACGGGAACCCGGCCACGGTGGTCAACGGGGGTGAGCCGCTGACCCTGTCGTGGGAGGTCCCCAACGCCCGGCACGTGCGCATCTCCGTCCAGGGGGGACCGGTGGTGGCCGAGCGCACCGGGCACGACGTCGAGCAGGCCTCCCTGGACGTCTTCCCCAACACGCACACCGTCTACGTGTTCGAGGCGGACAACACGCTCGGCGAGGCGATTACTCCGCAGACCTTCACCGTGGACGTGACCAACCCGGCGCACCTCATCTACTCGGCGGAGCCCGTGCCCGAGGGCGCCCGCATCCAGATCACCGGCGCGACCGTGAACGGACAGCTCGAGCCGCTCGACTTCACCCCCACCACCGCTCCGGGCGAGGAGTTCGTGGACATCTCCCAGACCGGGAACCCGGTCAGCATCGGCAGCAGCGACGACACCGCGGCCTATCTGGTGGACCTGGGGAAGGTCTTCACCACCACCGTGAAGGGGATCACCTTCAGCGGCCGGCGCATCTCGATCGCCACCAATGGGTGGTTCTTCTTCTCCGATACGACCAACAGCGGTGTCTCGGTCCCTGACACGTTCCTGCCCAGCAGCGACTATCCGCCGAAGGCGATCGTGCCTTTCGGCAGAGATCTCCAGAACCAGTCGACCACGCGGATCTACTGGCAGCTCGATGGGAGCGGGCCGTCGGAGCGGCTCATCGTGCAGTGGACCGACACCCGGAGGTACAACAACTCCGATCACCTGACGTTCCAGGCGCGGGTGTATGCCGACGGGCGGATCATTTTCGCCTACGACCGGATGAGCAATCTGCCCCAGTCGGTCGAGGCCGCGGTCGGGCTGATGGATGCCGCCGGCGGCGCGGTGATCCCGCCCTTCAGCCAGTTCAGCCCCGCGCTCCATCCGGTGGCCGGCGACGCCCTCGTGTTCGCGGATCAGCTCGCGACGCCGATCTGGATTCGCGCCAGCCAGGCTGCCCAGACCGTCCGGGTGCATCTGCCGAACGACGCATTCATCGACATCCACGATTCGCCCGAACTCCTGCCGCCGGGGAACTTCCACATCGACGAAGTGAACTTCCACCCCTCTGCCACGGCGCCGCTCGGCGAGTGGTTCGAGGTCGCCAACAACACCTCGTCTCCCATCGACCTCAACGGCTGGACGATCGACTTCGGCGCTCAGGGGAAGGTGTTGATCGACACTCCGCTCGTCCTGCCCCCGAATGGCGTGAAAGTCTTCGGGCGGAGCAACGATCCGGCCCAGAACGGCGGGATCACCGTCGACTTCGTCTACCCGAGCGCGATCACGCTCGACGACACCGCGGGGTCGATCTCGCTCACCCTTCAGGGCGGGAAATACACCACCGCCGAGTGGACCTCGTCGGTCGGCGGCACCGGAAAGACGGTGCGCTTCGAGAAGCCGGATCCGACCGTGCTCATCGCCGGGGGTGGCAGCACGATCACGTGCGACGGCACCGGGAGCTACGGTGATCAGATCGGCACCCCCGGAACGAAGGACGCGCCTTGCCTCCACTACCACCTGAGCGGGCCCACTGTGCCCAACGGCTTCGAGTCGATCGCTGCCACCGGGACCGTGATCGGAAGCTTGAGCGGCAGCTCGACCGACTCGGTCTACCAGCAGGTCACGCTCACCCGGCCCATCCAGGTCTTCGGCGCCACCACCAACACGTTGTGGGTGAGCTCGAACGGCTTCATCACGACGACGGCGATCACGAACTCCTACAACACGAACGACACCGTGCCGTCCACCTCCGCGCCGAACGGGGTGATCGCGCCGTTCTGGGACGACCTCGTCGGGAACGCGACCAATTCGGCCGTTTACCTCAAACAGGCGGATCCGGATGGCGTGCCCGGGAGCGGCGATGAATACACGCTGGTCTCGTGGGAGAACTGGAAGATCTGGGCGCCGGCGACCGCGTCGGTGAACTTCCAGGTGAAGTTCATCGAGAGCACGGGCGACATCGAGTTCCACTACGGGAGCATGATGTCCGCGTCCGACGCGACGTACGCGAAGGGGAAGTCCGCCACCACGTGGCTGGAGACGCCGGACGGCCGCTACGCGATTGCCATCAACGTCGAGTCCACCAACCCGGGCATCCAGCCGAACACCGGGTACCACTTCACGTACACGCCGTAACGACAGCGGCACGTACGCCCGCCTCACCAGGCCGTCCGGATCCCCGTGGTTCGGGCGGCCTGATGTCTTCTGGGGCACCCCGTTCCGTGGGACGAGGCCCGTGAGGACGATGGGAACGCACGTTCCCACCGAAGGCGGGGAACGGACCGGGTCCCGTGCGAGCGGATCCTCCCCGCCGTCCGTCAGCCAACGCCTGATGGCTGGCACCGCCGCTGCAGCCGTTCGGAAACGGCATCCGTCGACGCGGATGGGGGAGCCGCCAGGCGAGCCGGCGGCGGGGGGTGAGGGGTGTCGAATCCGAATGAGCCGAACGACCGGGGACCGTACGACCCGATCTGCGGC